>NZ_JAPSHI010000063.1:0-4159 GCF_031180005.1 Paenarthrobacter sp. | reverse complement strand
GGACCTGCTGTACCTCGCCTTCGACGATTCCGATGGCGCGGGCAACAAGCTCGGAACGCTGCAGGGGTGTCAGGGAACCGGCAGGGGTAAAGAGGATGACATCCTTGGCCCACTGCCGGACGATCTGGGTGAGACGGACAGCGTCCGGTGCCCCGCCCAGAACCCCGAGCTGCTGGTCCTTTACCTCATATCCGTGACAGTACGGGCAGTGCAGGACGTCCCGGGCCCACCGGTCCCAGAGACCTGGAATCCGGGGCAGCACATCGCGCAAACCCGTGGCCAGAAGCAGCCGGCGGGCCGATACCTGCCCTCCGTCTGCCAGCAGGAGCCTAAAGCCTGTTGGCAGGCACGGCGCAAGTTCTGTGACGGTACCCTCGCGTACCTCTCCTCCGTAGCCGCGGACTTCCTCCCGCCCTGCCGCCAGCAGATCCCCGGGGGCCCGCCCGTCGCGGGAAAGGAACCCGTGCATGTGAGGTGCCTGAGCGTTCCGAGGATTTCCGGCATCGATCACCAGGACCTTGCGTCGGGCCCGGGAAAGCACCAGGGCTGCGGACAATCCGGCGGCTCCGCCGCCGACTACAACTACCTCAAATTCCTTCATGCCTTCAAGGCTCTTCGGGTTTCCCAGTACCGACAACAAACGTTGCTGATTCCGGGAAAGCGGCGTTGGATAGGCCCTGTGAAGCAAGCGTCGTTACCAGTAGCGGCAGCCCTTGGCCAGGTCGGGTCCCGGCTGAAACGACTCCGGACGCACCGCGGAGTGACGTTGATGGCCCTCGCGGCCGCCACCGGCATATCGAAAAGCACGCTGTCGCGGCTTGAATCAGGCCAGCGCCGCCCAAGCCTGGAACTGCTCCTTCCGCTGGCTGAGGCATACAACGTGCCACTGGATGACCTGGTCGGAGCGCCTGAGGTCGGCGACCCACGTGTAAGGCTCAAGCCCAAGGGGTCCAATGGCCGCACCGTCATTCCCCTGACCCGACAGCCAGGGGGAATGCAGGCCGCCAAGATCGTCATCCCGGTCTCGAAGATCCATCCTGAGCTGAAGACGCACGAGGGGTACGAGTGGCTGTATGTGCTTTCCGGAAGAATGCGGCTGGTGCTGGGGGATCATGACCTGATTTTGGGACCCGGGGAAGTTGCCGAATTCGATACCCACGTGCCGCACTGGTTCGGCAGCACAGGGGACCAGCCCGCCGAAGTACTCAGCGTCTTTGGCGGGCAAGGGGAACGGATGCTTGTGCGGGCAAAATCCGCCGGGAAGAAGAGCCAATAGCGTGCGTTCATCGGGTGGCTATGATCGCTCGCCAGCAAAAAAACCCGCCGCTGACGGATATGGCGCGCGGCGGTCGGCATCCGAAACGGTGCTGCCCCACGGTGGAAATCCCACCCGAGGATCCCGAAGTTCAACCTGCGGCGAACCCTGGCCTGGCCAGCTATCGGGTGGGCCTGCTCGATTCCCACGGTAAGCAGCTATCCCGATTACTGGTAAGGACTAACGAAAGGGGCACGTGGCGCCTATCCCATCGGTGACATGTGTGGCCCACGATGGCGTCTATCCTTGTATCCATTGGGGGTAGTGCCGTGCTGAAGAGATTTGACCAATGGAACGTGAGCGTCTTACATGGCGCGCTGATTGCACTGCTGGTTGCGGTATTCGGATGGTTCTTCCGCGACAGGTTGATTGAGGCGTCCTTCTTTTTCGCCCTGTCGGTGGTCTCCGCGGTTCTTGTCTACCGGGTCGTCTCGCAGTCAGAGCGTGCCTTCAATGTGATGCTCTGGGCGTTGTTCCTGACCTTCCTCACGCTGACCTCGCTTGAGGAAAGCCTGGCTGTCCCTGCGGCAGGGCCGTGGTTCCTCGGGTTCATCGTCGGTTCAATCGCCGGAGGATATGTGTGGCACGGCCCGCGGGCCGGGACGGAATTCAAGCAGCCGAACCGGCGTCAAGCTGACGGCAGCTTCTCGGGCGGCCGGCGCCTGGCGGCGATCAACGCCGTGTGTGCGCTTGCGCTGCTCGGGATCGGTACCGCGCAGCTATTTCTGCTGTCCCCAACGGTGGCGGTTGTTTCCGTTCTCGCTGCAGCAGTCCTCGCAGGCTGGGTCCTCTTCCGCTTCCCGCCACCTCTGCAGGTCAGGAACGGCCTCATCCTGATCGTGCCTGTCGTCTGGTTTGCCTTGGCTTTCGTCGGCGGTGCTACTGACCAAATGGCCCTTCCACACGCGTGGGGTTACGGCATCGTCGCCGGCATACTGATCGGCGGACGTTACTGGTCCGGCCCGCGCATGGGCGAGCCCCGGCCCCCGTTTAGTGGTCCGGGCAAGCGCCGCAGGAGGAGGCGCCGGCCTCGGTCCAAGCAGCAAACGCAGAAGCACGAGCAACCTGTTGCAGGAACGTTTATGAGTAGCCGCACGAAGAGGTTGAAGCTGTCCGGGAAGAAATCATGACGGCTATTGCAGAAGTCCGCTCCGTGGCCCAGGCAGAACAGGACGAATCGCGACAAACGACTGCTGACTGGTTCGACGCGCGGTTCGCTGATGTCACAGATGCGCGCGGTCTCCGCGGGGCGGCCGCCGACGGACTTTCCTTGTACGGCGGGAATGGTTCCTTTTCCGACGTCGGGACGGCCGAGTCGCATCACGCCGTCAGCAATCTGGCTGTGGCGCTGCGTCGTGGGCGGTCCTGGTTCCTGCGGAACTCGTAGGGGCTGGTCTTTCGATGTACCAATTTAGTTCGCGCGGAAAGACTAAACGCTGGGTGTTCGGCGTGGTTGTCATTGTGCTGGCCCTGACCTCGTGCGCCGCTCCGAACATCGAGGAGACGGGCCGCAACGCCATCCGCGAAAAAGCGGCCGAAGGCAAGGACTGGTTCATCCGGTTCACGGCATTCACGGACACCTCCGACCGGGACCTGGTGGCTTCAAAGCTTGAGGGCCCCGGCAACCCATACACCTTCGGTTGGGACTCCAACGGTGACTTCTTCACGGAGCACTACTACCGGGAGCACCTGACGACCAGCGGCGGCTGGTGGGCCAAGCAGCGCACCGTCAGCGCCTGCGTCCGGTTCAGGCTGAAGTCGGGGTCATCAACCGCTACATCTGTTGACTGCCCCGACGGGCCGCCCTTTTCCGACTACACGGACGAATGGGTGGTGGTGGCTTGAGCTGTCACCACACCGGCCTGGAGTACTAATCAGCTTCGGGAGTGGGTGGCTTGGGAGATCACTTCGATGACAAGATCCGCGGCTAAGGCCCCGGAAAATGGAAGCCTGAACAGGAACACCACTGCTGGCACCAAAACCCGGACTGAGGCCTGGCATTACGCCGTCGGCGGCACGGGTATGGATGGGCGGCTACCTCGCAGGCGCTCAATTCGTTATAGCTTGGCGGCTCGTGGCCCTTAAGGCCAAAGTGAGTTCCGAATGGGCTGTCAACGGTCAGGGCATCGACACCCTGACCGAGGCGCGAAGAGCAGCAATGGAAACCCCCACGCGCTGGAGGGCAACAAGCACGGGCGTGTCGTCGTGGAGCACGGTACGGCACGCTTTGAAGTCGCCGGAGCACTGCCGTCGAAACTGGTCTGCCACCGGAACCCCGATGCCGACAGCGACTTTTCCTGGGCAGTCCGGACACGGTTCCAATGAGTCGCGGGAATAAGTCCTTTTTTGCCTGCCACGCCCAAGCGTCCCAAGCGCGGCGATGGTCGATGGCGATATTTGCTGTGTTCAAGAACACACATTAACGGCTTGTCGGTGCGACGCTTGTCTCTGACGATGGAGTTGAAGGCGGCCAATATGAGGCCGTGTACATCTGCAATGGTCTTAAAGACAGTGTCCCGATACTCAACCCTGGTGGCATCCGGGGTTCCGAGGTGGCACTTTTGCGTTGTCTCGAGTCTCTGTATGCCACAAATCCACTCTGCGTCGATCCCCATTGCGGGTGACGCATGTTGACACCCGCGTGAGTGAAAACACCGTTCGAATGAGTGGAGAAACAAAAAAGCCCCGGAAAATCAATGATTTTCCGGGGCTTCCCTTGTGCGCGGAGGGGGACTTGAACCCCCACCCCCTTTCGAGGACTAGCACCTCAAGCTAGCGCGTCTGCCATTCCGCCACCCGCGCAGGTGGTATTCGGAAACCGTTTCCGCCTTTCAGCGTTTCGCG
>NZ_JAPSHI010000025.1:0-54197 GCF_031180005.1 Paenarthrobacter sp. | reverse complement strand
GAAATCCCGCCGGGTGTGCCGGTGACGCGTTCGACCAAGGTGTCGGCCATGACCTGGCCACGGGTCGGGACAACCCCACCGGACCTGACATCGCCACTGGAACGGGCAGAATCAGCCACCCGGCACAGAGCACCGTAAACAGCCACCCCTTGGGCCACCGGTAACAGGGCGGTCAGGTAAGTCATGGAGTCCGGCGCCGGACGCAGGCTCACCGTCCGCTCACCGGCGGCACGGCTCGCACGCCCAACCACCGGCCAAGGATCACGCCGATACGCAGCAGCCTTCGCCGCCGCAACGATCACCTTATCCCCGGCACCATCGAAGGTCCCGGTATCGGCGGCGAGCTCCTCATCCACCGCGGACCGGTCCTCGACAGACAAACACGCTGTTTCCTTCACCAAAAGCGTCGCCCGCCACTCATTCAACTGCCCCGACTCCAACGCGGCCAAAGTCCGCGGCATCTCCAACACAAGAGCCTTCGCCAAACCCAACAACCGGGACCCACGATTCGGCGACTCCCTCCGCGCCAACGCCACCTGCACACCCGAACCACTGCCACGTTCGGACGCAGGAACACCCGCCTCGGCCTGCTCGGCACGCTGGGCACGATCAAAAGCCAGAGCCGCCCGCGCCTGCAAAGCGGTAATGGCCGACTTCAGGTTCTCCAGTCCGCGGATTTGGTCGATCAGCCCGGCGCTGTCGGCGCCCAAGCTGACGGTGCTCAGGAGCGAGATCAGATCGGAAACCCCGGGCCCACCCGAGGAGCCGCCAACTTCCGGAACACGAAGAAGGCCTACGGCATCAATCGCCTCGCCCTCCCGCATTTGCTCCATGCCCCCACTCTTCCAGCCAGCCGAGGGCGCGATAAGACCGCGATGCTCCTATGTGGAAAACCATCCAGCCCGCTCCGAGGAACGCCCGCCGGTCACAAAAGAGAGGCCGCCGCTCACGCCTTGCGCTGGAGGGTGACTCCGGTCATACTAAATGAACGCTATTCATTTAGTGACTGTCGTCTCACGGAGTAAAGCCCCCCATGATTGAAATCAGACACCAGGAAGCCGCAACTTCCATCGCCGCCCGTCCGGCAATGAATGTCCGCCCGGTCGAACTGGCCTACCCCAACGCCAAGCCAGCCGCGAACCAAACCCAGGTAGCTGACGCGTGAGCGCTTGGCGCATGCCATCGGAAACGGCTCCGCAGGACCGCGTCTGGATGGCCATCCCCACCGGCGGCTACACCCTGGCGGAGTTATCGCGTGCACTTTCAACGACCCCGTGGACGAGAAGGCACTCCGCATTCTCTCCGACGCCTACCCCGGACGCCGCGTAGTCAGTATGGACGCGCGCGAACTCCCCGCACGGGGCGGCGGCATCCACTGCATTACCCAGCAGCAGCCTCGGCCATCTAGAAAGGGCCTCATATGAGCCAGACAATCCGCCGCAGCGGTAATGAAGCTGCCGAATCGCACCAGATCAGCGGCAAGGGACTGAAGACGGGGCAGTTGGGGCTCCTCGCCGTCGTCGTTCTTGGCATTTCAACCATCGCCCCGGCGTACACGCTGACCGGTGCGCTCGGTCCAACCGTCAATGAAGTCGGGCTCCAGTTGCCCGTCATCTTCCTGATCGGGTTCATCCCGATGATCCTCGTATCGCTTGCCTACCGGGAACTCAACGCAGACTCCCCGGACAGCGGCACCACCTTCACGTGGGTCACCAAGGCCTTCGGTCCGTGGGTGGGCTGGATGGGTGGCTGGGGCTTGCTTGCAGCCAACATCATCGTCCTCTCCAACTTGGCCGGCGTCGCCGTGGACTTCTTCTACCTGTTCCTTGCACAAGCCACGGGCTCACCCGAGCTTGCCGACCTCGCCTCAAACAAGCTGCTCAACGTTGCCACGTGCTTCGTTTTCGTGGCGCTTGCCGTCTGGGTGAGCTACCGGGGGCTGCACACCACCAAGATCGTCCAGTACGGCCTGGTGGGGTTCCAGCTGTTGGTCCTTGGCATGTTCGTTGCCATGGCATTCGCTAACTGGTCCACGTCCGAAACCGCTGTCCCGTTCAGCTGGGACTGGTTCGACGTCACCAAAATCGAAACCTTCGGTCAGATCGCTGCCGGCATCTCGTTGTCGATCTTCGTCTACTGGGGCTGGGATGTCTGCCTCACAGTGAACGAAGAAACCGCCAATGGCAAGAAAACCGCCGGTCTCGCCGGAACTCTGACGGCCGTGATCGTCTTGGGCATCTACCTCCTGATCACCATCGCGACGTTGATGTTCGCAGGTGTCGGAGACACCGGAATCGGCCTGAACAACGAGGAAAACCACGCTAACGTCTTCACCGCACTCGCGTCCCCGGTGATGGGTCCGTTCGCAATCCTCATGTCCCTCGCAGTGCTCTCCAGCTCCGCGGCATCCCTGCAGTCCACGTTCACCTCGCCTTCGCGAAGCCTGCTGGCGATGGCCCACTACGGCGCCCTGCCGGAGCGCTTCCGCCACATGAGCAAGAAGTTCTCGACGCCGGGCTTCGCCATCATTGCAGCCGGCGTCCTGTCCGCGGGCTTCTACGCGGTGATGCACGTGATCAGCGAGAACGTCCTGAACGACACCATCCTGGCCTTGGGCCTGATGATCTGCTTCTATTACGGACTCACGGCCATCGCCTGTGTCTGGTACTTCCGTAACAGCGTGTTCTCCAGCGCCAGGAACTTCTTCCTGCGGCTCGTGTGCCCCTTGTTTGGTGGCGTAGGCCTGTTCGTGGTGTTCCTGCAAACCGCCGTGGACAGCTGGGCTCCGGAGTTCGGCAGTGGCTCGGAGATCTTCGGTGTGGGGCTCGTGTTCGTCCTGGGCATCGGCATCCTGGCCTTGGGCGCCGTTGTCATGCTGATCATGTCCCGCGTTCGGCCCGGGTTCTTCCGCGGCGAGACCATCCGGAAGGATACGCCGGCTTTGGTAGTTCCGGAGTAACCGCGGCCCGGGTTCGCCTTCCACCGAGTTCGTGGGAAAGCGGCGAGTTCGCAGGGAAGTTTCCTGCGAACTCGCCGCTTTCCCGTGATTTGGGGAGTAGCGGCGGCCCTTCCTACCAGCGGTGGGCCACATCCACCACAAGGCGGGAACCGCCGTCGGGCCCGTCCAAGGTGAAGACCCGGAACGGAAGTCGGGCCCGAACTCCCAGACCGATGCTCGTGGTGCCCTCAAAACTGCCCGCGAAAACAACCTGCCGGAACGTCTGGTACCCGGAAACGTTGGACAGTTCGGCCTTGGCTGCCGGTTCGTAGGTCGGCTGGCTGTACTGGTTGTACGACGGCGCCGTAACCATTACTTGAAGATCAGCATCCCCCAGCACCGGGATGGGGTAGCCAGTAGCATCCTGGGTCACCACCGGAACGTACTGAACCACGTAACCGGCCACCTTGCCGGTCATGTCAATCACCAACCGGTCGTAGCAGGGCTGTTGACCCGTACGAACGTTGGTGACATGGGCGGAGCTCCAGTCGAGATCGGCCTTGGCCATGGAACCCCACGAGATACCGCAATATGTTGCTGCCGAGGCTGGCCCCGGCGCCACCAGGCCGAGCGCGGCGACTGCCAGGACCGCTGCCAGGCCCGCTCCAAATTTCCTCATTTTTTGTGCCCCCTTCAGGCGAAGTTGATACTTCAACAGTAGGAGGGCGTCGGGGGCTTTGGGTGGGTTGTGGCCGCTTCGGAGCGCAACCGTTAAACGGGCGCCAGCGGGGTCACAGGAGAGTCATTGAAGGTCAGTTTTGTGGGTCTTTAGTAGTCGCTTAAGGGCTCTTCGGGCACGTGTTCGTAACCAAAGATAACGAGACCCGGGCGTTACTTAGCCTTCGCAGTCCTTGCAGTACTTGAGACCGTTCTTTTCCAGCGCAATCTGGGACCTGTGACGGACCAGGAAGCAGGAGCCGCACGTGAATTCGTCGGACTGCTCCGGGACCACAATGACAGTCAGTTCTTCACCGGAAAGATCGGCGCCGGGAAGGTCGATTCCTTCAGCGGTATCGCTTTCCTCGACGTCGATGACCGCGGTCTGTGCAGTGTTCCCACGTGACGCCTGAAGGGCCTCAAGCGATTCAGCGGGAGACTCTTCTTCTGTCTTGCGCGGGGCATCGTAATCAGTAGCCATTGAGGGTTCGCTTTCGTTGCTGCATAGTGCCTATCTCGGCACCTCAGTGAAGCAGTTTAGGGCATGTTACACGCGATAAACGAATGGTGTGCCCAACGCGACATTCTGCAGCATTTCGAGCGCCTTCTAGGACCCTGCGCCGGCCCTTGCGGCGTGCGCTTGGATGGCCTGCGCACTGGCCACTGTGACACCGCTGAGGGCCGGGAGCCACGCCAGGTCACTCATGTACTCATGCCCAGCAGTGTCCTCTTCGGCAGTCCATTCCCGGACGTAGGCTGCCTCGATCCAGGCCGAAATAGTAGTACCGACTGAGGTGGCAAGCGAGGCCAGCGATCCGATCATGCAGTAACGGTAGCCACCTTGGGTTTGGGGGCAATTTCCGGTTGGTCACGAGCTTGTTAACTGTCAGGCAACACGGCCTAGCTGTCCTGCAAAGCCTTCTCCACGATGTACTCCGCTATCGCCATGGACGAAGTTGCTCCCGGAGAAGGTGCGTTGCGCACCAAGACCGCGTCCCGGCGTCGTGCGATGACAAAGTCGTCCACCAGCGAACCGTCACCATTCATGGCCTGCGCGCGTACGCCGCGAGTTCCGGGCAGAATCGTGGCACCCTCCAGTGAGGGTACAAAGCGCATGGCCTCCCGGATGAATTTTTTCTTACTTACTACGGTCTGGAATTCCCGAACCGCTGAAGGCACGTTCTGCCGGGCAAAGTTCCAGAACCCCGGAAAGAGCGTGTAATTCAGGACGTCGCGGACATTCACTTCGCTCCACGCATAGGACTCACGGCCGAAGGAAATAAACGCATTCGGACCAAGCATCATCTCTCCGTCGATGCGTTTGGTGAGGTGTACTCCCAGGAATGGATGTTTGGGGTCCGGCACTGGGTAAATCAGGCCTCGCACTTGATCCCGCGCTTCCTTACCCAGGAGGAAGTACTGCCCGAAGAACGGCACGATCCGCGGCGTTGCCGGTTCGCCGGCCGCCTCGGCCAAGCGGTCCGACTGGAGACCCGCACACGCCACCACGAGGTCATAATGTTCGCCGCCCTCTTCGGTGGTGACCACCACGCCACTACCCTGCTGCTCAAGCGCAATAACCTCCTGCCCAAGGCGGATGGTCCCGCCCGAGCTGCGGACGTCGTCGGCGAGCGCGTTGGTGATGGCCGTGTAATCAACGATCGCCGTCTCCGGCGAGTGCAAGGCGGAAAGCCCGACGGCGTTCGGCTCCACCTCACGTATCTGCTCACCCCGCAACATCCGTGCACCCGGGACGCCATTGGCTACGGCTCGGGCGAAAATGTTGTCCAAGCGGGTGGATTCCTCGGGACTTTGGGCAATGACCAATTTGCCGCAAGCCTCATAGGGCAGGTTCTTCATGGCGCAGAATTCCTGCAGCAGTTCCACTCCCCTGCGGCATAGCTTTGCCTTCAGCCCGCCCGGTTCGTAGTAAAGGCCCGCGTGAACCACACCTGAGTTGTGCCCGGTCTGGTGTGCTGCGAGCCGGTCTTCCTTTTCGTAGACGGTGACCTGGACGTCGTCGAGTCTGTTGGCCAGTTCCCTCGCGACCGCAACGCCGATGATCCCGCCACCAATCACGGCGCAACGCTTGACGGTTCTCGTTTGTGGAGGGTTGGGCATGGAGCTCCTCGTCATTGGGGTCGGTCCGTGTTAGTGACAGCATTTCACAGCCCGTGGCGTGGGCACGGAGAGGGCACGCAAAAAGGGGCGGTACGCGAAGTGCCGCCCCTTTATTTGATGCGTGAACGACTAGGCAGCCGTGGGCTTGTCGAAACGCTGACCGGCCGGGTTGGACGGCAGGAGCGAGAGGACGAATACTGCGAGGACGCCAAGGAACGGCACCAGGACAAGCAGGGCAAGCCAGCCAGTGAAGTTGCCATCATGCAGGCGGCGAACCAGCAGAGCCAGGGACGGGACGAGTGTTGCCAGGCCCCAGATGCCGAGGATGACGTAGAACGCAATGGCTCCGCCACCGAGAGTGACAGTTCCGGAGTCGCTGACGGTTGCTCCTGCTGAACCGACGACTGTTGCGAGGGTGTTGAGAATGGTGGTGACGATGACGGAAACCAGGGTCCACCACCAGTATTCGCTACGGCTCGCGCGGCCGGAGAAGTCGGCGTACTTCTTGAAGAAACGCTTTACAGCGGCGCCGATCGGGGCGCCGTAGTATGGGGCCCACAGCGGCGGCTCGCCGGCCTGTGCGCCGTACTGTTCGGTCTGCTGCGGTTGTTGCGGGTAAGTGCTCATTGTTATATCCCCCGGGTTAGGTGTGAGCTGTGACAATGCGTCTTGCTCAGAGTGAGTCGTGCTTATCGTAATGCCCCGACAGCGAATTAGGCAGTTCGATGGAGGAAATTAACCCGGATTTAGCTTGGTAACGGAATATTTCGTCCCGTGCGCAACAGAGGAACTCTCACTGGGCGTAGTGCTTTCGAAGGTCCATCTTCCGGATTTTCCCGCTGGCAGTCCGCGGCATCTCCTCAACGAACACCACCGATTTGGGGATCTTGTACCTTGCCAGCCGGCCCTCAAGATGCGAGCGGAGTTGTTCCTCGGTGAGGGATTCGCCCTCACGCAGAGTGACGATCGCCCGCGGCACTTCTCCCCATTTCTCGTCGTCGACTCCGATCACGGCCACGCTCCCCACCGCGGGCAGCTCCGCAATGGCAGCCTCCACCTCGGCCGGGTAGATGTTCTCCCCACCGGAAATGATCATGTCCTTGATGCGGTCGGAGACGAACAGGAAGCCTTCGCTGTCCTGGTAGCCCATGTCGCCGGAACGGAACCAGGACGCGTCGGAATAGCTTTCGGCAGTGGCCTCCGGCCGGTTCCAGTACTCCTTGATCACGTTGGGGCCGGAAATTTGGATCTCCCCCACCTCACAGAGGCCCGCAACGCCGCCCGTGGGGTCGGCTATCCGCACGTCCGTAAAGAAGTGCGGCAACCCTGCGGAGCCAGCCTTCTCCTTGGATGCAGAGACCGGCAACATGGTGGCCCCGGGCGCGGTTTCAGTCATGCCGTAGCAGCTGGTAAACCCGATGCCCCGCTGCTCGTAGGCGTCCAGCACCCTCTGCGGAACCGCGGAACCGCCGCAGGTGAGCTTGTCCAGTGACGTAAGGTCCGCCGTCGACCATCCCGGATGGTCACAGAGCATCTGGAAGGTGGTTGGGACGCCGTTGAGCGTGGTGACCTTGTGCTGCCCCATCAGGTCCAGTACGCGGCCGGCGTCAAATTTGGATTCAAGAATCACCGTTGCGCCCTTGAGCAGCATCGGGAGCAGGCCCATATCCAGGGACGCTACGTGGAACAGCGGTGAAATCATGAGCGCCACATCGTTGCGGTTCAGGTCCATGTCCACCACCGTGTTGATGCAGTTCCAGGTGATGTTGCCGTGCGTGAGGAGCGCCCCTTTGGGCTTGCCTGTGGTACCTGACGTGTAGAGGATCATGGCGGCGTCGTCCAGCGTTACGGCTTCATCCAGCGGCGTTGCGAATGCGGCCTCAAGCACCTCGCCATAGTGCTCGACGCCGGATGGCAGCTTCAGGGCGGCAGCGTCAGTGACGTCGTCGGGCGCCACCACAAGACGGTGGGCGACTTCGGTGTTGACGCACGATGCGGCGGCCACGACCTCCAAGGCTGCTGAACTGATCATGAGCCGTGCGCCTGAGTCCTGCAGCTGAAACTGCAGCTCCGGGGCCGCCAAACGAGTGTTCAGCGGGACGAAGATCGCACCGAGCAGCCCGCAGGCGAAAAACGTCTCCACAAAGGACGGGTGATTCTCGCCGAGGTAAGCCACCCTGTCCCCCTTGGCCACTCCCCTGTCCTTGAGGGCGTTGGCCAAGTGGTCGGTCCGGTCTGCCACGTCCCTGTAGCTCAAAGTCTGCCCACCGGAAATGACAGCCGTCTTGGCCCCGGACTTGATCCGGCGCCGGTGCAGCCAGGATCCAACTCCGTTGTTGTTCATGGTGCGGTACTCCTAACTGACCGTAGAGAGGTCGTTGTTCTTAGACTCCCGCGTCAGCAGGATGAAGACAATCGATACCAGCGACATGACGGACAGGAACACCACCACTGGGACGATGCTCTGGCCGGCGTCCTTGTAGAGTCCGGCAACGATTCCCGGGGTGAAACCAGCGCCGATCAGCGTCGCTAACTGGTAGCCCACTGCCGCGCCGGTATAGCGGTTAGTGGTGCCGAACTGTTCGGAGACGAAGGCTGCCAGCGGTCCGTAGAGGGAAGAATGCAGGATCAGCGCCACCGTGAAGGCCAGGAAGACCAACGCGATGCTGCCGGAGCTGAGCATTCCGAACATCGGGAACAGGTACAGGATAAACAGCGCCAAGCCCGTGACCATGACGGGACGGCGTCCGAATCGATCAGAGAGCCTGCCTCCCAGAAGGACGAACAGGATGGAGATGGCCGAGGCCCCTGCAAAGGCATAGAGCACGCCCTGCTGAGGTGCGCCCTTGGATACGGCATAAGTTACGGAGAACGTGGGCAGCACTACCTGGAGGCCGAATCCGGCGGCACCGGCAAACATGATCATGATGAGCGCCTTGGGACGCTTAAGCACTTCCAGCAACGGAATCTTGCGCTTGGTAGCTTGGGCGCTTTCCTTGGCGACAGCTTCGGCGAAGATGGGGCTCTCGGAAACCCGCAGCCTCACGAACATGCCCACGATCAACAGCACGAAGGACAACAGGAACGGCACACGCCAACCCCAGGCCAAGAACGCGTCCTGAGGAAGGGCCGAGAAGATGCCCATAACTACGGTACCGAGGACTGCGCCCGTGGGGGCACCGGCGTTCACGAACGACGCCGCGAAGCCGCGACGCTTGGGATCCGAATGCTCCAAAGCCATCAGTGCGGCCCCACCCCATTCACCTCCGACGGCAATTCCCTGGCAGACGCGCAGGACCACCAGAATCACGGCACCCCAAGGACCGATGACGTTGGCTCCAGGAATCAGGCCAATCAACGTGGAGGCAATACCCATCATCGCCATGGAGACAATGAGCATGCCCTTGCGGCCAATTCTGTCGCCAAAGTGCCCGAAGATGATGCCGCCCAAAGGGCGGGCAACATAGCCGGCAGCGAACGTGGCATATGCGGCCACGACGCCTACCCACTCATCAGTACCGGCAAAAAACACCTTGGGGAAGGCAACCGCTGCAGCCGTTGCGTACAGCAAGAAGTCGTAGAACTCGATGGTGCTGCCCAGATAGCTGGACATGATGACCGTGCGCGCCTCTTTGCGCTTGGCGGCCGTGCTCGACGGTGCGAGCGCAGTGTGTCCTGACATGGCTGTTCCTTGGGAGAGGAGGGACGGGATTGGTTTTTACTTGTAGAAACGCTTCCTACTTGTAGAAACGAGCCAGGAACTCGGCGACGACGGCGGGACGTTCCTGGCCTTCGATTTCGATGGTGGCGTTGACCTTGATCTGGGCGCCGCCTTTGACTTCGGTGACCTCGGCAATGCCGCCGTTCATGCGGACCTTGGAGCCGACCTTGACCGGTGAAGTGAAGCGGACTTTGTCCAGTCCGTAGTTGACCTTCGTGGTCACGCCCTCTACGTCGAAAAGTTCACCCCAGAACGGGATGATGAGGGACAGGGTGAGGAAACCGTGAGCGATCGGGGCTCCAAAGGGGCCCTCCTTGGCGCGTTCGGGATCGGTGTGGATCCACTGCTGGTCATCCGTGGCGTCGGCGAACAGATTGATCTGCTGCTGGGTAATTTCGCGGTAGTCGGTGCTGCCGAGGTCCTTGCCGGACATGGTGAGCAGGGTGTCGAAATCGACGACGAGATTGGGCATCGTTGCCTCCTGATGTAGTTGACTTGCTGATTGAGAAAGGGGTTAGCGGGTGAATGCGCCCTCGCCGGTGAGGGCGCGGCCGATGATGAGGGCGTTGATCTCGTGGGTGCCTTCGTAGGAATAGACGGCCTCGGCGTCTGCGTGGAAACGTGCGACGTCGGCGGCGAGCGTGATGCCGTTGCCGCCCACCACTTCGCGGGCCAGGGCGACGGTTTCGCGCATCATGAGGCTGGTCTGCATCTTGGCCAGGGCCGAGTCCTGGTCGCGGTAGATACCCCAGCCTTGCTGTTCAGTCAGCCGGACCACCAACGACAGCGACGCGGTAATGTTGCCGAGCATCCGGGCCAGCTTTTCCTGCACGAGCTGGAACGAACCCAGGTTCCGGCCGAACTGTTGGCGTTCCTTGACATAAGCCAAGGCAGCTTCGAACGCGCCGGCCTGGATGCCGGTCGCAATCCAGGCAACATCTGAGCGCATTGCCCGAAGCATCGCCGCGACGTCCTTGAACGAGTTCACATTATGCAGCCGCATGGCCTCCGGAACCCGGACACCCTCCAGGGTGATGTGGGCGTTCTGCATCATCCGCAGCGCAGTCTTACCGCGGATCTTCTCAAGGGACACGCCCTCGGAGGTCCGGTCCACGAGGAAGGCCTTGACCTGCCCGTCGGCGACGTCGCGGGCGAACACACACAACACGTCCGCTGCGGAAGCACCCCCGATCCACCTCTTGGCACCGTTTAGAACCCAGCTACCGCCGTCGGAATCTCTTTCAAAGCGAGCGGTCGTAGCCAGTCCGCCGGCGATGTCCGAACCA
This sequence comes from Paenarthrobacter sp., assembly GCF_031180005.1. NCBI lineage: Bacteria > Bacillati > Actinomycetota > Actinomycetes > Micrococcales > Micrococcaceae > Paenarthrobacter > Paenarthrobacter sp. The sequence goes on along the minus strand of NZ_JAPSHI010000025.1, from coordinate 43,414 downwards.
TGCTCCGGTTCAGTCAGGGAGAAGACTCCCTTGAGCGAGAAGTCGATGACTTTGGGCATCCACTCCCTCTGCTGCTCCTCCGAAGCCCCCACCCGGATCGCGGTCCGGAACAGCCCGGCCTGCGCTGTGTACCAGGTGGCGACTGACGCATCCGTGCGGGCTAGTTCGAAGATCCGGAATCCATGGAAGATTCCCCTTGCGGGGGCCTCGACGGTGAGATCAGCCGGTTCCATGATGTCCAGATCGATCAACGGCCGCGCCAATTGCTCGGGGAACTCGCCACGCTCCCAGTACTCTGCCAACAAGGGCTTCGCCGTTGTGTCCAGGAAGTCCCGCAGCCGGCCCAAAACCTGTCGTTCCGCGGTGGTCAGCAGCGCTTCGGCGTCGTACCAGTCCGCCGCGGCATATAGCCGCTGATCCGTCACTGTTGCTGTCATCGTCGTCATCTCAGTCGCTCAATCCGAGCAGCCTGACGGCGTTGGCCTTGAGAATCTTGGGCCGCACTTCGTCCTTCAGCGGCAGGTCCGCGAACGCACCGAGCCATTTCTGCGGCGTGATCAGCGGGAAGTCCGTGCCGAACAGCACCTTGTCCTGCAGCACGGAGTTCGAGGCCTTCACCAAGGACTCCGGGAAGTACTTGGGCGACCAGCCGGACAGGTCAATGAAGACGTTGGACTTATGCGTCGCGATGGAATTCGCCTCGTCCTGCCACGGTACAGAAGGGTGGGCCATGATGATCTGCAGCCCAGGGAAATCAGCGGCCACAGCATCCAGCAACAAAGGGTTCGAGTACGCGAGCTTGATCCCGTACCCGCCCGGAAGACCCGCACCCATACCGTTCTGGCCCGTATGGAAAATACACGGAAGCCCAAGTTCCTGGAGGGTTTCCCACAGCGGATAGAACGCCTCGTTGGAGGGGTCGAAACCCTGTAGCGACGGGTGGAACTTGAACCCGCGGGCACCGAGTTCAACAGCCTGATGCTTCGCGCCGGCGATCGCGTCCTCGCCCGTGCGGGGATCCACACTGCCGAACGGAATCAACACATCGTTATTCCGCGCCGCCCCCGCGATCAGCTCCGGGATGCTGTTCGGCTCGTGTTTGAGCTGGGTCCGGGCGTCAACAGTGAACACGACGGCGGCCATGTTCAGGCCGCGGTACACCTCCGCGATCCTGTCCAGCGACGGCGTCCGATCCTCGGACTTGAAGTACTTCGCCGAAGCCTCCGTCAGGGCTTCCGGGAGTGAGCCATGCCCGCAGCTGTCCACTTCGAGGTGGACATGCATATCGATCGCGTCGAGCTTCGCAACGTCGACGCCCAGTTCGTAACGGTCAGCAGCCATGGTTAGCGAGCCTCGGCCGGTTCCGGTTGCAGTTCGGCGGGCAGCGGCAGGAATTCCTCCCCAAAGCTCTGTAACGTCCCCGGTGCAAACAGCGAGCCTGCGTTTTCCTGCAGCGCCTCGTAGCTCCAGCCACCCTCGCGGTACTCGGTGCTCGCCGGCGTCGGGTGCGTCCAGACCTGCAACCGGTCCCCACCGGCACCAATCGCCTGGCCCGTGATGCCGGCAGCCGCGTCAGAGGCAAGGAAGGCAATCAGCCCGGCAACGTCGTCGGCTGTTCCGAAGCCAAGATCGTGGCGGAAGAAGGAGGGCATAGCCTCGCCACGCTCTTCCGCTTCCACGGCCTTCTGGAAATACGGGACGGTCTTGGTCATCGCCGTGGCCGCGACCGGGATTACGGAGTTCACCGTCACCCCGGCTTTCTTCATTTCCAGGGCCCAGGTCCGGACCATTCCCACGATCCCGGCCTTGGCGGCAGCGTAATTGGTCTGCCCAAAGGTGCCGCGCTGGCCGGTCGGCGAACCGATGGTGATGATCCTGCCCGCAACGTTGTTTTCCTTGAAGTACGCAAACGCCTCTCGAACACAGGTGAACGTGCCCTTCAAGTGCACGTTGATGACCAGGTCAAAATCCTCATCAGTCATCTTCAACAAGCTCTTATCCCGCAGGATTCCGGCGTTCGTGACCAGAATGTCCAAGCGGCCGAACGCCTCAACAGCACCCGCCACCAGAGCCTTCGCAGCCTTCGTCGAACCCACCGGAACCACCACGGCGGTGGCCCGGCCGCCGTCGGCCTCAATCTGCGCAACAGCCTCCGCAGCAGTCTCAGCGTTCACGTCATTAACCACGACGGCGGCACCCTGGCGGGCGAGCTCCCTCGCGTAAGCGAGTCCAAGACCCTGTCCACTTCCAGTGACGATTGCAACCTTGCCGTTCAAGCTCATGGCGTGCTCCTTAGCATGCAGTAACCGGCTGGGGCCGGTGAGGCCGATCCCACTGCATCGTGAGATCCTTGTCATGATCAATGAGAATACGGATCATTGAAAAAGTCAACGATTGTTTTTCATTACTATTGGAGTTGTCATGGGCCCGCAAAGCACCGAAGTGGAAACCCCGCGCCTTGCCGCAGCAAAAATCGGCAGTGATGTGGGCCTGTTGCTGGCCAAACTGCACGCCACAGGTTCACTCCTGAACAACAAGGCACTGGCTGATTACGGCCTCCGGGAGCGGTCTTTCTCCGTACTGACTCTCGCGTGCAGCGGGCTGGAACCCACCCAGCGTGAGCTCGCCGATTTCCTCAGCCTGGATCCCAGCCAGGTGGTCAGCCTCGTCGATGACCTCGAACACCGCGGGCTGGTTAAACGAGCGCAAGGCAAGCAGGATCGACGAGCCAAGATCATCGTCTCCACAACCGAGGGCCGGCGGATCCACAACAAGGCACGGGCGGCATTGGAAGTGTGCGAGGAGACCCAGCTCGCGGCGCTTAGTGAGGAAGAGAACGTACAGCTGAGGGCCCTGCTGAAGAAGGCGCTGTGGGGTTAGGTCCGGCACGGCCGGGCCGGAGGCCGTCTGCCCGAACTTAGTGCGATCGATGGACATCTGCACAGCAGCCCCCAGCTACCGTATGCACCTGTCCATATCGGCATCGGGGTGCTTCTGTCAGGATCAGGGACTATGAACTTCCCTCTCTTCCACGATCCGCTCCAGGGCACCGTCACCGTTGACGCTCCTGTTCGGGATCCGCAAATCCACCGCCAAACCCGCAGCACCCATCGACCAGCCATGCCCGCAACACACCGACAGGAACGAGCAAGAAGCGTCAGGCAGCGAGAGGTAGCCAAGGTTGCCGAAGACCTCCAAGCTTTGATGGCGAGGTCTACCGGGCGGCGCTAGTCCTGCCAGCCGCCCGCCCCCGGCTGGAGAATAACCAGCTACCATCCACTTCATGGGCATCCACATCGGCACCTCGGGCTGGAGCTACGACCATTGGGAGAACGTGTTGTATCCCCCCGGCCTTCCTGCAGCCAAGCGCCTGGCCCACTACACAGCGCGATTCAACACGGTGGAGCTGAATGCGAGTTTCTACCGATGGCCTCGCGACACGTCCTTCGCGAGTTGGAGGGAGCGGCTCCCGCCCGGCTTTGCCATGTCAGTGAAAGCGCCACGGGGTCTCACGCACGGCAAGAAGCTATACAGTCCGGAAGTTTGGGTAGAACGGATCGTCCGCTGCTGGCACGTACTCGGCGATAAGAGGGCTGTGCTTCTGGCGCAGCTCCCACCCGATTTTGAACGCGACGACGCCCGACTCGACTACTTCCTGGCAACCGTTCCGCAGTGGATTCGCATCGCCGTCGAGTTTCGCCATGACAGCTGGGACCACCCGGACGTCTACGCCTTGCTGGAACGCCGAGGTGCCGCCTACTGCATCATGAGTGGTGCCCATCTGCCGTGCATCCTCCGGGCCACCGCACCATTCGTGTACATCCGACTGCACGGCCCGGACCATGAGCACCTGTACGGCGGCTCCTACTCCGATGACGATCTCCAATGGTGGGCGGACCGGGTTCGCGAGTGGGAGGGCTCCGGCAAGGATGTCTACGCCTACTTCAACAACGACGGCGGTGGTAACGCTGTGCGGAATGCTGACACTTTGCGGTGGCTGCTGGGGGTCAGTTGAGCTCGCTACGCCAAGCGTCCGCGCACGATCTCACTGACAGTCTTGCCGTCAAAACGTCCTGCAACCTTGGCGGTGACGGGCTTCATGACGGCTCCGATGGAACGCATGGAAAGCTCTTGGCCATCAGCCTTCAGTGCCGCGATGGCGTCGTCGACGATTGCCTCTACTTCTTCCCGGGTGAGGGCCTTCGGCAGGTAAGCCTCGATGATTTCAGCCTCAGCAACTTCGGCGGCTGCACGGTCGGTTTCGCCGGCCTCCGTGTAGATGCGGGCTGTGTCCCTGCGCTTGGCGGCTTCCTTTTGGAGCAGTGATGTCACCTGGGCGTCGTCCAACTCGATCGGCGTCTTCCCGGACTTCTCGCGGGTAGTAATTTCGCCCAGCACGTTGCGGACAGTGGTAAGGGCGGTCTTGTTGCCTGCCTTCATGTGGTCGACGACGTCGGCTTTCAAGCGCTCTTTGAGTGTCATGATGTTGCTCCTTGTTCGGGGTTCCTCCTGCCATCTTCCCAGCTTGGGCGCTCAAGCGGGTCTCCCTCGGCACGAACCCAGCCCCCAAAGCGTCCAAGCAGTCGGCAATACAAGCTCGTTGCCGCAGCCAAATTTATGCTTGAAATCTGAATAGTAAGCATGCTTAGCTTATCGAGTCACTGGAAATCAGGTTCGCCTGCGAAACCAGCTGACCCGCCAACCGCACAAAGGAGCCGTAGCGCTTAGGAGGATCTCCCATGCCACTTTCAGAAAGGGAGCGCAAAGTACTGCAGCAGCTTGAGCGCGAGCTCTTCATCCAAGACCCGCATTTGGCGCGGCAATTGGAATCCGGGGTTCCCGTACCCGGTCCTGTTCAACCCCGTATCCGCGACGTCATGGAAGCCGCCGTCGGAGTGCTGTTGATCCTGCTGTCCATCCCCCTGCACGTATTCCCGCTTGCCTTGGCCGGCATACTTCTTGTTGCCCACGCAATTTTGGCCCACAGGACTTACAAAAACGAGTCCTCGTCAAGCCTCCTTTGAAGGCAATGTACCTGGCGGATCCTGTTCCGTTGGTTCCTTCTCAATCGGGCCGCTGACCACTACCTGCGCAGGGCTGTGGAGGAGGTAACCGTTGAGCCAGGAGAACAAGGCCCGGATCTTTTGTTGGATCCCGGACAACAGCGCGAGGTGCACCAAAAGCCAGGACAGGAAGGCAAAGATGCCTTGCAACTGGAGGCGTTTGCGACCCAGTTCAGCCACGGCGGCGCCGCGCCCCACCATCGCCATATAGCCTTTATCCACATAACGGAAAGGCGTCCGGCTGCCACCACTGAGCTCCGCGAGGATGTTCTTCGCCGCCCATTTTCCGGCCTGCTGAGCGACCGAACCCAGTTGCGGCAGTTTTGCGCCCGTTGAATCCGTGATGTTGGCTGCATCTCCAATGACGTAGACGCCTTCCGGCTCGGGGGCAGTCAAGTCAGGCCGGACATCGATACGCCCGCCTCTCCCCTGGGCAAGACCCGATCCGGCAATGAGGTCGCCCGCTTTCAGGCCGCCGGCCCACACCACGATTTGCCCGGGTACAGAACTCCCATCCGCCAAAGTCACCCCGTCCTGCCGGACTTCGGTCACGCCCACTCCCATGTGGAGTCGGACGCCCACCTTCTTCAAATGATCAGTGGCGTAGCTTTGGGACTTCTTGGAAAACATGTTCAGGACACTGGGAACCATGTCCACCAGATGCACCCGACAGCGCGCTGCCAGCTCCGGCGAGAAGTACTTGCTCACAACGTATTTGACGTTTTCGGCCATTGCTCCAGCCGTTTCAACACCAGTGGGCCCGCCTCCCACCACAACGACATCCACAGACCCGTCGGGGTTTCTGTCAGCCTGGTCCAACAACCGGGTTAGGCCTGTCCCAAGCCTCGTAGCATCGGTGACCGAATACAGCGGAAAGGCATGCTCTTCCGCGCCGGGCGTGTTGAAGAAGTTCGGGACCGCCCCGACCGCGATGACCAGGATATCGGCACGCATGACGCGACCATCAGCAGTCCTGACCACTCTTTCAGCGGCGCTAACGGATTCCACCTTCGACGTCAGAACCTTGACTGTTTTGTACCGGCGGAAAACCGAACGAAGCGGCCTGGCGATGGCTGACACTCCAATTTGCGATGTCGCCACTTGGTAAAGGAGCGGCTGGAACTGGTGATAGTTGTTCGAGTCGATCAGCAAGACGCGAACACCCTTACGCCCGAGCTCCTTGGCTGCTGCTACGCCCGCGAATCCGGCACCGACAATGATGACTGGGTATGAGTCCTCCATGCGAGCAACTTACTTCACTCCACCTCCTGACAACAGGGGTTCGCGATCGCCGTCGAGCGTTTATCTTCTGGCCCTGTGGGTACGCAGTGGGTAGTGTTCTGCATTCGGCGACGCACGCGAAAGGGTGATCTTTGTGAATGAGGACGGGCTGACGGACGCAGTGCAGGAGGCCGGCGCTGTGGAGTTGCTCCTGGTCCGGCACGGCGAGAGCGAAGGCAACGTGGCCGCGACGGAGGCTCGCTTGGCTGGAGCCGAAGTGATCGATGTTCCGGCCAGGGATGCTGATGTGAACCTATCAGGCACCGGACGGGACCAGGCTAAAGCATTGGGTACGGCGTTGGCCCGGATCGCCGATGAACTCCGCCCGGATGCAGTTGTCTCCTCCCCCTACGCGCGGGCCCGGCAGACCGCGGAAATCGCTGTTGAGACCGCCGGCTGGCCCGTGAAAGTACTCACCGATGAACGCCTCCGCGACCGGGAATTAGGCATTCTGGACCGGCTTACACGATTAGGCGTGGAGACCCGATATCCGGACGAAGCCGAGCGGCGGCTGTGGCTGGGCAAGCTCTACTACAGGCCGCCCGGTGGTGAATCGTGGGCCGACGTCGCACTCCGCCTTCGTTCCATCCTGGATGAGCTCAACACCCTGGGAACAGGGCACCGGGTGATGCTGGTCTGCCACGACGCCGTCATCCTGCTGGTCCGCTATGTCCTGGAAGGCATGTCCGAGCAGGAAATCCTGGACCTTGCGGCAACGACATCAGTGCTGAATGCATCCATCACCCGGTACGTGCGGCCTTCGGGCGCGGGGCCTTGGGAACTGGAGAGCTTCAATGTGGCTGACCACCTTACGGAACAGGGTGTCACTGTCACGGAACACGCGGGAGATGCCAGTGTCCACCCACAGTGATTCCAACGCACCCACACTGGTGACACCGTCGCTTCTGCGTGATTGGCCGCTACCGGCGCCCGGAGAAGACAAGTACTCACGCGGTGCAGTGTTGGTCATTGGTGGAGCCCGGGCGACCCCTGGCGCGGCTTTGCTCGCCGGGACCGCAGCCCTTCGTGCGGGGGCGGGGAAAATTACCTTGGCCGTGGCCGAATCCGTAGCCGTGCAAGTTGGAGTTGCACTGCCGGAGTGCGGCTCAATCGCCCTGCCCGAGACCGCCGACGGGTCCGTGACAGGTGAAGGGTTGGACCGGATCTCGTCCTACCTGGAACGGGCCGACGCCGTGCTGGTCGGCCCGGGTTTGGATGATCCCGAACTCGCCGAATCGCTGCTGCGAGCGCTGCTGGAGCGGGAGGAACCCCGCGGTGCCACGGACGACGGCGGAGCTCCCGCCGTCGTTCTTGATGCCTACGCCTTGGGCGGGTTGGTGAAGATCAAGGACGACTTGGGACCGTGGCGTGGCCGGCTGATCCTGACTCCGAACCCCACAGAAACAGGAATTCTCCTGGGCAGGGACGTGGAGGATCTGGGGGCTGATGTTGCTGAGGTCGCCCGGCGATTTGATGCGGTGGTTAGTTGCCAGGGATACATCGCGACTCCGGGTTCCCTGGAAGACTCGACTCTGTGGAAGATCACCACGGGCTACGGTGGCCTGGGAACATCGGGAAGCGGCGATGTTTTGGCGGGGGCCATCGCCGGGCTCCGGGCGCGCGGTACCAGCGATGCCCAAGCCGCTTGCTGGGGGACTCATCTTCACGCGGCCGCCGCCGACCGGCTAGCGAGCAAGCTCGGCCCCCTGGGTTTCCTGGCCCGGGAGCTCGCTGACGAACTGCCCGCCCTCATGCTGGAGCTCAATACCTGATTCCCCTAGGCTGCCTCCATGGGGACTAGAGGAAGCAGCACTCAATCATCGCGTGTGATCGTAAGCCTCGTTGGGCTGCTCGCAATAGCGGCTTATGCACTCTGCGCGGCGTTGCAGATCCTGGTGTGGAACCCTCTCGCCGCTATTCCGGGCGCCACCCTGGACGAGATACATCAGGGCTTGGCCCGACGCAACGAGTCAATTTCGTTGGCTGCGGTGTTGACATGGTCAAGCATTGGATCGGTTCTTGGTGCCCTTGTGGTTTTGCTGACTGCAAGACGCGTTATCTCACGGATGAGAACCGTTGTGATTCTCCAGCTCTTGATCTTGGTGCTCGGCGCACCTATATATTTCTTCGCGTCCTTCTCCGCCGGAATGGCCTTGGCGGACGCGTTTTTCATATCCGGCGGCGATTACTCTCCTTGGGGCGGGGTGCTGTATCTCGTGAGCGGGACGGCTTTGACTGGACTGCTGATGGTGATGATCTTTCGTGGAAAGTCAGGCGTGCATCCGGCCCGCGCCTAAGCAAGCTTCAGCAATTCATGCTCAACGACGGCGGTGCGCGAAAGGGTCTTGTAGCCCTCCTGTTCGAACAGAACAGTCATGACATCGTCCTCATGCCGCATCACCAGGCCCGGACCCCATTCTTTGTGGATCACAGTGGACTGCAACGGAAACAGGTTCTCTGCGTCCGAGGTGGGGTGCCCGGTGGAACCCGGCCCGGCGTCGTCGTGAATTTCAGCGCAGGCATCGCAGTTGCCGCAAGGCTCCGGCAGGTCCTCGCCAAAGTAGCCCAGCAGGAACTGGCGACGGCAGGAATCCGTCTCCGCATAACCTCGCATCATGGTGAGCCGCGACTGGTCCACACGCTGCCGCGCCTCAGCCAGCTCGACGGCGCGGTCCACCAGTGTGGCCAGCTTGGCCTTGGAGCTGAGTCGGGTGCCGCGCTTACCTGTTGTCACCGCGCCGGCTTCCTCCAGCTGGTTTACCAGCGCCGTGACACGGCGGGCAGGGAAACCGCTGAGCTCCACCAAGGCCGTCTTCGGAGCAGGCGCGCCGGCGTTCTTGATGACTTGCAGGACGGCCATGAGCGACTCTGCGTCCGGAGAGTGGGTTGCGAAGAACTTTCGCAACCCCAAGTCCTCGGCACGGTAGTGCAGTATCGCAGCTGCCGGTTCACCATCGCGGCCGGCCCGGCCGATTTCCTGGTAGTAAGAGTCCAGGGACTCCGGAATATCCGCGTGCACCACAAACCGGACATTAGGTTTGTCAATGCCCATGCCAAAGGCAGTGGTAGCAACCACTACGTCCAGTTGGTCATCCAGGAATTGGTCATGGATGCTCTCCCGGTCGGTGTCTGTGCGGCCTGCATGGTAAGCCTCTGCGCGAAGACCTTCTTCTGTCAGCTTGGCCGCGTACTTCTCAGTGTCCTTGCGGGTGGCGGCGTACAACAGCCCCAGGCCCTCCGCCTTGGCAAGCGCTGCGACGTGTTCCACCACGGCTTGTCGCTTGCCTTTGTCGTCTTGGTGCCGGACAACGTCGAGGCTGATATTGGGGCGGTCGAAACCTCGAACCAGGACGGCCGGCTCTGTCATGCCGAGCCGCTTCACGATCTCGTCACGCACAGGTGGGGACGCCGTTGCGGTGAGTGCTATGACCGGCGGCTTACCCAGACGTTCGCGGACATTGCCCAGTTCGAGGTAGTCCGGCCGGAAGTCATGGCCCCAGGAGGAGACGCAATGTGCCTCGTCCACTACGAACATAGTGATGTCCAGCTTGGCGATACGCTCCACGGTCTCCTGCTTGGCCAATTGCTCCGGGGCAAGGAACAGGAACACCGCTTTGCCGGACTCAGCTGCCCGCCAAGCTTCCTCCACCTCTGAATCACTTCGGGATGAATTGATGGCGACGGCAGCGCCCTCACCCAAATCGTCAGTCAACCCGTCCAGTTGGTCTTCCTGTAAGGCGATGAGGGGAGAGACGACGACGGCGGGCCGCCCCGTTTGGTTGTAAAGGTGCAGCGCTGCGACTTGATAGATAGCAGACTTTCCGTACCCGGTGGGCATGACAGCCAGGACATCACGCCCCTCTACGAGGGCGGTCATGCCGGCGAGTTGGCCGTCGCGCAGCTCGGGCAAGGAAAAAGAGGAGGCCGCCAAGGCGGTCAAGGCAAGGTCATCGGACATTTAAGGTGTGGCTCCGCGTTGTGGTTCCTGCGGCCACTTGCATCAGCCGAGGTGACCAGCCTAGCGCGGGCGGGCACCCGCCGTCGTACGCTGTTTCTCCGGTTGTGGATAACCTCGCATTCGTGACGTCAGCGCGAGGCCGGGGAGCGTATCTGATAGACAAGATGGGTGACGCGGGTTCCAGGAACGATCACGGGATCATCGAGCAGGATGTCCGTTGCCAAGTCTCCGAACCAACGGATTCCGCTTCCGAGCAGTACCGGCACCAGGTCAACACGGAGTTCGTCCACCACACCGCGGCGCAAGCACTGCTGCACCACGTCCGCGCCGGCAACGCCAATCTCCCTGCCCGCCGCGAAGTGGGCGGCACGCTCCAGGGCCGAGTCCAGGTCCCCTACGAATTCAAACGGCGCGGGCTTCCCATCCCTCCTGGCCGGCGGCCAATCCTGCGGTGGTTCGCGATGCGTCAGGACGACCGTGGGTGACTCATCAGGCGGGTGACCGCCCCACCCCTTTGCCACGTCGAAGATACGTCGGCCGGAGATGAACGCGCCCTCCCTCGGAAGTGACTTCCAATAGTCGGCGTCGGCTTCGCTGAGATGAAACGGCACAGGGTGGCCGGGCATCCAGGTTTCCACGGATCCGGCCTCGTACCAATCAAACAAAGGGCCGATTCCGTCATCCTCGCGGGCGATGAATCCATCAAGGGACATGGAAAACTGGGCTGATACGCGGCTGTTCCCGTACATGGATTCAGTGTGGTGGCAACACCGGAGTTGTCAAGGATGCTGCCACCCCCAAGGGTCATCAGGGTACTTATAAACAGTGACAGTTGTGCCTATGCTTAGTCCATGGAGCCCACTTCAGCCATCCTCTTAGTGTTTATCGGAGTGGTTGTCTGGCTCGGAGCCACCATCCTGCCCTTGGCACTGCTTCCCTCGTCGCGTGCCGAGGAGGAGCATAAGCCGAGAGCACGCCACCCCCGTCATCCAAGGCGCGAGCCGCGCGCCGTCCACCGTTTTCGACCATCCTCACTGAAGGTCCGCTCGGGCCATCACGCCCATACGCGGCCGCACGGCGCTTAGCACCGAGGCGGCCGGCACCAGCCCGGCTACAGCGGATCGCCAAACTCCCGGATGGTGATTCCGGTGAAGTTCGCGGGGCCACCGTCCGCATACAGCGAAAGCCCTGTGTCGCCGTCTGCGAAGTGAACCTGCTGTGAAATCACCGTGTGCCCCGAGTTCACAAACACCTCAACGCTCTGCGTGTCCACGAAGATGCGTAGGTGGACTGACCGCGCGGTGGCATCAATAGGTGCTGCGGCCCGAGTGTACGGCACCAATGTGTAGCCACCCTGATCTGAAGGCGCCCGGTCGACGTATAACTCGTCGCCGTACTTGCCGATATTGGTATGACGGGAACCGTCCAGGGAACGGCCAACAGATACGCCAACGTTAGCGGCCAGGTTCCATGAAATGTCGAGCTCCAGCTCGTAAGCACGCCCGTTCCACGGCAGTATCACGCTGCCGTCAACCGTGCGGTCGGGCAGGACCGTGGTGGCGGTGACGTAACCTTGCAGCGCGCCGACCGGGGAGCTGAGCAAGCTGTACCAGCCTCCGGACTGGCGTTCCAACCGCAGTTCCCGCGTAATGGAGTTCTGCCCGTTGTAACCATCGGAGGCATCTGTGGGTACGTCGCGGGCGGCGTACTTCCAGTTGTTCATCCAAGCGATGGCCAGGCGCTTCGTATCGGGAGCCTCGACGGAGGGCCACGTCACGGCGGCGTACCAGTCCCATCCCCAGTCGAGCCACTGTGGCGTGAGGTCGTCAGCAACGAATGCCGTGCCATTCCAGGCACCCGTCCAATAAGCAAAGGTCATTGGAAGATCAATACTGTAGGCGTCCATGCTCGCGCCAAATACCCAATGCCGCGTGCCGTCGTCGGCAGTCATCTCAAACAGATCCGGGCATTCAATACCTCCGAGGGCGTGGTTCGGGTAGTCGAAGTTGGATTTCCAGTTCCAGTCCCGCAAATTTGCTGAGGTGTAAAACGCTGCGTACCGCGCCCGTCCGATCACACACACCCACTCATTGCGCACTCCGTCCCAGTGGATCTTCGGGTCGCGGAACCACTCTGCGTTCTCAATCTCAGCTTGGGTTGTGGCAGTTCGTCCGTCAGTGTTTACGATCACTGGGTCCGGGAGGGCGGCGAACGTGTAGCCGCCGTCGGTAGACCAATAGAGGTATTGCTCCTGGAACTTTCGAACGCCGTCAGTCGGCTGGGTTGCCAGCGCGACTACCGCCCCGGCACCGAAACCAGCGGTATTCGCCGAGTCCACTACGGCCGATCCTGACCACACCGGGAAGTCGGGCTGCAGGGGGATCGCCACACCATGGTGTGTGAAAGAGACGCCGTCACTTGTGGTCGCGTGGTCCCAACCACCCGGGCCGTTGTTCTGACCGGAGTGGAGGTAGTAGAGCTGGTAGGCGCCGTTGGTATGGACGGGGCGTTGAGGATCACACAGCCAGCCCGAAGGCGGAGTCATGTGGTAGATGGCCCGAAGTGATGCCGGGGTGCCTGCGGCTGCGGGGGCAGCGTTGCTCAAGAACAGCGCGATGGCGCCAGCCCCTGCACCCTGCAGTGCAGTGCGTCGAGAGATTTCGTACGTCATTGATTCGTTCCTCTCAAGATTCGGCGCAACAGCGCGCCAAAGAGTCGTTCATGCGGTGGGAAGCCGAAGCTATGCAGGACCCTAGCGGCACGGACTGGCTGTGGTCAAGCGTTTTAGCAGGAGTAAAAATAGTGGGAAGGAATTTTGCTAAAACGCTTGAACAGTCTGGAATTACACGCTAGCTTTCAGTGATCAAACGCTTTAGCAGAATGGACATCAGCGCAGATGAAACGCTCAGTCTTCTTCCAACCCGCCAACGGCTGGGTTGGGGACCTCATTCCCTTCGAGAAGGACGGGGAGTTCTGGCTCTTCTACCTTCACGAAGACCGCTCTTCCCCTAAACCCGGCACCTCGTGGAATCTGGTCACCACAAAAGACCTCACCCAGTTTGAGGACCATGGCGTTTCGTTGCACCACGGCAGCGAAACCGACCTGGACTTCAACGCCTACACGGGCAGCATCATCACGGACCTGTCCGGCGTCCATCACCTGTTCTACACCGGCCAGAACCCCCGCAACCTCGGCGCCGACGGAACTCCCCTTCAATTGGTCATGCACGCCACGAGCACTGACGGCATGGGTAGTTGGCAAAAACACCCCGAGCTCACCTTCGGAGCTCCGGACGGCTACGAGTCCGGCGACTGGCGGGATCCCTTTGTGTTTTGGGACGACAGCAAGAACCAGTGGAGGATGCTACTCGCGGCAAGGCATTCAACCGGCCCGACACGTCGCCGCGGCGTCATCGCGCAGTGTGTGTCCACGGACCTGATGACCTGGCAGCACACCGAACCGTTCTGGGATCCGCGCCGGTACATCACGCACGAATGCCCGGACGTTTTCCAGTGGGGCGACTGGTGGTACATGGTGTACTCCGAATTCTCGGAATCGTTCACCACCCGGTACCGCATGTCCAAAAGCCCCGACGGGCCCTGGACTGTGCCCGCATTGGACAGTATTGACGGCCGTGCCTTCTACGCGTCAAAAACCGCAGAGCGGGAAGGGCGGCGCTTCTTCTTCGGATGGATTGCCAGCAAAGAAGGCAACGCAGATCAGGGTCCATGGCAGTGGGCCGGAACAATGTCCGTGCTGGAAGCCCTCCAAAACCCCGACGGGACACTGGGTTTTTCCTTCGCAGATGAACTCGTGGAGAGCTTCTGGGACGACGTCCCCCTGTCACTAGCAAGTTCCTTACCGGCTCGGCTCCACGTGCCGGACGGTTACACCGCTATGGTCTCCGACGAGGAACTGCCCCAGCAGTTTTACGCCAAAGCTGTCATTGACATCGCCGCCGACACCAGCGAATGCGGGCTGCTGCTGCGTTCAAGCCACGACGGCGATCAATCCTACGTTCTGCGGTTGGAACCCAAACGCGGGCGGCTTGTCTTCGACCGCTGGCCGCGCACCATCACCGGGGACGCACAGTGGCATGTTTCGGGCGACGTCCCCTTCGACATCGAACTCGAACGGCCCTGCGACCTTACACCTGGCGAGCACACCCTTGAGGTCATCGTCGACGGCGACATTTGCGTCGCCGTCGTCGACCGTCAGGTTGCGCTCAGCACCAGGATCTACGACCTGACGGCAGGAAGGATAGGCGTCTTCGCGGGCGAAGGAACCGCCACCGTCACCGAACTTGAGATACGTCAGCGCACCGACAACTGAATACCGCCCCATCCCCAACCTCTGTTCAATCAAGGGAGATTGCCGCTATGAAGAAACTATTCCGTGCCGCTGCCGTCGCAGCCGCCGCTGCCTTGGCTTTGACAGCCTGCGGCGGCGGAGGAACCGCCAGTGACCCCTCCAACGTCAGCCCTACCGGCGAGATCAAGCCCCGCGAAATATCCTGGTTGCTCTCCAGGCCCGCCGACGGAGCTGTCATCAACATCATGAAGAAGCTCGCGGACGACTACGCCAAGGAACACCCGGGCTTCGCACTGAACCTCATCACCACCCCGGACCGGCCCTCTTACATACAAAAGCTTGAAACCCTGGCCGCAGCCAACAAGCTTCCCGAATTGTTCGATACCGATGCCACGCCTTTCGCCCAGGAACTGGCCAAGCAGGGCAAAATGGTGGACGCCCACAAGCTCCTGAAATCACTGGACGTCTACGACGATTACCGTCCCGGCGCACTGGACTACCAGCGCTTTGACGACGGCTCCCTGTACATGATTCCGTTCCAGTTCGAACTCGAATTCATCTGGTACAACAAGGCCTTGATGGAGAAGGCCGGCGTTTCCGTGCCAAAGTCCCTCGATGACATCCCCGCCATGTGCACCGCCCTTCGCAATGCCGGGATCACACCGATCGCCATCGACGGGCAAGACCAGTGGCCGCTGGAACGCTACGTCGCGTACCAGCCGTTCCGTGAAGCGGGGCCCGACTTCGTCCAAAAGCTGAAGAAGGGCGAAGCGTCCTTCTCGGATGCCGCTGGCCAGAAGACCGTGAAGTGGATGGCTGACCTTGGCAAGGCCAAGTGCTTCCAAGAGGGCTTCTCCGCCCAGGGATATTCGGATGCGCAGAACCAGTTCACCTCGGGACAGGCCGCCATGTACAACATCGGCACCTGGGAACTTCCGAGCCTCGCCACCGACAAACTCAACCCTGAGGTCCGCGACGACATCGATTTCTTCACCTTGCCCACCACTGAAGGTTCCGTGACCGCTGCAAACGAGTTCGTCTCGCCCTCCGGCATTGGAATGGCAGTGAACTCAAAGACGTACGACCCGTTGGTGAGCGACTTCCTGAAGTTCGCCCTGGAGAAGTACCCGGCTGAATACGCTGCCACCGGAGCCCTCTCCCCCACCACCAACGTACAAACGGCCATCCCGGCGAACGCGACTCCGCTGTACAAGAAGGCGCTGGAAACTGCCAACACCCTTGGGGACAAGCAAGCAATGCCGTGGGATACCCAGCTGGACCCCACCACCAACGGCCGGCTGCAACAGGAACTCGTCCTCCTGGTCCAGGGCAACATTACGCCCGAACAGTTCACCAAGACCATGGACGGTGCCATCAAGCAGAACGCCCCCAAGTTCTTCAAGTAAAACCGAAGCGGCGGGGGCTCCCAAGGCCCCCGCCCGAAAGGCTCACCATGCTACCCAACAGGTCAAGGACCTCGGTCCTGGTTTTCCTGCTTCCACCACTGTTGCTTTACTGCGCAGCCGTACTCTTCCCGATTCTTCAGTCGTTGTTCCTGAGCTTCTTCTCGTGGAACGGCATCAGCGAGATGGAGTTCGTAGGACTCGCCAACTATGTGCGGATGCTCACCGCGGACGACATTTTCTGGAGGTCCTTCTTCAACGCGCTCCTCTACCTGGCCATCTGCCTGGTGCTGCAGCTCGGCGGAGCACTGGTTGTAGCCAGCCTGCTCACGTCACTTCGCCGGGGCCGGGAACTCATCAAAACCCTGTACTTGCTGCCAGCCGTGATCTCCACCGTCGCGATCGCATTCCTCTTTGTCCGTATCTACTCCATTGACCCCGTGGGCTTGTTGAACCAGCTGCTGCATTGGGTAGGTTTGGGTTCCTTTGAGCGGGCTTGGCTCTCCGATGTGAACACCGTGTTGGCCGCCGTGTCCGCCCCTGAAGGCTGGCGGTTTACAGGGCTGTACATGCTCATCATTTACGCAGCACTGATAGCCGTGCCCAAGGAACTGGAGGAAGCAGCGGTCTTGGACGGCGCCTCGAAGTGGACCCTCTTCACCAAGATCAGGTTCCCCTATATACGTCCTGTGTGGATTACCACCACCATCATGGCCACTACCTACGGCCTGCGAGGCTTCGATATTCCATACCTCATGACCAACGGTGGCCCAGGGCAGTCCTCCGAACTGCTCACCACCTACATGTACAAGACAGCCTTCACCAGCACGGACTTCGGTTACGCAAGTACCATCTCCGTCTTCATCGTGATCGAGTGCCTCGTCGCCGTCGGCCTCATCTTGTTCATGCTCAAGCGGAAGGCAGATTCATGATCACCCAGACAGCCCCGTCTACGCCGCGCGGATCGGCTCTGTCTTCGACGGTCCATCAGCGACGGCGGCGCCAGCCGAGCCTGTACCGGACACTCTCCCGGGTCCTGATTATGCTCATCGTCGTCGTCCAGGTCTACCCGCTCGCCTGGCTGTTCCTTACCAGCCTGCGGACGGAACACGACTTTGCAACCGGCGATCCCTTCGCGCTCCCCAGCTCGCTGACGTGGGAAAACTATGCGAGGGCCTTTGAAACCGGCGACCTGGGCCGGAACATCCTGAACAGCTTCATTGTGACCATGGGCGCCAACATCCTCATCGTGTTGTTCGGCATGATGGCTGCGTATGCCCTTCAGGTTCTCGGCTTCCGCCTGAGCCGGTTCGTACGTGCATTGTTCCTGGTGGGGATCATTGTTCCCGTTCAGATCGCTTTGGTCCCGCTGTTCATCGACTACTCCGCAGTGAACCTGCTGGACACCTATCAGTCGATGATCATCCCTCTGGCAGGCTTCGCTTTGCCGATGTCCATTTACCTCTTCTCATCCTTCTTCGAGTACATTCCGCGGGAAACCTACGAGGCCGCGTCCTTGGATGGCGCCGGCCCGTACAGGATTTTCGGTTTGATAACCCTGCCACTGTCACTGAACACCGTGGTCACCGTTGTCCTGGTGAACAGCATCTTCATTTGGAACGACTTCATCTTCGCCAACACTTTTGTTCTCTCCGAGGACTTGAAGACGATTCCGCTGGGCCTGCAAAACTACATCGGCGCCATGGGCAAGGTGGACTGGACAGCGACCTTTGCTGCGGTCTGTGTGACCATTACTCCCCTGCTCCTGGTCTTCCTGGTCCTGAACAAGGCCATGATCCAGGGCCTTGAAAGCGGGGCGACGAAGGGATGACCGCCATGGCAGACGGATATACTCCAAAAGGAGGACAGATGATTTCGCAGGAGAAAAATCCAGGCAACGCGGCCGCCCCCGTCGTTCACGCCAGAGCGGGCCGTGCCCATCCGGTGACCCTCCGCGAAGTCGCTGAACTAGCGGGTGTGTCCACTGCCACGGTCTCCCTGGTCATCAACAAAAAGAAGAACGCGCGCATTGCTGACGAGACTCGTCAACGGGTCACCGAGGCGATTGCTCAGCTGGGTTACCGTCCGAATGCCATGGCCAAAACACTGGTCAGTGGAACCTCGAAGTTCATCGGGTTGGTGGCCGACGGCGTAGCCACCACACCCTTCGCCGGCCAGATAATCCATGGTGCTCAGGACGAAGCCTGGAAGCATGGCTACGCACTCCTGATCGCCAATACCGAAGGCAACCAAGACCTCGAAAAGGATGCCATCGCCATGATGCTGGAATACAAAGTCCGCGGCATCCTTTACTCAACGTGGTTCCACCGCCCCACCGGCATCCCGGATACCCTTCGCGAGGCGGATTTTGTCCTCGTCAACTGTTTCTCCCCCGACGCCGGGGCCGCGCGGGCCGTAGTACCGGATGAAGCGCAAGGCGGACAGTCTGCCACTCAGATCCTGCTCCGTAGCGGCCACCGGCGAATCGCATTTATCAACACCACAACCCCTGCACCCGCCAAAGACGGACGACTTCAGGGCTACAAGGACGCACTCGAAGATGCCGGCATTCCTTTTGATCCCGATTTGGTGCTCGAAGCGTACCCGGATCAGGAAGGCGGCTACGGCGCCACGGATGATCTGCTCCAGCTTGGGGTCAGCGCGGTGTACTGCTACAACGACCGCATGGCCATGGGTCTTTACGATGGCTTGCGGGAAAACGGCCTCTCCATCCCGGAGGACATCGCCGTGGTGGGTTTCGACAACCAGGAAGTCATCGCCGCCCACCTCCGGCCGCCGCTTTCAACGGTGTCACTGCCCCACTATGAACTAGGCGCTGCGGGCGTTCGCATGCTTTTGGGCCTTGACGCCGCGCCTCTTGAGTCCGCTGTGAAGATCGCCTGCCCGGCAGTTGAGCGCGACTCCGTTGCCGCTCATTCACCTGCCTAGCAACCTCGTGACATTGCTTGTTGCCCGAGGACGTGGATAGGAATAGCGTTGAGGTGGAAGCCCAGTGGTCCCCCATCACTGGGCTTCCCTTTGGAACCGGCAGCTTGCGCTTCAGGCCTTCACGGAACGTCCTTTATGAAAGGAGATCGACCTGATCAGCTTTCACAAGGCGACTGCTGCAGCCGAGGAATTAACCGGGATTGTCGGTATCGCCGCGCAGGTAATCGAAGCCCTCGGCGAATGGGGCGTGGGCTTATTGACACTTCTGGAGACTGTATTTCCGCCCATACCCAGTGAAGTGATCCTCCCATTGGCTGGATTCCTTACCCAGCAGGGAAGCATGAACCTGATCCTGGTGTTCGTCACCAGCACCCTCGGGGCATATGTGGGCGCAATGCTCCTCTACTGGCTGGGATACAAGGTGGGGTTGGAACGTTCCATTCGGTTACTTTCAAAACTGCCGCTGGTTGATCGGGAAGACTTTGAGAAGGCCGCCGACTGGTTCGAACGCCACGGCAAATCAGCTATTCTCTTTGGTCGGCTGCTACCCGGCGTGCGCAGCCTTATCTCCCTCCCGGCTGGTGCCGAACGCATGAACCTGACGACGTTCAGCCTCTTTACCGTGGCCGGGACCGGCGTGTGGAACGCGCTGCTGATTGGCGCGGGATCACTGCTCGGCAAGCAATATCATCTTGTGGACCAGTACTCACGGTTCCTCAATTACGCCGTATACGCAGGGCTTGCTGCCTTCATAGTGTGGCTCATCATCCGACGGGTCAAAAAGCGCAAGGAAAGCACTAGGTAGCCGGATCCATGGCCGATGCGGCCAACCCTTTTTGGCCCTTGGGCCCGTCTGGGCAAGGGCATTTTGCTTCTTGTTCGGATAGAACGCCTTGTAGACGGACTTGCCGTTGTACTCTTCTGCTGCCACATCAAGCCCTTCACTATTGACCTGCGTAGACGTAGACCGGGCTATGGCCTTCGCGTCAAATAACAATGGCCGGGATTTTCTGACCATTGTTATTTGACAGCCGTTCCTTCGACGCCATCAGCCGAATTTGAGGCGGTTAGCCGGCGGCAGACTGTGATTGGCGGCAAGTATGCGCAGTGTGTCCATGGCCGGTATTCGGTCGGCTGGGTCCAGCAGCGGCCGCGGCGTGCAGCCGCACCATGAGACCACCGATCAACGTCCATTGGGTGGACGGCAACGCCCCGGCCAGTTCCACGCACTGGGGCCACGGTGTTCCACAACCTCCCGGAGGCACGGGCACATCCCAGGTCTCGCGGTCGTCTGCCACTTCGGCGACGGCGTCCAGTTCAGCTTCAGACATGGAGCAGTTCGTTGATGACGCGTTGTCCTGCGCTGCGTTCGCGGGTCGCCAGGGAGTCCATGAGATCGACGGCGATGGCCGCCACCGGGGCACGGCCGTCGGCGAAGGGCTCATCCAGATCGACTTCATGAATGATGGCGTTCCCGTCGGGATCTTCAATCAGGCCGAACGCGTCCGCGAGGGCGGATACGTCGCCGACCATGACATATCCTTCGGCAGTCCCGCTCCCACCGGCCATCCCGAAGGTCCCTGCAATAGATTCCTCGCGCATGGCGGAGGCACCACTTGGGATCAGGTGGTCGTTAAGTGCGGCCACCCCGTCCGGGGTCGCCCGATAGCGGTGGGTTTTGTCCTTGTTCCGGGCAAGAACATGAACGGCATCGGCGTCCAGCTCACGCAGCCGGCTCTTCAACCGGGACTTCTCCGACGCGCTGATCCAGGTGGGGTTATGACCAGAGAGCAGAGCCAACGCGGCCCACGCAGTCTTGGCCGTCCACGCGCGGCCACGTCGAGTGCCGGCCATGGCCAGGCGCTCCACACGCAAGCTGGCGCCAATCCCTACCGTGGTGGGGTAAGTGTCAATAGTTGGACGTTCGGATGAGCACCCTAAACATGACAACGAGGAGCGCTGATATTCTCATTTCACTCCCATTATGAGAAAATCACGATACAGCCTTCTCAAAAGGAAACCATGACCTCCCAGATCCGACAGCCCCGCGGCATCCCTGCCGGCGGAGAGTTCACCGCCAGCGCGCACTTCGAACCTGGCATCTCCCTGACCCCAGGTACCGGTGTCTGGCCGGCCATTGGGTACGAGCAGCATCCTTGGGAAACCGACCCTGACCGTGGTGCCTCCCGACGGCAGCGGCTGCTCGCCCGCGGTCCCTACGAGGCCGCAATCGCCCCCGAGATCGCCGGTCTGGACCCAGCCATTGATTCCCGCACGCAGGCGCTGGCAGAGGCGGCAACGGTGGAGATGGTCCGCTTCGACGCCGAGCTGGGCCGGGACACCACGCCGTTCGCGGCGCTGCTGTTGCGCAGCGAGTCCGCCTCCAGCTCACAGATTGAGAACCTGACCGCCAGCGCACGCAAAATCGCCTTGGCCCAGCTCGGAGACACCTCCAGTACGAACGCCTCGCTGATCGCCTCCAACGTCCGTGCCCTGCAGGCAGCGATAGACCTATCCGAGGACCTGTCAGTGGAGAACATTGCAGTCATGCACCATGCCCTGCTGAATGCCTCCGACGAAAACATCGCCGGTGAGTACCGGGACGCCCAGAACTGGATCCGCGGCAATTCCCCGCACACCGCCGAGTTCGTCCCGCCCCACCCTCACTGGGTAAAGCCAGCGGTCGAGGACCTGGTCGCCTTTATGCGGCGTGACGACATCCCGGCACTGATCCAGGCGGCGATCGCGCACGCCCAGTTCGAGACCATCCACCCGTTCGCTGACGGCAACGGACGCACCGGGCGGGCCATCGTCAGTGCTCTGCTCCGGGCCAAGGGTGTTACCGAGAACGTCACCGTGCCAGTGTCCTCAGGTTTATTGACGGAC
This sequence comes from Paenarthrobacter sp., assembly GCF_031180005.1. NCBI lineage: Bacteria > Bacillati > Actinomycetota > Actinomycetes > Micrococcales > Micrococcaceae > Paenarthrobacter > Paenarthrobacter sp. The sequence continues at coordinate 21,562 of NZ_JAPSHI010000025.1, read as the reverse complement.
ACTCGTCTGTACTTCGATGCTCTGGGTGCCTACCGCGAAGGGGACATTAAGCCGATCGTGGAACGCTTTGCAGAGTCCGCTGTCCGCGCCGTCGACAACGGCCGGCAGCTGGCGGCAGACATCGGGGCGGTACAGGCAAGCTACCGGGAACGCCTGGTCGGCGGCTCCTCGTCCGTTCGCAAGGTCCTGGACCTGGTACCGCGGGAACCGGCACTGACCGCTGAGATGGTCGCAGAACACACCGGGGCTTCCCTGGCGACGGCCTACCGCGCCGTGGAACGCCTGGAGGAAGCCGGGGTTCTGGCATCCGCCGGCAAAATCCGCGGCGCCCGGGTGTGGGTGGCTCCGGACATCATTGCGGCCTTGGACGCTTTCGCCGACAGGGCAGGACGCTGGAACAGGCACGGCTAGATACCCGAAACTTTCGACTCAACCGCGCTGCCCGTGGCCTTCACAGCACGCCAGAGCAATCGCTTCCGTCATGCCTGACCGACCGAACCGAATGCTCAGCCCTCCGGCTCCTGGGCCGCGACGCTCCTGGCCTGGAGCTTCGGGCCGATGAACTGACCCAGAACGAGCCAAACGACGAGGTCGGCCACGACAATAGCCAAAGTGATCGGCCACAGCGGCCGCCGCCACGCGTACATTCTGTGTCCCAGCATTTCCGGTTCCCCCATAACAGTTGATGCTCCCACTGGGCCTGACCCGCTTTTGCGCCGCCCAGTCTTCAGATAGGGCGTCGGCACCGCAAGTCGTATGGCGGACAGCCCCTGAATTGCCAGAGCTGTCAGGCCGCGCTGCAACAGTACCAGTCTGCATGGTTCAATTCGCTGCTCGCTTCCTGAAAGCAGCCGCTTCATACAGGTCATGAGGTCCTGTCCTTGATGATCTTGTGCAGCGTCTCGTCGTCCGGGCATAGCTGATCACCGAATGGGCACCGTCCCTCTGCCAGGGCCGCCGGACCACCCGATGGTTTCGATGCACATCGTGCAGATCACGTGCGCCCGGCCCCAAGGTCTTGTCCGGCTTCTTGAAAGCGTGTAGTAAGCGTGTAGTGCCCTGAATTTCAGACACGAAAAACCCCTCCATCCGGACAAAATCGCCGGAATGGAGGGGTTCGTGGAGCCCCCTGTCGGATTCGAACCGACGACCCCCGCTTTACAAGAGCGGTGCTCTGGCCAACTGAGCTAAGGAGGCACACTCCGGCTACCCGAAGCAAAGCGCGAAAGAGCGCTAGATAAGGTTAGCCCAGACCATCCCCGTCAACGAAATTCACTACCTAAGCCTCAGCAGCAACAGCCCCAACACAACAACGGCCGGCCACCCGCAAAGGGTGACCGGCCGCCGTCGTAATGTTCCGAGGGTTAGCCCTTGGCGGTAATTGCAGTCTGGATCTCAGCGTTGAGGTCGGACCTGCCGTCCCACTGCTTGCCGTCGATGAACACGGTGGGCGTACCGGTGACGCCGATCGCTGCAGCCTCCTGCGTGGCAACCTTTACCCACGGACGGAACTGCTTGCTGTCGATGCAGGAGTCGATGTTGGCAGCACCGATTTCGGTGGCCATCTTCTTGAGGTCGTTGTCAGAGATGCCTGCTCCGCCTTCAGCCGGCTGGCGCTCGAAGAGCAGGTTGAAGAATTCCGCGTACTTCTCGGGGGAAGAGTTGACTACGCAAGCAGCAGCGTTGGCTGCGCGGGAGGAGTAGTTGGTGGTGGACTGCCGGTCCAGGAAGCCAAGGGCGCGGTACTCCACGGAAATTTTGCCTTCGTTGCGAAGGTTCGTGAGTGACTCGCCGTAAGCGGTCTCGAACTGCTTGCAGACGGGGCAGATGAAGTCGATGTAGGCAATAACCTTGACGGGCTTGCCGGCCTCGGCCTCGCCACCCGGCACGGTCACCGTGGCCGGCTTGGTGTCAAGCGGAGCTGGGACATCTGCCACGTTGACGGTGGCAGGTTCGGACTTCACAACTTCAGTATTGGCCAGCAGCGTGATGCCGCCGTGGACGTTGCCGTTGGCCGGCGTGGGCCCCTGATCGGCCACGGGTGCGTTGTTCTGAGCATTTCCGATAACTACAAACGCAATCAAAGCGATGATGACAACCACGGCCACCACGATGCCCCAGCCGACAAGAAGCTTGTTGCGCTTCTCCTTCTTCAACTGTTCTTCGCGGATAGCGCGCGCTTTCTCCCGCGCCTGGGCGGTCTTTTCGGCCTTGGACAGGCGTGGTTCGTTTGCGGGGCTCATCAGTTCCTCGGGGTATTCGACGTCAAAGTGCATAGCTAGGGCAACGGGGTCAGTTTACGGGAGCAAACTTGAAGCTTTGCTCCACACCTCATGACCCGGTTGTTGAACGATCAACTGCCGGGGAAGATTCCGCTAGTAGGCTGGGAGTTGAGTCACAGCAACCCCAGGGAGCGTTAATGCAGGATTTGGCAAGCGAAAAACTCACTACCGAACAAAGCACCAAGGCTTCTCCAACCAAGAAGCCCACGGCGAGCACGTTCGATTTCATGGTGGTCTCCAACCGGCTGCCCGTAGATCGGTGCAGCAGCGACGGAAACGGCGACGGCGGAGATGGCTGGCGTCGTTCGCCCGGCGGCCTGGTCACAGCTCTCGCCCCGATGATGACAAAGTCCGACGGCGCGTGGGTAGGTTGGCATGGCGCCCCGGACGAGACTGTGCGCCCGTTCAGCCACGAAGGCATGGACCTGGTTCCGGTTCAGCTCAGCAGCCACGAAGTGGAGCTCTATTACGAGGGTTTCTCCAATGCGACCATCTGGCCGCTCTACCACGACGTCATCGCACCGCCGGAGTTCCACCGTACGTGGTGGGATTCATACCGCCAGGTCAACAAGAAATTCGCCGACGCCGTCATTCGCCACGCCGCCGACCGCGCCACCGTGTGGGTCCAGGACTACCAGCTCCAGTTGGTTCCGCGAATGCTCCGCGAGGCCCGGCCGGACCTGAAGATCGGCTTCTTCAACCACATCCCCTTCCCTCCTCCGGAAATTTTCGCGCAGCTCCCGTGGCGCCGGGAAATCATTGATGGCCTGCTGGGCGCCGACCTCCTGGGCTTCCAGCGTCCCAGTGACGCGGGCAACTTCATGCGCTCGGCGCGCCGGTTCCTGGGTGCCAGCGTCAAGCAGCAGCAGGTTCACGTGAAGGGCCCGGACGGCGAAGTCACTCACATCGCGCGGGCGCAGGCCTTCCCCATCTCGATCGACGTTGACCAGATCCGCGAGCTTGCGGCCAGGCCGGACATCATCGAGCGGGCCAAGCAGATCCGCAAGGACCTGGGCGATCCCAAGACCATTTTGTTGGGTGTTGACCGCCTGGATTACACCAAGGGAATCGGCCACCGTTTGAAGGCTTTCGAGGAACTCCTGCGCGAAGGCAGCATCAAGGTGGAAGATGCCACCCTCATCCAGGTGGCGAGCCCCAGCCGTGAACGCGTAGAGCAGTACAGGCTGCTGCGCGAGGAAATCGAGGGCACGGTCGGCCACATCAACGGCACTTACGACACCATCCAGAACACCGCCGTCCGCTACCTGCACCACAGCTATCCGGTGGAAGAAATGGTGGCGCTGTACCTCGCTGCGGATGTCATGCTGGTAACCGCCCTGCGCGATGGCATGAACCTGGTGGCGAAGGAGTATGTCACAGCCCGCTCGGAAGACGATGGCGCTTTGGTACTCAGTGAGTTCGCCGGTGCCGCCGATCAACTCAAGCAAGCACTCCTGATCAACCCGCACGACATCGACGGCCTCAAGTCGGCCATCCTGCGTGCCGTGAACCTCCCGCCCAAGGAGGCCCGCCGCCGCATGAAGCTGATGCGCAAGCAGATCCTGGACCACGACGTTGATCATTGGTCAGCCGAGTTCCTGGCTGCGTTGGAGGAAAAGGTGGTGCGTGATGACAGCTGAAAACCTCACCCTCTCACCGGAACTGTTGGACGCCGTCCGACGTATTTCCGGCACGGAGCACCTCCTGGTTGCCCTCGACTTCGACGGTACGCTGTCCCCTCTCGTCGACCACGCGGAGGACGCACGCCCCCTGCCCCGGTCCGCCGCTGCGCTGGATGCCCTGGCAAAACTGCCACGCACGACGACGGCCCTCATCTCGGGCCGCGCACTGGACAGTTTGCGGCTGGTCGCCTCGCCTCCGGTGGATACGCTGCTGATCGGCAGCCACGGCGCTGAGGTCTGGCTGGGTGAGGGATCATTGGGCCTTGAACTGGACGAAGATCAGCGGCTCAAGCTGGCCGCGGTCCGTGAGGTCCTTGCGGAAATCGTGAACATCGCTCCGGGGACGTTGCTCGAAGACAAGCCTGCCGGCGTCGTCCTCCACACGAGGATGGCCGACGACGACGTTGCGGAAGACGCCGTCGAGGCCGCGATGCGGGTGCTCCGCGAGCATCCAGGTGTCTACCTGAAGACGGGCAAGCGGGTGCTGGAGACGTCCGTAATCCATGCTTCCAAGGGTGAGGCCGTGGAGTTCCTCCGTCAGGCAACCGGCGCTACGGCCATCCTGTTCGCAGGCGACGATGTGACCGATGAGGATGCCCTGGGCCGCCTGATGGGCGACGACGTTGGCATAAAGGTGGGCCTGGACTTCACTCAAGCGCAGTACCGCGTGGAAGCGCCGGTGCACGTGGCGGAGCTGTTGGAAGCCCTGCTGCGGGAGCGTCGCCGGGTCACGGCTGAGGCCTGATCTGTGACGAACTCAACATGTGACATTCGTAACATTTAGGTAGTTAGTCAAAAAGTCTGACATACTCTTGGTTGTGATGTGACGCACAGTACCGTGCGGCGTCACGCGATCCTCCCCGGCCATTGGCCGGGGAGTTCAACTGAAGAAAATGAACCATTCACAACGGATCGTCCGGCACGTACCTGCCGGTGAAGGGATTGATAACTGTGGCTACAGTTACTTTTGATAACGCTACGCGTCTGTACCCGGGCACAGATAAGCCCGCCGTCGATAAGCTCAACATCGACATCGCCGATGGCGAATTCCTGGTCCTCGTTGGACCCTCCGGTTGCGGTAAGTCCACCTCGCTGCGCATGCTCGCAGGCCTTGAGGACGTCAACGCCGGCCGCATCCTGATCGGTGATCGTGACGTCACGGACGTCCCGCCGAAGGACCGCGACATCGCAATGGTCTTCCAGAACTACGCCCTGTACCCGCACATGACCGTTGCGGACAACATGGGCTTCGCCCTTAAGATCGCCGGCGTCTCCAAGGAAGAGCGTGCCGAGCGTGTCCGCGAAGCCGCCAAGCTTCTCGACCTTGAGCAGTACCTGGACCGCAAGCCGAAGGCCCTCTCCGGTGGTCAGCGCCAGCGTGTTGCCATGGGCCGTGCAATCGTTCGTAACCCGCAGGTCTTCCTCATGGATGAGCCGCTTTCAAACCTTGACGCCAAGCTCCGCGTCCAGACCCGTACGCAGATCGCATCCCTGACCCGTCGCCTCGGCGTCACCACGGTTTACGTGACGCACGACCAGGTCGAAGCAATGACCATGGGCGACCGTGTTGCAGTCCTGAAGGACGGCCTGCTGCAGCAGGTCGACACCCCGCGCAACCTCTATGACCGCCCGCAGAACGTCTTCGTTGCAGGCTTCATCGGCTCCCCGGCCATGAACCTGCTTGAACTGCCTGTAGTCGACGGCGGCGTGCAGTTCGGCGGAACGGTTTACCCCGTGCCGCGCGACGTCCTCGAAGAGGCGCACGGCCAGACCGTCACGGTCGGTTCCCGTCCGGAAGACCTCGAGACTGTCGGCAACGGCGAAGGCCTCCAGGTTGAGGTTGACGTTGTCGAAGAACTCGGCGCCGACGCCTACGTCTACGGCCACACCATCCTTGATGGCAAGAGCCACGACATCGTTGCACGCGTCGACGGTCGTCGCCCCCCGATGAAGGGCGAGTCCATCTTCGTTCGTCCGCAGTCCGGCCACGTGCACTTGTTCGACACGAAGACCGGCCTTCGCCTGGGCGACTAGTCCCCACCGGCGCTGACGCGTCTGTACGTCTGCATTGTGATAGCGGCCCGACCCCTCCCGGTCGGGCCGCTCTCGCGTTAACCTAACTCCTGTGAAAGAACGGCATGAACACTACAGATAACCTGATCCCACGGCCTTCGCACGTGGCGCTCCTGGATGGCCCGGCTTTCACCCTCACACTCACAGCACGGATCACCGCTGCCCACCTGGCGGTACCGGTCGCTGAGCAGCTCGCCACCGTGTTGCGCCGCGGCACCGGTTTTGGACTGCCGATAGTTGAGGACACCCGGCCAGGCGACATCACACTGGAGCTGGTGGAAGCGTTCGACGGCGGCGCGGAAGCTTACGCGATCAGCGTCACCGAGGGCGGGGTCAGGCTTACGGCCTCCACTGCCGCGGGACTTTTTAACGGAATCCAGACGCTTCGCCAGCTCTTACCGGCGGCCGTTGAGGGCGCTGACTCAAGCGAACACACCTGGGTGATTCCCGCCGTCGAAATTTTCGATACGCCTCGCTTCGCGTACCGCGGCCTCATGCTGGACGTTGCCCGCAACTTCTTCACAGTGGAGGAGGTGAAGGAGCAGATCGACGTCATGACGCAGTTCAAGCTGAACACCCTGCACCTGCACCTTACTGACGATCAAGCATGGCGGATCGAGATCCACGATCCCGGGTCTGCGCGCAACCCTTCCGGAATGCCCTACGCGAATCTCACCGCGGTGGGCGGCCGAGGAGCTGTCGAGGTCCACACGGCGATGCCTGCACGGGGCCGCGAAGGGTTTTACACTCAGCAGGACTTCAAGGACATCCAAGCCTACGCCGCCAGCAAGAACGTCCTGGTTGTCCCAGAGATCGATCTCCCGGGACACGTCAATTCCGCCCTCGCCGCCATTCCGCAGCTCAACCCGGACGGCGTCGCAAAAGCCATGAGAACCACCGCGGAGGTGGGCTGGTCAACCCTCAGCGCGAACTTGCCTGCCACCTACGAGTTCGTCCGGGAAGTCCTCGGCCAGCTCGCGGCCATCACGGTAGGCCCATACCTCCACATTGGCGGCGACGAAGCCCTGGTAACCGGCCACGACGAGTACGTCGAGATGGTGCAGCAGTTCGTCCGAATCGGCGCGGACACCGGAAAGTCCGTGGTGGGCTGGAACGAATTCGCCGCCGTCGAGCTTCCTGAAGGTTCCGTGATCCAGTACTGGCACGGCGATTTCGCTCCCGTGGTGCGGCAGGCTGGTGAGGGCGGTTCCAAGGTCATCATGTCCCCCGCAGCCAACAGCTACCTGGATCAGAAGTACAACGACAGCAGCCCCATCGGACTCCAGTGGGTTGAAGGAGGACCCTTCACCTGGGCCGAGTACTACAACTGGGATCCTGCCCAGGGCGGCCTGGAAGACCACAATATCCTCGGCGTCGAAGGCCCTCTCTGGACCGAGACGGTCCGAAACAACCAACAGGCCTACTGGCTCCTGTACCCGCGGCTGGTTTCGTTGGCGGAAGTTGCGTGGTCCGGTCAGGAAGCCCGGAACACCGGTGACTTCCGACGTCGGCTGGGCGCCTTGGGCGAGCGGCTCGCCAAGCAGGGTGTCACCTTCCAGGAAGCGCCCGACGTCGAATGGGCCGCCAAGCCGGACTGGCCGTTTACAACCCCGCCCTCCCAGTACGGAACAATTGAGGCATGAGCGAGCAAAACGAAGCCCAGTGGCACGACGAACCCACCGACTACGGGCAGATCGGAAAGCTCCCCCGAACCGAAGCCGCGAGTGCCCAGGACTCCGCACCTCCCGCGAGCGTCATCGGATCCCTGAACATCACGGCCGCTGCGGCAGATCCGGAGTTACTGGACCTCCCGTGGCACATCGCGTTGGAAGACTGGCCTGCCGAGAACCTTGCCGCACTCCCGCGTGGTATTTCCCGGCACATCGTCCGCTTCGCGCACTTGGGTGGCTCTGTGATCGCCATCAAGGAAACCTCTGAGCACGTTGCCCGCCACGAATACCACATGCTGCGGAAGCTGGCCCGGCTGGACGTCCCCTGTGTTGAGCCGGTTGCTGTCATTACGGGCAGGACCACCGCCGACGGCAAGCCACTGAACCCGGTACTGGTTACGCGGCACCTGAAGTTCTCCATGCCGTACCGTGCGCTGTTCTCCCAGATGCTGCGCAAGGACACCCTGACCAGGCTCATCGATGCCCAGGCGCTGCTGCTGGTGCGCCTGCACCTTGTGGGCTTCTACTGGGGTGACGTCTCACTGTCCAACACGTTGTTCCGCCGTGATGCCGGCGCCTTCGCCGCGTACCTGGTGGACGCCGAAACGGGCGAGCTCTACCCGGACCTGTCCATGGGCCAGCGCGAATACGACCTCGAAATCGCCCGGGTGAACATCGCCGGTGAACTGATGGACCTGCTGGACGGCGGGCTCATCGAAGAGAAGGTGGACCCCGTGGCCACCAGCGAGCTGATCATGGACAGCTACCGTCGACTCTGGACCGAGCTGACGGAAAAAGAGTCCTTCGAACTCGGCGAACGCTGGCGCGTGGCGGCCCGCATCCGTCGCCTCAACGAGCTCGGCTTCGATGTGGAGGAGTACGCCATCAAGACCACGGCGGACGGCTCCACCATCCAGCTCCAGCCCAAGGTGGTCGACGCCGGGCACCACCAGCGGCGGTTGCTGCGCCTCACCGGCTTGGACGCCCAGGAGAACCAGGCCCGCAGGCTCCTCAATGACATGGACCAGTTCCGGGCAGACAACAACCCGGACCTGGACGAGGAAATCAGCGCGCACATCTGGGTCAGCCAGATTTTCGAGCCCATTGTGCGGTCTATTCCACGGCACCTCGCTGGGAAACTGGAGCCCGCGGAAGTTGTCCATGAAGTGTTGGAACACCGCTGGTACATGAGCCAGAAGCAGGACAGGTACGTTCCCCTGGCGGAGACAGTGCAGTCCTACTTGGACACCGTGTTGCAGCACCGCCGCGACGAAGCTGCCATCATGCTGAACCCGGACACGGAGCTGCTCAAGATCCTTGAGGTCGAGGTGGAGGAATCCGGCCGGTACGACGAAGCGGACGAGTACCCGGACGCGGACGACTAGTGGAGTTTCCCGGGTTCCCGGTGTTAGGGCTTACTCGCCTCGTGCCGTGGGGGCATTATCCAACGGAGTCCACCACGTCATAGCCGGGGTAACCGTGAAGCGACGGCCCGTCACTTCGCTAGGTGTGATGCGGATGAACTGGTCCTTCTGGCCTGCTTCCCACGGGAACAGGAGGAGTCCGATGGTATCCAGCACGTCCTGCGTCAGCTTCACGGCCGACGCTTGCCCCTTAGCCACCACGCTCCATGCCACCCCTGTTTCGGCGTTGACGCCGTCGGCTTCGATGGCCACAGGCGCGTCGCCTAGTGCTGCATGAAGTTTGGTGCCTTCACCGGTCCTGAACACCATGGTCCCGTGATCAACCTTGTAATTCACGGGAAAGATGTCCGGGTGGTCATCCACCACAACTGCGAGTCTGCCCACTGAGACGCCGCGAAGGAGCTCCCAGCATTCGTTGGTTTCCAGGATTTCCGTGGCAGGTGTTTCCGGTTGTTGAGTCCCTGATGGTGAGTTCGTCATATCGCCGAGGATACGCCGCAGAGGTCCCACTCGACAGGCCCCCTCTTGGTTCCGGGCAGCCGGATCGGTCTTGTTTTCCCAACTAGGTAACAGTTCAGGTCGTTCTCAGCCCTGAGAACGACCTGAACTGTTACCTAGTTGGGTGAGGAGGGAACCTGCAGGACGCCCCCCGAAGACAGCCACTCCGGGAACGCGCCTAGATAGCCTTTCCCGGGTTCAGAATCCCTTGCGGGTCGAACAGATCCTTGATGCGCCGCTGCAGCTCCCTCACGGGCTCGGGCTGCTCCAGGCCGAGCCATCGCAGCTTGTATTGGCCCACGCCGTGCTCACCGGTGATGGTGCCGCCCATCTCGAGGCCTACCCGGATGGATTCATCCAACGCCGCGTTGAGCCGCTCCAAAGCAGCCGCATCAGTAGCAGGGTCCACACGTTCCATCCAGAACGTCGGGTGCAGGTTGCCGTCTCCTGCGTGCGCCACCACCTTTAGCATCACGCGGAATCGGGCGGCCATCGCTTCCAGTTCGGCAACAAAGTCCACCAACCTGGAGCGCGGGACGGCGATGTCCTCCCCCACCCTGAATTCGTCGTCCACTTCGACGCCGCGGCTGTTGCGTCGCATTTCCACCAGCATCTCGGCTTCGGCGCTGACTTCCGTGGTCACCGTGGCGCCGCCTTCAGCGAGGACCTGCCGGACGACGTCGGCCTCCGCTGCGGCACCGAAGCCATCGGTCTGGATCAGGAGCAGCGACTTACCGCGCGTCTGGAGGTCACCACCATGCATTTCATCCAACTGCACCAGAGTTCCGTTATCCAGCAGTTCCATGATGGCCGGCTGTACCCGGGCCCTGCCCACGGCGAGCACTCCGGCGGCCGCCCTGCGGAAGTCTTGGTAGAACGCAGCAATGGTGTGGACCTCTCGCGGCAGGTATTTCAGGCGGACAGTCACGCCCACCACAATTCCCAGCGTCCCTTCGGAGCCCACCAGCAGCGCGGTCAGGTCATAGCCTGCGACGCCTTTGAAAGTCTGATGGCCGGTATGCATCAGTGAGCCGTCGGCCATCACAACGTCCAGGGCCAGCACGGAATCGCGTGTTACGCCGTATTTGGCGCAGCGCAGTCCTCCGGCGTTGGTGGCAACGTTGCCGCCGATGGTGGACATTTTGTAGCTGGCGGGGTCGGGCGCATACATGAGACCGTGCTCTGCGGCGGCGGCGTTCAGATCGGCGTTGATGACGCCGGGTTCGACGACGGCGGTCTCGTCGTCGGGATTGAGGTCCAGGATGCGGTTCATCCGTTCCAAACTCAGGACAATGCAGCCTTGCGTCGCGTGTGCTCCCCCGGAGACGCCGGTCCCGGCACCCCGGGGAACGATCGGCACCTGATGGGCGGCGCAGCTGCGAACAATGTGTTGCACGTCTTCCACGGACTCGGCCCACACCACAGCCAGGGGCAGGTGCCTTTCCAGCAGTGGTCCTTGATCCACTGAGTACACGCTGAGGGTTTCTTCATCGTCAGTCACCTGCCCAGCACCAAGTCCAGCGGCAAGCTTCTCCAAGAAAATCCCCTCGATGGCAGGTGGCTGGGTGGCTTCCCCACGGCCCACCGTGCGTTCCTTGATGCTTTCCCCCGATGTTCCGGCGATGGCCGTTTCGTCCGACAAGGCTTTCCCTCCACATGAGCACCGCGGACACGCCAAACCGGCAGTCTTCGCAGTCTTTTCCTTGCCAGTCTAGCCAGCACCTGCATCGCCTGGGGTGCCCTCTAGCGCGTGGGAAGCCGGGTTCCGGGGATCGCCCAGATTCCTGCGGAGATACCTTCCGAGCGTAGGCAAACACCTTCGACGCCGGATGGACCGGCAGTTGCCGATGCCACCGTTCCGGAGTGGTGCAGTGGAGACAGTAGCAATGCCTTAAGCTGCGTGTCGCTGAGAACCGAATCGTCGAGCACCACCTCGGCATTGTCCCTCGAGACGAAGACCAGCACTGACGACTCCACAGTTTCCCGGACAAAGATCATGGCGTCGCCCTCTGCGTGCAGCCATCGCACGCCGCCCACAGTCAGCGCAGGCAGTTCCCTGCGGAGCCTCACGAGGCTTGCGTAGACGGATCGTAGGTCCTTCACCACACAATCCTTGACCACAGGAGCCTGCTCACCATCCGATCCCGACTCAGCCCACGGCATGGGAGTCCTGGAGTCCTCGCCGTTGAACCCCTCGAATCCAAACTCATCGCCGGCAAACAGCACCGGAAGTCCCGGCAAACAGAAGGTGAGCACCGCGCCCACTTCCGGGCCGCCGTCGACCATCACCGTGGCTGCACGTGCTGTGTCGTGCGTATTGAGGGCGTTCATGTTGTTTTGTCGCACACTCCAGCTAAATCCCGCTGCGAGGTCTTGGTGCGTCGCGAGGAAATCTTCAGCCGGAATCCTGTTAGGCCCGGACTGGGGCGAGCCGAAGAAGTTAACGTCAGGTGCGTCTTTGGCGAGCCAGGACCATAGCGGCCGGGTGAGATTCGAGTACGACATGGCACCCTGCCAGTGCTCACCCGTGACGTCGGGGGCGGCATCGGAGGTGGACTCAGCGAGCAGGGACGCGTTCGGGTTGATCTCACGCACGCGGTCAGCGATGAGCCGGGCAACTTCATGGTTGAGATCTATCGCGCCCAGACGACCCGTCATGTTGCCGACGTCGATCCTCCAGCCATCCAGATTGAACGGCGGCTTAAGCCAGCGGGCAACCACGGAATCGTCGTCCGTCACGAAACGCCGGCGGAGTGCTTCCGAGGACCAGTTGAATTTAGGTAGTGACGGGACTCCCCACCATGACTCATAGCTGGAATGGTCCGTGCTGAAGTAGTAGTAGCCTGCTTCCTCTGATCCCGGATCGGCGAGCGCTTTGACGAACCACTCGTGGGCAGCGCCGGAGTGGTTTGCAGTGAGATCCCCCATGACGCGGATGTCCCGCGCATTTGCGGCTTCAACCAAATCCACCAAGGCCTGGTCGCCGCCCAAGAGCGGATCCACGGAATCGAAGGTGGAAGCGTCGTAACGGTGGTTGGAACGTGCTGGGAAGAAGGGAGTCAGGTAAAGGACATCCACGCCCAGTTCCTTCAGGTGGTCCAGTTTGCCGGTGATCCCGGGAAGGTCTCCTCCATAAAACTGTGCGGAGGCTTGCTCGCCCGTTCCCACCACCGGGGTATCCCAGGAGCAAGCGATGGCCCAGTCCGGCGTGGGATGTCCGTCCGCTTGCGTGGATCGGGCGAACCGGTCCGGAAACACCTGGTACATGGTGCCCTTGCCCAGCCACTCCGGTGGCGGGGCGAACGCCGTCAGCCTGAAGTCTGCTGAATCGGAAACGTCCCGTGCGAACAGGCCTTGGGCGTTGAGGTTCCAGTACCGCCGCCCCACCGTACCTGCGGCTCTAACTGGAGCATCGTCGTCGTGTGATACGGAGACCTCCAGCAGGAAGCGGTACTTCGCCACCGGATTCGCCACGAGCATCGCCGCTTCCCACCATTCCCAGCCATCGGCAGTGCCCAGCCGGATGGCGGCGTCGTAACGGGGTTCACCGTCCTGGACAGAACGGACCCAGACTTTCGACGCCGGTCCCCACCCCGACGGGACACGCACACGGAGCCGGACGGTTTCGCCGAGGGACACGGACCCGGGTGAGTACAGCGCGGACCCATCGTGGTGGGGAAGGGCGATGGGCATCGTCAGCCTTTCACGGAGCCGGCAGTGAGGCCACTGACGATGTACTTTTGCAGGAAGAGGAACAGTGCCATGACGGGGATCGCGGCGATTACGGCACCGGCCGCGAAAACACCCCAGTTCTCGGATCGTTGCTGGGCGACATAGGAATAGAGGCCCACGGCGAGCGTCTGGCTGTCCGGGTCGGTCAGCACTACGCTGGCGATGACGAACTCGCTGGAAATGCCGATGAAGGCCAACAGACCAACCACCGCCAGAATGGGCGTGACCAGGCGCAGGATGATGCCGAAGAAGATCTGGACGTGGCTGGCACCATCAATCTTTGCGGCTTCATCCAGTGACTGCGGAACTGTGTTGAAGAACCCGTACATCAGGTAGGTGTTCACGCCCAGCGCGCCGCCAAGGTAGACCATGATGAGGCCCAGCTGACTGCCCAGGCCCAAAGCGGGAATGACCTGTGAGATTCCGCTGAGGAGCAGGAAGATCGCGACCACCGCCAACAGTTGCGGGAACATCTGCAGCAGGAGGAGGGTCAAGAGACCCATCCGGCGGCCCTTGAAGCGCATACGGGAGAATGCGTACGCGGCCATGGCGCCAAGGAAGACGGTAGCAGCGGACGTCACCGTACCCACCACCAGAGTGTTTACGAACCAGCGGCCGAAAGGTCGAGTGGGGTCGCTGAAGAGCGCCACGAAATTGCCCGTGTCGAACCTGGAAAACAGTCCGTTGGAACCCACAAGCGTGCCATTGGAATCCAAGGCAGCGGACAAAACATAGAGGAGCGGGAAGACGGCGAAGATCGTGGTGACGACGCCCACCACATGCCGCCAGCCTTTGTCCTTGAACCAGACCCCAAAGGGACGGCGCTTGGGAGCCAGCGGCGAGGGGCCGCCGTCGAACGTCTTTTCCTTGCTGGAGGCGAGTGTGCGTACGCTCATCAGTTCACGTCCTCGAGTGCTTTGGTCTGCTTGAAGCTGATGGCCGAAATGGTGGCCACGATGATGAAGATGATGATGGCGAGCGCGCTGGCCAGGCCGTAATCGCGCCCGGTTCCCTGGCCGAATGCAACCTTGTACACCAGCGTGATGAGGATGTCTGTGGCGCCGATATCGCGGTCAGTGTCCGCGAAGCGCGGCCCACCGCCGGTGAGCATGTAGATGACGTTGAAGTTGTTGAAGTTGAAGGCGAAGGAGGAGATCAACAGCGGTGCCACGGATACCAGCAACAGTGGCAATTTGATGGAACGGAACACCCGCCAAGCTGAGGCTCCGTCCATTCGGGCTGCCTCATCGATTTCAGATGGCAGGGATTGCAGGGCGCCGGTGCAGACCAGGAACATGTACGGGAACCCAAGCCACACATTGACCACAAGCACGCTGATTTTGGCCAGGACCGGGTCCGTAAGCCAGCCGATGTTCGCGCCGCCGAGCAATGTTTGGTTCAGCCAGCCGAACTCGGGGTTGAGGATGCCGGACCACACCAGGCCGGACAGGAAGGCGGGGAAAGCGTAGGGCAGGATCATCAGGATCCGGTAAGCCTTCTTACCGCGGAGGTCCTCACGGTTGAACGTCATGGCCAGGAAGAGGCCCATCACAAAGGTGAGGGCGACGGATGCGATGGAGAACGTGAACGTCCAGAGGATCACGCCCAGCAGCGGTCCGCGAAGGCTGGGATCTGTGAAGGCCCGGACGAAGTTGTCCATCCCGACATCGATTTTCCAGCCGGTAGCCAAGGTCTCTCCGTTGGCATCAGCAAACGCGCCCTTGCCGTTGTCGCGGTATTCCGTGCCGGTTTCGGTGTCCACGAAGGTATCCGTAGCGGCGTCGTAGTTGAGCGCCGGTTTGAACTGATAAGCCGTGCTGCCGTCGGCTGTGCGCAACGTTCCATCGGCGGGATCCTCCGAAACCGGGACTGTGACCTTCAGGATCTCCTGCTGGTTGGCCACGATCTCCTGGAACTTCAGTGTCTGGTAGCCCGGCAAGGAGTTGGCCTTGCCCGTTGAGTCTTTGCCGGCGTCCGGGGCTTCGGCGAGCGGATCTTCGCTACTGCCGAATTGCGCCTTCCCTGCCGGATCGGTGAACAGCAGATAGAACTCGTTGTCCTTGGTCAGCACGGAAGCCTTGTACGCAGGCGAATCCGGGACGCGTTTCTGCGCTGTCAGCTGGATGGCCGAAATGGCATCGTCCTTAGTGCTGTTGTGCCCGTCTCCGTAGTTGGTAAAGGCGATGTAGCCGCTGAACACCACCACCAGGACTTGGAACACCAGCAGGAACAGCACCCCAGGAGCCAAGTATTTGGCCGGGAGCCCGCCCTTTCGGAGGTAGATCCAGTTAATCGCCAGAACCACCAGGGACGACACCGCCAGTGCCGCCCACGACTGGCTGAGGAAAAGCATCATCAGGACGTACACCGCGAAGGCGTCCACAAGTCCCAGCAGGACAACTTTGAGGATGGTGCCCTTGAGGGAATCCGGATGGCGTGCGGGCTTGGCTGGGCGCGCGGGTTTGGCTTGACGTCGGGCGCTGCTGACAGCCTCAGCCGGGGCCGCTTGGCCTTGGCTGGAGGGCAGTTCGCGGAGATCTGGTTTTGGCATTGTGGATCCTTGGGTGAAGCGGTTGGCGGCAGGCAGGGCCGGGCGGTGGAGTGCCGCCCGGCCCGGGGCAGACCGGTGGAGTTATCCGGTTGTGGTGTTAGCCGCCGATCTTGGACTTGATGCTGTCGGCCATCTTGGTCCAGGCCTCGGCCGGGTCGCCTTGGCCCTTGATGATGGCCAGCTCAGTGGCACCCCAGTCGGCCCACACCGCGCTCATTTCCGGGATGGCCGGCATGGGAACACCGGTGGCACCGATCTTGCCGAACGCCTCAACCACGGGGTCGCTGGCCGCCTTCTCGAACGACGCCTTGAGGGCCGGGGGCCGTCCTCCTGCTGCATACATGGAGTCCTGCGCCGCCTCGGAGGTGAGGTAGTTGGTGACGAACTCGTTGGTGGCCAAGGCATTGGCACTCTTGGCGCTGATGAAGAAGCCGTTGACGCCGATGAACGGCTGGGCGGGCTCGTTGCCCGCGGTGGGCAGCTCATCTACGGAGAACTTGATGCCCTTCTTCTGGACATCCGGAACGTTCCACGGGCCCGTCACGAAGTACGGGGATTCGCCGGCCAGGAACTTCTCCTTGGCAATGTCACCCGTGATGTTGGAGTTGATGATCTTCTCGCCGGCGTCGCCCCAGGCAGCCAGCTTCTTGGCGAATTCGACGCCGGCAGCGTCACCGATGAGGAGCTGCTTGGGATCATATTCGCCGTCGGCGTTCTTACCGAACACCTGTGAACCCATGGAGGACTGCAGCGGGTACAGGTGGTATGGGTCGCCCTGCTTCGGGTCCATGCCCACCAGGAATGGGAAAGTGGCTTTGCCGTCTGCCACGGCTTTCTTACCGTTGGCCACTACTTCGTCCAAGGTGGCAGCTTTGCTGTCCACGATGCTGGTGTTGCGCAGCAGGGCAATGTTTTCGATGGCGTAAGGGACGCCGTAGACAGCGCCGTTGTAGGTCATGGCTTTGAGGGAAGAATCCTGGAACTGTCCGGCTTTGTCTCCCAGCTCGACAGGTGCGATCACGCCGTTCTGGACGAACTTTCCAATCCAGTCATGGGGTCCGACAATCAAGTCCGGCCCCTGCCCGGTTGGCACCTGGGTGATGAAGTCGTCGCGCACAGCGGCAAAGTCCTTGACCACGAGCTTCACCTCGATGCCGGTATCGGACTTGAACTTCTCTGTGATGTCCTTCAATGCCGGGGAACGCTCGGCGTCCACCCACATGGTGATAACACCAGCTCCTGCGGCCTTAAGGTCCGGTTTTGCAGCTTCCGAGCTCGGCGCGGTGGAGGCGCTTCCACCGCACGCACTCAGTGCAAAGGCTGCGGCCACCGAGAGCGCCCCGGTGGCGAAAATGCGCCGGGTGGTGTGAGTCGCGAGGGTATTGTGCACCTTCATTGGTGTCCCTTTCGTTCTTTTGCTTCGGCGGCAAGGGGTCTAGGACCCGTCGCTTCGCCGGTGACATGGCTCACAACTGCAAGCGCTTCCACACACTACAGGGGAAGCAGCATATTTGAAAAGCCCACCCCACCTGGGTGCCGCAAAGACAGCACCCTTAGGACTGGAAACGTTTACAATCTTCCGGATTCTCTTCTACGATGTGTTCATGTCCGTTGATTCCCTGCTCTCGGTTGCGAGCCCCGAGCCCACTACTGTTTTCACGCATGTGACCCCGATCCACGACGCCTCAACGGCGCACGGATGGTGGCGTTCCGCTGTGATCTACCAGATCTATCCGCGATCCTTCCGGGACCTCAACGGTGACGGCATAGGAGACCTGGCGGGCATCACCGCCGAACTACCACAGTTGGCGGCATTGGGAGTCGACGCCGTGTGGCTCTCCCCCTTCTATCGATCACCTCAGCGGGATGCAGGATACGACGTCAGCGACTACTGCGACGTCGACCCCCTCTTCGGCACCCTGCACCACTTCGACGCCCTCATCGCAGAGGCCAACAGGCTCAACCTGCGCGTCATCGCGGACCTCGTCCCCAACCACTGTTCCGACCAGCACGTCGCTTTCCAGGCAGCATTGATTGCGGGGCCGAACAGTGCAGAACGGGACATGTTCATCTTCCGGGACGGCCTGGGACCTGACGGCAACGAGCCACCCAACAACTGGCAATCGCACTTCGGTGGCCCAGCATGGACACGCATCATCGAATCCAACGGTCAGCCCGGTCAGTGGTTCCTGCACCTCTTCGACTCTTCACAGCCGGACTTCAATTGGGACAACCCAGCCGTCCACGCCGAGTTTGAACGCGTCCTACGCTTCTGGCTGGACCGCGGCATCTCCGGCTTCCGGGTGGACGTTGCCCATGCGCTGGTCAAGGCTGCCGGCCTCCCCAACTGGGGTGGGCGTGCAGACGGCAACAGCACCGACGGCTTCCCGGGCCAGGACGCTCCCATGTTCGGCCAGCCGGCCTTGCACGATATCTACCGCCGGTGGCGGTCCATCCTGGAAGAGTACGGACCGGACCGCATCCTTTGCGCTGAAGCGAACGTCGACCCGCTCCCCCGTCTGGCGCAATGGGTCCGCCCCGACGAAATGCACCAGGCCTTCAACTTCCCTTACCTGCACGCAGGATTGGACGTGAACCGCCTCCGCCACATCATCACGGACTCGCTGGTCTCACTGGACGCCGTAGGTGCCCCGAGCACCTGGGTGTTGTCCAACCACGATGTCGTAAGGCACGTGTCCCGTTTCGGCTATGACGGACCAGGGCCCCGCGACGGTGACGGCATTGGGCCTGATGACGTTCAGCCCAATGAAGAACTCGGACGACGACGCGCTGCCGCGGCCACCATGTTCATGCTTGGTCTCCCGGGCGGCGCCTACCTTTACCAGGGCGAAGAGCTGGGCCTGCCCGATTCTTCCAGCATCCCAGGCAGCCTGCGCCAGGACCCCACGTTCGCCCGCACCGGCGGAGCCCGCATTGGCCGCGATGGCTGCCGCGTGCCGCTCCCTTGGCGTTCCTCCGAACCACACTCCGGGTTCGGCAACGGCATGGACCCTTGGTTGCCCCAGCCAGAGTCCTGGCCCGCGCTGGCAAGGGATAAGCAAGAGTCAGATCCGGCGTCGCACCTTAACCTGTACCGCCGGATGCTCGCCCTCCGGGCCACGCACCGGCTCGGCGAGGGCTCCCTCGCCTGGGTGGAGGACTACTGCAGTGAGACCTCTCTCGCCTACCTCAACGGCAACACCCTGGTGATCATGAACGTCGGGGCTGAGGCCATGCCACTTCCGGCCGGCGAAACGATCCTGCGGAGCTCCGCTGGAGAAGGCAGCGATTTACCAGGCGCTGATCTACCAGGCGTGGATCTACTAGGCTCGGGGGAGACAATCTGGCTCACAGCCAGCTAACTTTTCCCCCAAGGAGCAGCATGACCGGCATCAAGGACGTAGCCGAGCGAGCAGGGCTGTCCGTTGCCACGGTCTCACGGGCGCTGAGCGGGAAGGGCAACGTCTCTCCCACAAGCCGCGAACGTGCCCGTGCCGCAGCTGCGGAGTTGGGATTCGTGCTTTCCTACCATGCGTCGAGCCTGGCCTCCGGGCGCACGCACAATGTCGGCTTGGTGGTGCCCTCGGTCCACCGCTGGTTCTTCTCAGCGGTGATCGAGGGCGCCTCAGCCGCGTTGTTGGAGGCTGGCTACGATCTCACCCTCTATAACATCGGTGAAAACCCCGCGCACCGGCAGAGCGTCTTCAGCGACTTCCTGCTTCGCAAGCGGGTGGATGCGGTCATTGCAGTATCCCTGGAGCTCAGCGAAGACGAAATCGAGCAGCTTCACGCAGTGCACCGCCCCATAGTAGGTATCGGTGGCCCCTTGCCAGGGGCTTCCACCATCAGGATCGACGACTCCGGGATCGCGCACAAAGCCACCAACCACTTACTGGGTCTGGGCCACACCAAGATAGCGCACATCACCGGCCATGAAGCCTATGACCAAGACTTCCACCTGCCGGGAACCCGCCGCAGCGGTTTTGAAAAGGCAATGAACGACGCCGGCTGCCCGGTCAGGCCCGAATGGATAGTTTCTGCGGACTTCACCATAGAAGGCGCCTACGGGGCCGCGCGGCAATTGCTGGCCAGCGCACCTGAGCGTCCTACGGCCGTTTTCGCAGCGTCGGACGAAATGGCAATCGGCACTATCCTGGCCGCCCGGGACTTCGGCTTGCGCATCCCTGACGATCTCTCGGTCATGGGCATCGACGGGCACGACCTGGGCAATGTCCTTGGCCTGACCACCATCGACCAGGACGCCAAGGGGCAGGGGGCATTGGCCGTGCGCACCCTGCTGGGTGCGATCAACAATGGACTGGTTCTGGAACCTGCAGACACGGAGCACCCAACCAAGCTGGTGGTACGGACGAGTACCGCAGTGCCCAGGCCCGGCGCCTCCTAGCAGCCCCTTAGGGCGGCGGCCGTTCCATCACGAGCTCCAGCTTTGACGTGTCCTGCGGATAAGGCCGGCTAGCACCCGTTGTCTCGAATCCGTGACGCCTGTAGAACGCAAGCGCCCTTGAGTTGTCCTCATGCACCCCAAGCTCAATGCTTTCCGCTGCCAGTTCTTCCGCTGCGGTCCTGCACGCCTCGTTCAGGAGCTCGTCAGCCAGTCCCAGCCCGCGATGCTCGGGGGCGACATACACGCTGATCAGCATAGCCTGCAGCGGTTTCTCCGGGCTCTGGGGATGTTTGACCACCACGCGCATCAGACCGCAGAATTTGCTGCCGTCTTCGCCACCATCGGCAACCAGGGTGACACTGGCGTCCCCGGACATCGCGGCAGCTCGCTCCTGCCACTGGGTGTCCGTTTGCCGGCGCGCAGCATCCAAGCTTTCCACGTAGGCCATGGGCGTATCTCTGAGCATCTCCAGGCGGACGGCCCTCAACAGGGCCCAATCTTTCGCGTGGAGCCTGCGGATCCTAGGCAACTGCTCCGCCCATGAATCTCACGTAGCGCTCAAGGACACGGGGCCAACCCTCGGCGTAGGACGCGCGCGAGGCCGCGGGGTCTTCGGCGCCCTCCCAACCGTCGTGGACCAAGCGAACCTCAGTGCCCTCTTCCACGGCCCGGAACGATACACGGATCTCGGTGGACCACAGGGGTGTGCTCGCGGGATACCAGCTGGCGTGGAAGGACAATGGCGGCTGCCAATCGTCGATGGTTCCCCACACGGAGGTACGTCCATCCTCGGCCGTCTCGAGGATCAGGTTCTCTTCGAACTCAACATGTGATCCCTCGCCGAACACGCTCTCCTGTTCAAGCGGCCACCAAAGATGCGGGTGATCCGTGAATCCTTGAAAGGCATGAGAGACGTTGGTGGGGACCACGACGGTGATGATGAAGGGCTCCAAAGCATCGTTGTCCTGCTGGGACGGCTCGGGCTCCGACTCGGGGTGGCTGAAGAGGTTTTCCATGACCACCAACTCTACCGGGGGCAGGAGGCACACACTTGGGTTAATGAGGAGTGTTAAATGCAAAGAGCCCCGACCGTGATGGTCGGGGCTCTTTTCAAATTATGTCCGGCGGTGTCCTACTCTCCCACACCCTCCCGGGTGCAGTACCATCGGCGCTGTGGGTCTTAGCTTCCGGGTTCGGAATGGGACCGGGCGTTTCCCCCACGCTATGACCGCCGTAACCTTGTTA
>NZ_JAPSHI010000024.1:43281-54596 GCF_031180005.1 Paenarthrobacter sp. | reverse complement strand
AAAGCGCTACCGGAACCGGTGAATTGAAAGGGAGTCGGTCGCTATCTTTCCGCATCAGCGGCGGCGACTCGAATAACTTTACACGCGCCCAACCCCCACACCAAATCCACCCCAACACCACCCAAAAGCCCCGCAAACACAAGGAAAACAAACCCAAAATCCCTCCAATCAGCTCAAACCCGAATCTGTGAAGCGCGTCACCAGTCAAACCCGAGGGAAGTAAGCGAGCGATCAACCCAAACCCGAGGGAAATGAGAGAGCGTCGAAAGGAGGCGGCGACCGATACCCAACCACCGCCGTCGAACCCTCAACCCGACCGGCAACCACGCTCTTAAAGCAACAACGCTCCCCCACTAAAAGTGAGAAAGCGTTGAGCTCAAACCCGAGGGACCTGCAAGAGCGTCCGGCTCAAACCCGAGGGATGTGAGAGAGCGTCCGAAGGAGGAAGCGGCTGGAGGCTTAGTGGCCTCCGTGGCCTCCGGCGCCGGCCGTCTTGCGCATCATGGCACCCAGCACCACAGCGGCCACGGCAATGAAGGTCGCAGCCAGGAAGGCTGTCTGCATGCCGGCTACCTCGCCCGAAGACGCAGAGACCACAGCATAGATGGACACCAACAGCGCCGTTCCGGCCGCGCCCGCAACCTGCTGCGCGGTACTGATGATCGCTGAACCGTGGGAGTAAAGGTGCGGGGGCAAAGGGTTGAGGCCAGTGGTGAATGCCGGCGTGAACAGCAGGGCCAGCCCAAGGCTAAGGGTGACATGCAGGGCAATGACCCAGCCGAGGGCACTTCCCTCATCCAGACGGGAGAACTGCCACAGGGTCAGGACCATAAGTACTGAGCCCGTCACAGTCAGCGGCAAGGGACCCACTTTGTCGAAGATCCGCCCGATGACCGGCCCCAGCAAGCCCATGGCCAAACCACCCGGCAGCAGGGCCAGTCCGGTCTCCAAAGGCTGGAGGTGCAGGGTGTTCTGGAGGTACAGCGGCAACAGGATCACGCCGCCGAACAGGGCCATCATCGCTACGACCAAGAGCAGCGTGGAAACCGTGAACATGCGGAACTTAAAGGCGCGGAGATCCAGCAGCGGGGCGTCGGACTTCTGAAGCTTGAGCTGGCGGAAGACAAACAGTGCCAGGCAGAGGACACCGACCACCAGTGCAATGACGGGAACAACGCCTGCCTCGGCGCCACCGATCTGGCTCAGGCCGTAAACCAGCCCACCAAACGCGGGCACGGTAAGGATCACCGAAGGAACATCCAAGGTGGTCTTCTCCCGCTCCCCCACGTTGGTGAGGTACTTGGCGCCGATAGCGAAAGCGGCCAGGGCAACCGGCAGCACGAAGACGAACATGAAGCGCCAGGAGAAGTGGTCAAGGATGATGCCGGAAACGGTGGGTCCCATGGCCGGTGCAACCGAGATCGCAATGCTGACGTTGCCCATGACGGCGCCGCGCTTGGACATCGGCACCAACGTGAGGATGGTGGTCATCAGCAGGGGCAACATGATGGCAGTACCACCGGCTTGGACGATACGCGCCACCAACAACACCAGGAAACCCGGCGCCAATGCCGCCAGCAACGTTCCGCCACTGAAGAGTCCCATGGCAAGCATGAAGGCCCCGCGCGTGCTCATCCGCTGCAGGATGAAGCCGGTGGTGGGGATGACGACAGCCATGGTCAGCATGAACCCAGTGGCCAGCCACTGCACGGTGGACGCGTTCACCTGAAGGTCCGTCATGAGGCGCTGGAGGGCTACGTTCATGATGGTCTCGTTGAGGATCACCACGAAGGTTGCCACCAGCAGCGTGACAATGACTGTCACGGACTCGCGTGACATCTTCCCGGACACGGGCGCCTGCGGGACAGGCGCCTTTGAGGCCGGAGCCTGCGGGGCTGCGGCCTCTGCAGAGATGACGGTGCCGGAAGCGCCCGATTCAGGCTTGCCGTTGGCGTCGGACGTGACGTCGGTAGACATGAGGATTCCCCAAGGTTTGGATTTGATGTCCGGCGATCTGTGCCGGTGAAGACTAAAACAGTCTAAACACCCATCCAATTCCCATCAGCAGAAAAATTCCAAACGTTAGGAAAACAACGGTGCGTTGTCGATAAGCCGCACCGGTCCTACCTTGGCGGCGATGATCGCCAAACCCTCACCGCGGAAGGGAGTCTCCTTGCAGTTCTCCGCGAGCGGTTCCAGCGTGACGGGATGGACGACGTCGAAATAGTCCAGTTCCACGAGCGGCTGGGACTCCACAAGCTCGACGGCGGAATGGAGGTCGAGCGGTTCGTGTGCGTTTGCACGGGACTCAATGAGGCGCAAGGCCCGAGACAACACCAGCGCGGCTTCGCGTTCGTCGTCGGAAAGGAATCGATTGCGGCTGGAGAGCGCCAACCCATCCTCATTGCGAACGATAGGCACTGGCACGATCTCCACAGGGAAGTTCAGGTCCGAGACCATTCGCTTCACCAACGCCAACTGCTGCGCGTCCTTCTGCCCGAAGTAGGCCCGGTAGGCCGCCGTCGTGCCGTCCGCTGAAGCACCTCCGGGCAGTCCGTAGTGCAGCAGTTTTGCCACCACGGTGAGCGCGCCGTCGAAGTGCCCGGGGCGCGAGGCGCCTTCCCACTTGTCGCCCAGCGGGCCTGACGTCACCCGAACCAGAGGCTGTCCTCCGGGATAAACCTCCTCAACGGACGGCACGAAAACCAAGTCCACACCCTCAGCGTCAAGCAGGGCCATGTCGGCGTCGAGCGTACGCGGGTAGCGGTCCAGGTCCACGGCGTCGCCGAATTGAAGCGGGTTCACGAAGATGGTGGCCACCACCACGTCATTCTCTTCCACTGCGGTCCGGGCAAGTGCCGCGTGCCCTGAGTGCAGTGCACCCATGGTGGGCACCAGCCCCTGCGAACTTCCACCTTTGGCAGCAAGGAGTTTGGCGCTCTCGGCCCGCAGTTCGGTCGCGGTGGTCACGAGTTTGATGGCCATGCTGTTCAGTTTCCTTCCGCCGCTTTGGGTTCGGCGCCCAAGGCCTCATCTATCTCGGTCAATTGTTCAGGGCTCAGCAGTCCGCGATTTCCCGCCCTGCGCGCAGTGGCCCGCGCCATGGCCTGGTAGGCCGCAAGAACATCCCCGCCTGCGCCGCCGTCGTACTCCTTCAGCGCCTGGGCGTGCGCGGAAACCGTACCTACGTCCCCACGCGCTACGGGACCGGTCAGCGCGGATTCGCCGGACGCGAGAGCGTTCTCAAGCGTCGCGCGCAGCAGTGGACCAAGCATGGCTTCCGGAGTTTCGACGCCGATCTCCCGCAGCATCTGCGATGCCTGTGCCACCAGCGTGACCATGTGATTGGAGCTGTGCGCGAGGGCTGCGTGATAGAGGGTGCGGTCGGCTTCAGCAATCACTACCGGCTCTGCGCCCATCTCCACCACCAGCGCCTGAGCGATCGGCAGCATGGCAGCATCAGCAGTGACCCCGAAAGTGCAGTCCATGAGCCGGGTCAGATCCAGGCTCATGCCCGTGAAGGTCATGGCGGGATGAAGTGCCAGCGGTATCGCCCCGACCGCACGGACCGGGTTGAGGATCCCGACGCCGAACCGGCCTGACGTATGCGCCACCAGTTGACCGGGCTGCCAGGATCCGAGCTTGGCCAGCCCCGCGACCAACTCGCCGAGGGCGTCATCCGGGACGGCAAGCAGAACGAGCTCGGAGCGCTCCACGATGTCCTGAATCTCCAGGATCGGGACGCCGGGAAGCAGGTTTTCTGCCCGCTCGCGGCTCGCCTCGGACACAGCAGAAACCCCGACGACGGCGTGCTCGGCTGCGCGCAAAGCGGCACCCAACACGGCCCCCACCTTGCCTGCGCCGATGATGCCGACGCCGAGTCGTCCTGGCCTAGCCATCGTGGCGGTCCTCCTGTTGCGGTGAAGTCTGGGCTTGCGTGGGATCAGCGAGCTGTTGCTGTTGAGCCGGTTGCGCCGGAATCGTGGCTGCGACCTCCGGCGACTGTGGAGCCACCTGCGCCAGCCATTGTTCGCTGGTTTGCCTCTTCCGTGCTTCCCGGGCACGGGCGGCCTGCTGATCGAAGAGCTCCACAGCCTGCTCTACTCCGGCTTGGAATACCCGGGGTGAGACGGGACCTGCCGTGGTGTGGAGGACAAGATCGGCCACTCCGAAGCGCCTCGCCCACGGGCCTTGGTGAAGTGCCATGGATTGCGTCCGCTGGTGCGGAACCATGACCAGCGTGTGCCACCAGCGGCCGGATCGGATCAGCAGCGCAGTTCTGGTGGCAAAGAATCCGTTGCGACGCCAGCCCAACGGGGCCAACAAACGGGCGCGGCGGGGGGTGGTGATAAACCCGTCCCCCGGCGTCGACTCGGCTCCTACCGACGAAATTCCATCCAGCCCAGCGGTGAACACTCGTTCCGGATCCTCAACTCCCGGATCAGGCAGCACCAACGACATCATCCGCAGGACATCGGACTTCATGCCAACAGGGAGCAACATGGTGCGGGCCGCACCTTCGGAACTGCCCGAAACTCCGTAACCCGCAACATTGACGTGCATCCGATACCAGCCGAAGATCCTCCAAAGGGGTGGCTGAGTCACCATGAGGGCCTGGATGCGTCCGGGAGGCAAGGTCTGCGCCTGAGTATCCAGAAGACCGTATCGAAGGCGGATGCCGTCCGGCGAGATTGCAGCCGTGAAGTTGTAGCCCTTGTTGAAGGAATTCCAGTACGCTGCGCCGATTCCCAGAACGCCGGGGATGAGCGCCAGGAAAAGGGTCTGGTTCTGCGTGAGAACTGAAACAACAACAACTACGGCGGCGCCAGCCAGGATTCCGATGGTCTGCTCGCTCAACAGCAAGGAACCGATGAGACGGGACGGCGGCACGGACAACACAACATGCTCGGGAGCTTCGGGGATTTCCTCTGCCGTCTCGGGCCCACTGACCGCACCCGCCGCCCGAGCAAGGATGGTGGCACGTAGCTGCTTGGCTTGGTCCAGCGGGAGGTAAGCGAGCCGCACTGCCGACTCCCCGGCGTCGGCCACTTCAAACTTAAGCTCAGCAAGCCCGAAAATCCGAGCCAAGAGCGGCTGCACAATGTCGATTGCCTGAACGCGATCCAAACGGGCTTGCCGTTGCTGCTTGAACAGGAAGCCGGTATTGACGCGGACGTACCCCGCGGCTACTTGATAGCGCGTGAAGTACCAGCTGAGGATGAAGCCGCCTACCGTCAACAGCAGCACCGCTGCGCCGCCAGCGAGGAGCCACGGCACCCGGCCGCTGAGGTTTGGATCCAGGAAATCCCGGCCCTGCAGCATCCGCTCGAAGGCGTCGCGGCCAAAGAAGAATCCGACGGCGGCCAGCGCCACCCAGCCCCGAACGAAGGGTGACGCGGGGTGGACGCGGTTCCAGGGGCCGTCGACCGCTGGCTCCGGTTTGCCCGGGAGGCTCTCAGTTGGGCTACTCTCCAGGCTCACAGCCCGGCCAACCTGGCTTCTCCGCGAGCCGAAAGCTGCTCGCGCAAGCGTGCCCCCTCCGCTGAGGGAAGGCCCGGCAACTGCGCATTGGTTCCCGCTGACGCGGTGTGAAGTTTGAGCGTGCACAAGCCCAAGCTGCGTTCAACGGGACCAACAGCAACGTCCACGTATTGCATCCGGCCGTAAGGGACCACCATGGTCCGTTGGAAGAAGATGCCACGGCGGATGAGGAGGTCGTCGTCGCGCTCGGCATAGCCGATAGCGCGAACCTGGCGTGGAATCAGCACCAGCCGCCATAACGCCAACACCAGCATCACTGCGGGAACCGTGATGGCCAACCACAACGGCGGCCACCGCCACCAGCCGAGCAGCACGAAAATGAGGGGCAAACTGAGGAACGCCAGCATCACTACGTTGCCGATAGCCCACTCCACCAAGCGAACCGTGACGTACTTCGGGGAAACCCTCAGCCACTGAACACCGGGAGGATCAATCGCCTCGGTATGCATACTCGCCTTCACCTTTAGTTTCGCCGCGACGGGTTTCCGGTCCGGCGGTACCACCTTCCAAATCCTCCGGCGGGATCCGGCAGAACCGCTCCACCACGAGTCCAACCACCACCATCACCACACCGCCGCCGCCCATCAGCAGGGCATTCCACAGAATTCCTTCACCGCCTCGCAAACCACCAATACGGAGTAGATCCACCGCGATTCCCGCATGCCAGCCAAGAAGCAGCGTCCCGGCGTAGGCGCAGGCCTGGGCAAGAACCAGTGTCCTTGCCGCGAGGATCGGGTTGAGCAGATTCTTCTTCTTACCGTTGCGCCAGCGCAGCACGCGGATGCCCATGACGAGCGTCAGGACGGCGATGATAACCATGGTGATGA
Organism: Paenarthrobacter sp.; assembly: GCF_031180005.1. Taxonomy (NCBI): domain Bacteria; kingdom Bacillati; phylum Actinomycetota; class Actinomycetes; order Micrococcales; family Micrococcaceae; genus Paenarthrobacter; species Paenarthrobacter sp. Next base: position 48,228 of record NZ_JAPSHI010000024.1, on the reverse strand, counting down.
GTGCGGAGACCGGCAGCACCGGCGTTGGCATGCTGAAACGGTTGGTCGTGACCGTTGCCAACCACCCAATGATGGCAGCCACGACGGCGATGAGCACCAGGACTACGGGGCGCATTGCTTTCATGGCTGTTCCACTGCTCCCGTCGCCGGCACGCCGGCTACGTCACCGAAGCCGTCGAAGCGCCGGATGTCCGGCATGTCAGCGGCGACGGCGGCCAGTTCCGCCACGTTTTGGCCGTTCAGCGTGGCGTGGGGCTCCAGCAAGGACCACGGGTAGAGCACAAAAGCGCGCTCAGCTGCCCGCGGATGCGGAATGGTGAGAACGGGATCGTCGCTGACTACGTCGCCGAACACGATGATGTCAACGTCAAGTGTTCTTGGACCCCAGTGCACCTCACGGGTGCGGTGATGTTTCTGTTCCACCGCGTGGCAGTGCTTCAAAAGTTCCAACGGGGTCAACGTGGTCTCCACAGCCATGACCATGTTCAGGAAGTCAGGTTGGCCATCCGGGCCGCCCACTGCCTTGGTCTGCACCACCGGCGATACACCCAAGAGGCGCACCTCCGGCGGATCCACCAGATCTGCGACGGCAGTGGACAGGGTGTCGTTCCGCTCCCCCAGGTTGCTGCCAAGAGCCAGAATGGCCTTGGTATAGCCGGACATTATGATCGCTCCCGGTGGACGCTGACAGTGACGTCGCCAAACGGCACCTCGATGGGCGCCTTGGGCTTGTGAACGGTGACATCGACGGCGGCTACGTTGTAGTCCGCGAGGATGGCCTCGGCAATCCTGACAGCAAGACCCTCGATGAGGTTCAAGGGCTCGCCCTCGATGTGTTTGGTAATCAGTTCAGCCACTTCACCGTAGTGGGCTGTGTACTGGAGATCGTCCGTATCAGCCGCCTTGGTGAAATCCGTGTATAGCACGGCGTCCACAACGAAAGGCTGGCCGTCACGGCGTTCGAAATCGAACACTCCGTGATAACCGACGGCGGTGACGCCGGTCAGCGTGATCCTGTCCACAGCGATATCCAATCAGCGGGAAATGCGGGCGGCGACCTTGACGGCGTCAAGGCTGGGGCCGACGTCGTGAACGCGGACAGCCCAGGCGCCCTTAGTGGCGCTCAACGCGGTGATGGCAGCGGTGGCTGCGTCGCGTTCCAAGGGCGCAGCCGACTTTCCGGCCACTGTGAGGAGCGATCCGAGGAAACGTTTGCGGGAAGCAGCAACCATCACCTTGTGGCCCAGAGTGAAAAGCTGGTCCAAGTTTTTCAGGATCTCCCAGTTCTGGTCCTCTTTCTTGGAGAATCCGATACCTGGATCGACGATGATCTGCTCCGGCGCAACGCCAGCTGCGTAGAGCTTGTCGCGGACACCGCGGAGCTCAGCCACCACGTCCTCCGTGACGTTGCTATAGTCCGTGAGGCTGTCCATGGTCAGGGCGTCGCCACGGCGATGGGTCAGGATGTACGGAACCTTGGTCCGGGCAACGAGCTCGGGCATGTCCGGTTCAATCGTCAGGCCCGAAACGTCATTGATGATGGCTGCGCCCGCCTCAATGGCAGCAGCGGCGGTGGACGTGTGCATCGTGTCGATGCTCACCAGCGCCCCGGCCTTTACCAGTGCCTGGATCACCGGGATGACGCGTCGTTGTTCCTCTTCGGGGGAAACAGGTTCAGCGCCCGAACGGGTGGATTCACCACCGACGTCGATGATGTCTGCGCCTGCGTAAAACATACGCAGGCCGAGCGCGATGGCGGTGTCCGGTGTCCGGTGAGTGCCGCCGTCGCTGAAGGAATCCGGGGTGACGTTGAGGATTCCCATGACGAGCGTGCGGTCCGTTGGCAGGTCCTCAAACCTGGCAGCGGGTCGCGGTTTGCGCAGAATCGGCAGCGGGCTTGTGGCCGGGCCGGTTCCAGGTGCTGCAGCGAGGGAGTCCATAGTGCTTACCTTCCGAGTATGAGGCTCATGGCCTCGGCGCGGGTGGCCGGGTCATGGAGTTGACCGCGCACCGCACTGGTGACGGTCTTTGCGCCGGGCTTGCGAATGCCGCGCATGGACATGCACATGTGTTCACATTCGACGACCACAATCGCGCCGCGCGGGTTGAGGTGGTTCACCAACGCCTCAACGATCTGCGTGGTGAGTCGTTCCTGCACTTGCGGGCGGCGCGCGTAGATATCGACCAGCCGCGCCAACTTGCTCAGGCCGGTCACTTTTCCGTCATGTGACGGAATGTAACCAACATGCGCGACGCCGTGGAACGGCACCAGGTGATGCTCGCACGTCGAGTAGAAGGGGATGTCCTTCACGAGGACAAGCTCTTCATGGTCGAGGTCGAACGTGGTGGAGAGGACGTCCGCAGGGTGCTGGTGCAGCCCTGCAAAGACCTCGGCGTAGGCCTTGGCCACGCGCTTTGGCGTGTCCAGGAGGCCTCCGCGATCAGGGTCTTCACCTATCGCCAGGAGAATCTCACGGACAGCCGCTTCAATGCGCGGACGGTCCACTTTATGGCCATGCTTGGAGCCCGCGGCGGAACCGTGGGCGGCGGCGAGGTCGTCGTCGTCGTCGAAATGAGTCACAGCAGAAAGCTTAGCCGTGATGCGGGTGGTCGTTGCCGCCGTCGGGTTGCGGGGCTTGGAATGACTCTTGGCTGCTGACTCCTTGGGCGTGGGGTGCTACTACGTCCAAAGGCTCGTCCAGCCGGGCCTTCTTGGCCTCTTCCTGGGCTTCGCGTTCCGCTTTCTCAGCGCGGGATTCCACGGGCGGGATGGACTGGACCGGACGGGATTCCTTGGACAACCAGATCTCGCGGAAATCGCGCTTACGGATGTCGTGGAAGATCTCGGCGATCTCCGTCTGGTTCAGTGTTTCCCGCTCCAGCAGTTCCAGCGCCAAGCGGTCCAAAACGTCCCGGTTTTCCGTGAGGATGGCGTAGGCCTCATCGTGAGCCTGGTCGATCAGGCGGCGTACTTCCTCGTCCACAACGTAGGCGATTTGGTCGGAGAAGTTGCGCTCCTGTGCGGCGTCGCGGCCGAGGAACGGTTCGCCACCGCCCTGGCCCAGCTTCACGGCACCAACACGTTCGCTCATGCCGTACTGGGTGACCATCTTCCGGGCCGTGGAGGTGGCCTTTTCGATGTCGTTGGAAGCACCCGTGGAGGGATCGTGGAACACGATTTCCTCAGCAACGCGTCCGCCCATGGCGTAGGCCATCTGGTCAAGCAGTTCGTTGCGGGTGACCGAGTACTTATCGTCTTCCGGGATCACCATGGTGTAGCCGAGCGCACGGCCACGGGGAAGGATGGTGATCTTGGTGACCGGGGCCGAGTTGCGAAGGGCAGCAGCAACCAGGGCGTGGCCACCTTCGTGGTAGGCGGTGATCTTGCGCTCGAGTTCCTTCATGACGCGGCTGCGTTTCTGCGGGCCGGCCATGACGCGGTCGATTGCCTCGTCCAGTGCGCGGTCATCGATCAGATTGGCATTTGAACGCGCAGTCAGCAGCGCGGCTTCGTTCAGGACGTTAGCCAGGTCCGCACCTGTGTAGCCCGGAGTCTTCTTGGCAACACCCCTGAGGTCGATGCCCGGGGCCATAGGCTTGCCCTTGGCGTGCACATTAAGGATCTGTTCCCGGCCGATCATGTCCGGGGCTTCCACTGTGATCTGGCGGTCGAAACGGCCCGGGCGCAGCAGCGCGGGGTCAAGGACGTCGGGACGGTTGGTTGCCGCGATAAGGATGACGTTGGTCTTGACGTCGAAGCCATCCATCTCAACGAGGAGCTGGTTCAAGGTCTGCTCGCGCTCATCGTTACCGCCGCCGATGCCGGCACCGCGATGACGTCCAACGGCGTCGATTTCGTCAACGAAGATGATGGCCGGGGAGCTTGCCTTGGCCTGTTCGAAAAGGTCGCGAACACGGGAAGCACCAACGCCGACGAACATCTCTACGAAGTCCGAGCCGGAGATGGAGAAGAAGGGAACGCCAGCCTCGCCGGCAACAGCGCGGGCCAGCAACGTCTTACCGGTGCCTGGAGGGCCGTAGAGCAGCACGCCCTTGGGAATCTTGGCGCCGACTGCCTGGAACTTTGCCGGTTCCTGGAGGAACTCCTTGATTTCCTGGAGCTCTTCCACGGCTTCGTCAGCACCAGCAACGTCTGAGAAGGTCACCTGGGGCATGTCCTTGTTGACCAGCTTGGCCTTGGACTTGCCGAACTGCATCACCTTGGAGCCGCCACCCTGCATGCGGGAAAGCAGGAACCAGAACAAGACACCGAGCAGCAGGACAGGGATGAGGAGGGAGAACAAACCGGAGAACCAGTTATTCTCCACCGGCTGGTCAGTGAAGCCTTTGTCCGGGTTGGCGTTGGTGACAGCCCTCACCACATCGGGACCGCGATCCGTGACGTAGAAGAACTGGACGTTCTTGCCCTTGTCCTGGCCGTCCAGGTTCAGGTTGTCCTTAAGCACCAAGTCAACGCGGTTCTCGGCGTCGAAAATCTTGGCCTGCTCAACCTTCCCGCTTTGGGAAAGGAGTTCGAGGCCGTCTTTGGTGTCAATGCGCGTGGAACCGCCCGGAGCCAGTGTTGCGAATGCCACCAGGAGCAAGCCAACGACGACAACAATCCAGATGCCCGGGCCCTTGAAGAAACTCTTAGCTTTCATCTGATCGGGGTTTTGCCCCGTCCCTCCTGGTAGTGCTGCAAGGCGCAACTTCTGCGCGCGAGTGGTGCTGCTTCAGTTTCAAGCTATACACCGTTCCCAGTAATTCACGCATCGGAAAGTGCAAAAGTTCCCTCTGGGCGTACACAGGATACTCGCGTTGTGCGTGCTGGGACAGGGTTTTGTGCCGCGTTGCGGGGATAGGTGCCTGCTCCACTGGTTAGGCGGTGCGCCCATTCGCGCCAATCGCCCCCTTAACCACTGGTGCGAACGGCGGAAAAGGGCGCGG
>NZ_JAPSHI010000024.1:0-43181 GCF_031180005.1 Paenarthrobacter sp. | reverse complement strand
CCCATTCGCGCCAATCGCCCCCTTAACCACTGGTGCGAACGGCGGAAAAGGGCGCGGACGTGGCCACTACCGGGCGCGAACGGCGGAAACGGGTGCGGCCCTTTCTCGGCCGTTTTCCACATAGCTGAGGCTGGAGCTTTCGGCTTCGCCCGGGACCGGGGAGCGTAGACCCATGGCCTTTCAAGAACTCATACTCGCCTCTGACGCGACACGGATTGGACAGGATGCGCGCCAACTCGCGAAGCAGGCCAAACGCGGCGAATTGGTCCGAGTCCGACGGGGCACCTACGCCCGTTCTGCTTATTGGGCGGAATTGAACGAGCGCCAACGGCACGGACTTCAAGCAGCTGCCCTGGTCAATACCACCAGGACCCCTCCCATCTTTAATTTCCAGACGGCGGCGCTCCTCTGGGGGCTCGGCGTCGTGGGCGTGCCGAAGCATCTGTGCACTGTGACTGCGGACCCAAGCGGTGGTCGATCAAAACATGGGATCCGCAGAAGTTTCGGCGCCTGTGACAGCGGGATAGCCCAGCTCGGCGGATTCCGGGTCACGGATAAGGTTCGCACGACAATAGAGCTGGCCGCTTCCCTGAACTTTGCTGAGGCCTTAGCCATTGTGGACTCCAGTCGGCGGAACCAGAGATGGGGCGACCCTCTTGAAGTCGACAATTGGAACAAGGACAAGCCATGGGGTCCTCCGTCGGGCGTGGACGAGCTGACTGGAGCTGTCTCCGCCCTCACCAATCAGTCAAGAAAACGACGCGCCGGCATGATTCTCGAATTGTCCACAGACAAGTCCGAGTCGGTGGGGGAATCCATGAGTCGCGCGCAAATGATTCTGCTCAACTTCCCCGTCCCCAGCCTTCAAGGTTCGTTTACCTTGAAAACCGGACGTACCGCCCGAACAGATTTTTGGTGGCCCGAACTCGATCTGGTGGGGGAATTTGATGGCTATGGGAAGTATCTGAGAAAAGAACTGCGGGGAGACCAGACGATCCAACAGGCAGTCATGGCCGAGAAAGCCCGGGAGAACGGACTGCGGGCACTGGGCCTCACCGTTGTTCGCTGGGACTGGTCCGACATGATGAATCCAAGGGCGTTCACACGAATCTTGAACGATGGAGGCCTGCGGTCCCTGCGTGGGGCCTGACGGGCTTGGGCCGGTCAGGCCGCGGCGACTGGGAGGACCAGAAGGTAACCCGTGGGCAGGTCAGTGCTCCAGCGACGCGGCTCCCGGACCACGAACTGTGTGGCCAGTTGTTCCGGGGAGAGCAGGCTGTTGGGCTCTGGGGACGGACCCCATTGTCCGCTGCCATAAGGGTAGAGCGGATCCAGGACGTGTACCCCGGTGACTTGAAACTCCGGGAACTGCGCGGGATCACCTATCGACTCAAAACCACTCATGACCCAGGCATGACGACCACTCCACATGACCAACCCCACTGGTCGGCCAGTCTCAGCGATGGCGCGGGCCGCCGTCTGCAGCGTGTCCTCATAGGTGGCGATGCTGACCACGGTATATGGCCCCATTCCAACTTCGGTCAGCACCTGCGCCCAGCCCCGCGGGTTGGCGCCGTTGAAGGAGTTGGATGACCGCGCGCGGGCCATCTCCCACAGTTCGCTCTGCTGCGCGGAGGATGCCCACGAACCGCCCCCGGTATCGTCGATGAGGTTGTGCGCCATCTGAATGCTTGCAGCAACACACCAGTCAAAGGTGTACTGCGGAACGAAGTCCCCCTCTTGGTAGAGGTTAATGGCGAAAGCCTGGGGCGCGGCAGGTGGTGCGGGCGGAGGCTGTGGCGGTGCCGGCGGTTCGGCAACCGCCGACTTCGTGGCAGTCGTCGTCGGGACCGTGACGACGTCACTCGGGGTTGGAGCGACGGAAGAGCTCGCAATTGGTGGGCCGGCATCGGTCTCGGTGACATCGACCGCAGGAGTGCAGGCCGTGAGGAGCGTCGCCATGACGGCGAGCCACGTCAAGAGACGGGCAGGTGCACCGGTCATGGTCCAGTTTAGCGCGAGGGCTTAGCGCACGGGCAGGTTCAGGCGTTCAAGTTCCCGCTACCGCACCCACTCCCCCCAAACGCGCCCCTATAACCACCAACGCCGCACCCACTCCCGCCAGGCGCACCAGAGGTTACAGGTGCAAACGGCGGAAAAGGGTGCAGCGGCGCAAACGGGTAGAGCGGGGCTTACTCGTAAACGTGCGGGGCCAGAGTGCCCACGAAGTCCAGGTTGCGGTACTTCTCGGCGTAGTCGAGACCGTAACCGACCACGAATTCGTTGGGGATGTCGTACCCGACGTACTTGACGTCGATTTCCACCTTGGCAGCCGTCGGCTTGCGGAAAGCCGTGCAGATTTCCACGCTGGCCGTGCCCCGGGATTCGAGGTTGGACTTGAGCCAGGACAAGGTCAGGCCGGAGTCAATGATGTCCTCTACGATCAGGACGTCCTTGCCCATGAGGTCGGTATCGAGGTCCTTGAGGATTCGAACAACACCGGAGGACTGGGTGCCCGAGCCGTAGGAAGAGACAGCCATCCAGTCCATGCTGACGTGGCTGTGCAGTGCACGAGCGAGGTCGGCCATCACCATGACCGCGCCCTTGAGGACACCGACGATGAGGATGTCGCGGCCTTCGTAATCCTTGTCGATCTGCGCCGCGAGTTCCGCGATACGCGTTTGGATCTGCTCTTTGGTGTAAAGAACGTGCTTGAGATCTGCCTGGACGTCGTTTGAATCCACCAATGGCTCCTGTTTTGATGCTCGGGTGCGGCTACTGTTGGGACGGTTTCTGATGCCGGAATACTAGCTTCCCACAGCGCGCGGCTTCGCGGGGACCGCCCTTACCCGGATCACCAGTCGCATCTGAAGTTGAAGCACCTGATGACACAGACCGTTCCTGCTCCAAATCGCTGAGGGACAAACGGTACACACTCACGTGGCCGGGAAGCTCAACAGGCCCTGCTGAACCTTGCCGGCGAAGCAGCGCTTCCGCAGCTTGGAGGCGCCCGTAGCCGGGTTGTTGACCCCCGACGTCGGCCGCAGCCTTCGCAATGACACGGAACCTGAGCGCTGCGGGCAGTTCACGAACGGCGTCCTCGGGAAGCCAGGCGTCGCCGCCCTCCCGCTGGACCAGTGAGAGATAAGTCTCCTTGGCCAGATCTTCGAGGAAATCGGCATCTTGCTGCAGGATCGCGGCGGTCCGGGCAAGCGACTCGGCCACGCCCGGACCCAGCTTCTCTTCCAGCACGGGCATCACTTCAACACGCGTCCGGGATCTCGCAAACGCGGGGTCGGAGTTGCTCGGATCATGCCAGGGAGACAACTCCTCGACCCGGCAGATTTCCAGCGTCTCCTCCCGGCGAAGGCCAAGGAACGGCCGGAGCAGGCGTCCGCGAGCGAGCCTCATGCCAGCAAGGGAGCGCGTTCCGGAGCCACGAGCCAAACCCAGGAGTACTTGTTCGGCTTGGTCGTCCAGGGTGTGGCCGAGCAGGATCGCATCGCAGCCAAGGTGGTCGGCGGCGGACTCCAAGGCAGCATGACGGGCGTCCCTGGCAGCAGCCTCGGGACCAAACCCCGTGGCAGCCACTTCCACAGCGCGCACTTCCACCGGAGATAGTCCCAGCTCACGCAACACGGCAGCAGTCCGGGAAGCGACTTCCCCGGAACCAGCCTGCAGTTGATGGTCCACCACCACGGCCGCGACAGACACTGGGTGTCCATCCACGTGACCCCGCCTGGCAAAGTACGCGGCGATGGCTGCCAAAGCCAAGGAATCCGGGCCTCCGCTGCAGGCTACAAGGACATGTGACGGGTAGCCCGCAGAAGCCAAGGCGTTCTGCAACTGTTTGCGGGCCTTACCGACGACCGGTGCCAGACGTCCCGGACGCCGTCGACCCTTACCTGAAGAACCGACGGCGGAACCGGCAGGTACGCTCAAAGCCCCATCCGCTCAAGCCAAAGCCTGGAGTTGTGAATCTCTTCCTCGGTGGGCAGGTAGTCGGCGGATTCCCACACCCGGTTGAAGCCCTCCATGCCAGCCACGGCAACAACTTCGCGGACAAACTTGGCGCCATCGGTGTACTGGCGCATCTTGGCGTCCAGGCCTAGGAGGTTGCGGATGAACTTCTCCACCACGCCGCGGTCCTTGCCACGGTCGTTGAAGCGCTGGCGAATGGTCTTCACGGAGGGAACAATGCTCGAATCCACGGCATCCATCACCACGTTGGCGTGCCCCTCGAGGAGGCTCATGACGGCCGTGATGTGGGACAGGGACGCCTTTTCCTCCGGGTTCTGGAGAAGGTCCAGGATGGCGCCACGGCCGGGCGTTTTCTCGGAGGGGTTACGGTCGCGCAGGGACTTGGCTACAGCGCTGGCGCGTTCAACCAGAGTATCCATATTGCCCAGGAGATTGCCGCTGAGCTTCTCGATTTCATCCAGCATGTGGTGACGGAGCCACGGCGCGGCGGCGAACTGGACCCGGTGGGTTTGTTCGTGAAGGCAAACCCAGAGACGGAAGTCGTCCGGATGAACGTTGAGTTCGCGCTCCACGGAGATGATGTTCGGCGCCACCAGCAGGAGTCGGCCGCCCGGGGGAACGTTGGAATCCGGGGCCAGCGCAGCAAAAGGATCGTACTGGCCGAGGACTTTACTTGAAAGGAACGCGAGCACAGCGCCAAGTTGGGTGCCAGTGATGGCGCCGCTGGTAGCGGCCGCCGCCGGGGTCATCGCGACTCCACTGCGGCTCTCAAGCATCTTCTTCAGAGCAGGTTGGAGCATCACCGAGAAGCTCTGGGTATTGGCCTTGGACCACGAGGCTCGATCCACCACCAGAACGTGCGAATCCCTCAGATCCCTGGCGGCGTCCAAGCCGGTGATGTCATGCACGTGCGGGACGGAGATATCCGCGTTGAAGCGCAGATTGTCCACGGCTTTGCCAATCTCCCCGGCGCTAAGCTCCGGACCAGGAGGGGCAAGCCGGGCAGCCGTAGAGGCGGCCAGGTCCCAATTGATCAGGGACGGGGCCCCTGCTGACGATTCTCGGGCAGATGACACCATACGTTCCATCAGACCACACGAGGCTGACAGTGTGCCTTAAGTTCGCTCCACGCGGAGGACTAGCCCCGGCACCCGCACGAAGCCAACACTGACGCCGAACGGTCCATGGCCACCTTGTTGCCCGACGCTCCCGGGTCCAGGCCGTTGCCGATAAAGGAGAACACCAGCAGCCGGCCATCGGCGTCCACCACGTAGCCGCTCAATGCGATCACCGTATTCAATGTCCCGGTCTTAGCGCGCACCAGTCCTGCGCCCTCGGACGTACCTGCCTCGCCGTACCTGTCATCCAAGGTCCCGGTGAGTCCTGCCACGGGGAAACCGTCGAGCGCGGTCCGCAAAGCAAGCTCCGGACCGCTGGTAATGGCACGGACAACCTCGGCAAATTGCCGGGGCGTGACCTGGTTCTCCAAGGCAAGGCCCGAGACGTCTGCCAGCTGCATCGAATCCGTGGCGATCCCCAGCTCCCCCAGCCTTTGCCGCACGGCCGAAGTAGCGCCGTCGTACGTTCCCTCGTGACCGGACGCCAAGGCGGTCATCCGGCCCAGCGCTTCTGCGAGGAAGTTGTCCGAGGATTCGAGCATGAGGTCCACTTGCTCGCTCACGGTTGCGGACTCAGCAGCTGCCAACTCTTTGCCGGGAAGACCCTTACCGCGTTCGACGCCGGGATTCACCGTTACGCCGGCCGCGGCCAACTGCTCGGCGAACGCCTGGGCGGTGGTGATGGCGGAATCCTGGGGGCGGGGACCAGTCAGAACGTCCTGGGCGTAACGGCCGGAGTTCAACGCCAAGGAGAACAACGGCGCGGTTTCCCCGGCGGCGACATCGTCCAAACTCCACGCGGGGTTTAGGGTGGCGCCACTGAATAGTGAGTCGTCAACTTGCACGGTGATAGGCCCCCGCACCCCAGCCGACGCTAAAGCGGCGGCAGTGTCCGCGGCGAGGGACGCCAGTCCGGCCCGGCCAAGAACAGCAGTGGGCTCGGAAGCAGGCGCGCCCAGCAGAACGTCCCCTCCCCCGGTCAGCACCACTGTGGAGGGATTGTCAGAAGCGAGCACGCGAGTGGTGAACCTTGAGTCGGGCCCGAGCGCTTTCAAGGCTGCGACAGCGGTCAACAGTTTCATGTTCGAGGCCGGAATCCTGTTGGCGTTGGCCTCGCGGTCAAAAAGAACCTGGCCCGTGGATGCGTCCATCACTACGCCGCTGATGCTGCCCGCACCGTCCGGCTTGAGAGTGACGTCCAGGAGCCTCGCCACCTCGCTCGCAACCGGGACAGGCGCTGCGGCATCCAACGGAAGAACGCTACTGGCACCCGAAAGACGGTCCGGCACCTGCTGCCAGGAGGGAACGGGGGGTGGGGCCTTGGGGAAAATGAGCAGGTTCGGAAACATCCCCACAACCACCACGGCGCCGAGACACAGCAAAACGGTGGTCAGCAGCACCGGCCATGTAAAGCGCCCCCACGCCGCAGGCACCCGCTTGCGGGCACCCCCGTTTTTAACGCCCATCATGGAAGTTGCTTGGTCCTGTCAGTCCTGAAATGTCCCCGCCGGTTCAAGAAACCCGGGTCTCTCGCTATATCCTCAATAGTAGTCGGCGGCGCCGGCTGCGCTTTTGCCTGCCGCGCCCCACCCACACCCGTCAAGGAGCATTCCATGAAGCACGACGTGACCATCGAGATCCCCAAGGGATCGCGCGTCAAGTACGAAGTTGACCACGAAACCGGCCGTGTCCGCCTGGACCGCGTCCTGTTCACCTCCATGCAGTACCCCACGCACTACGGCTTCTTCGAGAACACCTTGGGCGAAGACGGCGACCCGCTGGACGCACTGGTGCTCCTGCAGGACTTCGATCTGCACCCCGGTGTCATCGTTGAATCCCGTCCTATCGGCGTCTTCAACATGACCGACGACGGCGGCGGAGACGCCAAGGTCCTCTGCGTCCCCGTCGACGCACGTTTCGACCACATCCAGGAAGTCAGCGACGTCAGCGAATTCCTGGTCAAGGAAATCGAGCACTTCTTCACTCGCTACAAGGACCTGGAGCCCGGCAAGTGGGTCAAGGCTGAAGGCTGGGGCGACCGCGCCGCTGCCGAAGCCGAGCTGGAAGCTTCCATCAAGCGCTTCTCGGCCGAAGGCCACTGATTTTCCTGGCGTTAAAAGCCTGATGCTCGACGGCGGCTGGTGCGGTTCCCCCGGGACCCCACCTGCCGCCGTCGTTCTTTAACGGTTTATACACATGGGCATGTCTCCCCATCGCGGCAGCTTGCGGGTCCGCCTAGGCTGGGACCAGACTTTTCGATGCATGTTCACAGGGGGTTCCATATGGCTGGGTTCTACGGCGCGGACATCGCGCAGCTTCGCAGTCTGGCGGGTGTGATGGGCAAGGCCGCCGACGCCATCAGCCTGCAAAGCACGCAGTTGTCCAACGCGATCAACTCCACCACGGCGTGGCAGGGCCGGGACGCCACGGTATTCAAGGGCGACTGGAACAGCCAGCACCGGCAGAGCCTCGTAAAGGCCGCCAACATGCTGCGCGAAAATGCGAGCCAACTGAAGAAGCACGCCAATCAGCAAGAGTTCGCCAGCCACAATGATGGATCAGGCACCTCAGTGGGTGTCCTCAAGGACGTCTACGACACCGCCATGGGCGTCAAGGGTGTGGCTGCTCCGCTGTGGACGGCGTACAAGTACCTCAAGCTCGGCAACGCAGAATGGGTGAAGACCCGAGAGGTCCTGACCAACTGGCGGGCCGGTGGCACAGTGGTCCGCGACGCCATGACCGCGCTGCGTAACGGTGAGAAAGTCACTGATGTCCTCACCGACCTCAAGGCAAACATCCCCTACAGCCAGGCCTTCCAGGAGGCCAGCAAGTTCTCCAAGGGCCTCCGCATTGCCGGAGCCCTGGCGGCGCCGCTCAACATCGTGGGCGGCATCAGCGACATGATCAACCCCGAGCACGACGGCTGGCGCGGCACTGGTGACCGCGTCGCCGGCGGCTTGTCCGTGGTGGGCGGCGTCGGCAGCATCATGCTCATGACAGCCGGCGGCGCAGCCCTCCTGGGACCGATCGGCGCTCCAATCGTGATCGGCGCCGGCATCGTTGCGGGCGCGTGGGCATTGGGTAACCTCGTAGCTGATAACTGGGACTCCATCAGCAACTTCGCCCGCAACCCCGGCAGTTACATCGCTGACGGGGCCAAGGAGGTGGCAGGCTTCGCCAAGGACGTAGGCAGTAAGGTGGCAGACGGGGTCAGTGACGCCGCCAAGTCAGTCGGAAACTTTGTCGGAGGGATATTCGGATGACCACCAGCACCATGAAATGGACCCAGCGGGACATTGAGGCCGCGGCCAAGGTCCTGGCCTCGGCCAGCGCAATCGGTGCGCCTTTGCCCACGCTGACCGATGAGGAAGTTGTGGCCCTGGACGGCGTCCAGCACGAACAGCTGGTTGCCCTGCCGTGGCTATCTGCGCAGGACGCCAGCAAGGAACTGATGTGCGCTGTCGCGTTGCGCGGCCTGCTCGCCAAGGAACTCGTTTATCCGGTGGTATTCGAGGGTGAAACCGAGCCGTCGCGCTTGCACGCCACCGAAGAAATCACCGGCGCCCTCACTCTGCGCCGCAGCGGCAGCAGCGTAGTTTCCGTGGAACGTACCGTATCCACCGGCAAGCGTTGGCTCTACGGCTACCTTCACGATGAAGGCGTCCTGCTGGAAGAAGTGGACGAAAGTGGGCTGCACGGCTTCACCGTAGTCACCCGCGACCAGCTGGTTCCGCGTCTGGCCGAGTTCGTAGACCCCCAGCAGGCCGCAGCCCGCGACACCGAACCTGCCCTTTACACGGAAGCCCAGTTCGAGGCACACGCCGCCACGGCCTTGGCCGACACCCAAGCCGCGAGCAACGTAGTGGCTTTCAATTCCGATACCAACGAGTTCCCCACGGTCACCGTGTACACCGGCCCCTCCAGCGTTCACGTGCTGACCCCACGGGCGGAGGGTTCCCCGGAGTCCGGCGCCCCGGAGCAGACTGAATCAGTGTCGTTCGAGCTGCAGGAAACGTCTGCAGCATCGTTGGCCCGCGTCCTCGGTGGACTTGCGGGACTGGCCTGACCCTTAGCACCCAAGCCGTACACCGCCGTCGAGCTGAAAGCCCCTCATGAGCACTTCGAAGTCCACAACAGTCACCGGGCTGCTTGACGCTGTCAACGGCCGCCCCGTTCGCCGCCACCCTGAAACCGGCGCGTACTTCGTCAAGGCCTCGGCAGGCGCCCACTTCTGGGGCCGCGCCTTGGATGCGGTGGTGTTCGTGGTTGGTTACATGGTTCTGGCCGTGATCGCTGCTGTGATCCGGGAATCCATGATGAACAGCGGCTCGGCACTCGGGTACAACGATGGTTTGTGGCTGACGCTCTACGTTGTCCTCTGGTTCGTGGGGCTGTTCGTCTACGGGATGATCTGGGGATCCGTGGGCAGCGTGGGCGATGCAGCCGCCGGCATGCGCTCCGTGCGGATCAAGAACGGCACGACGGCGGGAGCATGGTTGGGTGGTTGGCGCGCCATCTGCTGGTCTTTCTTCCCGTTCTTCGTGGTTATGCTCATTGCGTCCGCAATAAGTGGCGGCGGAGACGACACTTGGGATCCGAAGTTTGCAGCTATTGACCGGCGCTCGGGAATCGCCCAAGGCCAACAGCCTGTCCCGGACCCCAAGGTAGTCGCCGCAGAACAGGCCTCCGAAGCGGAGCGTCGGAACATGCCCAACCTCTACGGCCAGCGTCCGGATGCGCGGCCGTAACTGGTTGGTTCGCCGGGTGGAGCGCAGGCTCGCACCTGAGCTCGGCCAGCTTCGATATGTCGCATCCTCACGCAGGATCTTCTGGAAGGCGCTGATCCCCTGTTTGGTAGTGGGCTTCGTCTTCGGGACCATTGCCGAATTCGTCAGCCCAATTCGTTCCACCAGGGATGCCGGACACTTCAGCGACCCGGCGCTGTTCATCACCGCGAGCATTCTCACCGGATCGTTGCTGTGGGGGATGACTCTTTTAGGAAGCTTCCGGAAGGTGCTGGTTTTCGACCGCGGAATGGTGGCCAAGTACTCCCAAAAGCACACCCGGGTTGTGATTCCCTGGAGTGACATCGTGCCCGGGAGCCTGAAGGCGGTGACCACGGCCGACGGCAGCAATCCCGACCGCCGATTGGTGGCCCGCCAGAAGGTTTCGTTGGGTGCAGGTGGGCGCAATGCATTGGTTTTCCAAGCCCGGGAAATCTTCTGGGTCTTCGCCTCCGACGAGGATCCGTGGCCCTTGGTCAGTGCAGTCCAGGAAAGTCTGCGTGACGCAGGAATGGCCGACGCTGTCCGCGCCACATCAGGTGCGCTACCCGCCGTCGTACTCACCGGACGTACGGCGCTTGACTGACCACCCTTACTCAACAAAGGGCAAATTTTGCCCTTGCAGAGCTGCTACCAGCCGGTAGCATGTGATCAACTATGTTCACTCTCACCATCAACCAACGCGACAGCCGCCGTGACGGCGACCTTGTGCCGCAGCTGCTCAAGGACCTGCGGCACATTCCCGCGCGGCTCGACTTTGATCGCTCGGTTGAGGATGAGGTGCAGGGCATCGTCGATTGCAGCCATCAAGCTGTGGAGACGGCCCTGATAGCCCTCCGGACAGGCCGGTGGTACGTGGGAATCGGCGTGGGACCCATCAACGAGCCGTTGCCCAATTTGGTCAAGGATGCCTCGGGGCATGGCCTTGTTTACGCCCGACGGGCAGTCGATCGGCTGCGCAACGGCAAAGAACGTGTCCCCGTAGCCGTTGATGGCCCCATAACAGCCTTGGCCTCGGAAGCGGAAGCCGTTTTGAGGCTCCTCGGGCACATTGTGCTGCACAGAAGCCCCGCCGAATGGCGGGTGCTGGATTTGCTCACGCCTGGCGTCCGGGGCCAACAGAAGACCGTGGCCCAGGAGCTCGGCATCACTACCCAGGCCGTGAGCAAAGCCTTGGCACGCGCTCAGTGGGCGGAGGAGCACGCCGCCCGTCCGGCCGCCGCCCGCTTGCTGCAGCTGATCCTCGAAGTGCGTTAGGGACTCCACACCCCCAGTCGCAGCAAACCCAACTAAGTAGCACTTAAGGCCGTTCTGAGAGCTCAAAACGACCTGAAGTGCTACTTAGTTGGGTGAGCGGGGCAGCTTACTGGTTGCTGACGTTGTCCTTGGCCGTCTGTGCGCGGTCCTGAACGTCGGCTGCTGCTGTCTGGCCCTCGTCCTTGACGTTGGCTGCGGCTTCCGTGGCAGTGTCCTTGACGTTCTGCATCGCGTCCTGAGCGGGCTCGCGCAGGTGCTCGGCAACTT
The DNA here is from genome assembly GCF_031180005.1 of Paenarthrobacter sp. Taxonomy (NCBI): domain Bacteria; kingdom Bacillati; phylum Actinomycetota; class Actinomycetes; order Micrococcales; family Micrococcaceae; genus Paenarthrobacter; species Paenarthrobacter sp. The sequence goes on along the minus strand of NZ_JAPSHI010000024.1, from coordinate 31,774 downwards.
CCTGGGCAGCGTGGCTGAGCTCCTCCGTGAGCGGCTGGGCAGCTTCCTTCAATGCCTGGGCAGCCTCGCGCTCCTTGTCCGATGGCGGAATCAGCGCAGAGACCAGCAATCCCGCTCCGAAGGCGATAAGGCCGGCAGCGATTGGGCTGCCCTGGGCCTTGCGGGTGATCGCTTGAGGGGCGTCGCCAATGTCTGAGACCGCACCTGACACGGCATCCTGGGCCTGATGAGCCACGTCGCTGGCCCTGTGCTGCACGTCATCGCTGGCGCCGAAGACGGCCGTCTTGATCTTGTCCACCCGGCGGTTGACGATGTGCGAAGGCGTGACCTTGTCAGCCACGGCATCAACGTTGGTGCTGAGCCGCCGGCGGGTTTCTTCGATATCGGCGCGCAGGGCGTCGGGGTTCTGCGTCATCGTGTCTCCTCAGTGTTTGGTTTCAAAGCGGGAGGTATTTCCTTGACCGTCTCAGCGGTCCGGGGCATGCCCTTGATGGCGTTCAGTTCCTTGCGGCCCATCGCTGCCAAGACGGCAGCAACAATTCCCCAAATGACCGCAACGATCACCGCGGACCAACCGAGGCCAACCAGCTGGCCCAAGGCCCACCACAGGGCGATGGATAGAAACAGCACGGTGATGTGGCCGGCGTATGCAGCTCCGCCCAGCATTCCCGCGCCCTTGCCGGCCTTGGTGGCGGAATCCTTCAGCTCCGCCTTGGCCAGCTCCACTTCCTGGCGCATCAACGTGGAGACGTCGCGCGTCAGGTCGCTCAGCAGCTCACCAAGGGGAAGGTTTTCCGCTTTCTCATGGGCTGTTGTGTGAGGCAGGTCGGCGGGACTGCTCATCGGGGACCTCCGTACTGGGGGTCATCCGGATCAAGCGGACTCTCCGGATCAATTGCTCCAGCAAGCGGGTCCCCCTGTGCCTTGACTCCACCGGCGGTTGTCTCCGGGTACGGCAGCGTCGATCCGTCGTAGCCGCCCGTGGTACCGGCATCGTAACCCGCGGTTGCTGCGCCACCAGTTGCTGCGCCACCAGTTGCTGCGCCACCGGTTGCTGCGCCGGTGGTGGTGGCCGATCCATAACCGGCTGTGGTGGTGGTGGGGCCTGGAAGGTCCACAGCCGGAGGCGTTACTGCGCCGCCCTGCGTCGGGTAATAGACGGCTTGTGGTGTCTGCTCGGCTGTGGTGCCGGTGCTTCCACTGGACGTGCCACCCATTGGCGAGTTGTCGGCCATACCCCGGCCGAGCCGGCCTGCAAGGACACCGGCTCCGGCTGCGAGCAGCAGGAAGGCGCCGGGCTTGCGGCGCGCGAATCCTTTGACTTCGTCCAGCAGTGAGCCGGGATCCCGGCCCTCCAGCCACTGGGCGATGGAGGAAGAACGTTGGGCTGCCTGCTGGACCAGATCCGTGGCAACGCCACCGTTTTGGTTTGAATTGGCCATGGTGGACAGTTCGTCAGAGATGGAACGCAAGCCTTCGGCAACACGCTGCTGCTGGACCTGGGCCTGGTCTGTCAGTTCGCCCTTGGTCTGCGTGAGCAGCTGCCGTGCGTTTACCTTGACTTCGTGGGCTACATGGCCGGCCTCGGACTTGGCAGTGTCCACTACACCACCTGCAGCATCCGATACCGCTCCGGCCATTCCCGCAGCTTCCTCCTTGGCCGTGTCTACCTTGCCGGAACTGGCAGAACCGGTCCCTGAACCAGCAGGAGTTCCGCTGATTCCGGTGGTTCCGGCAGTTTGCGTTTCAACGTCCGGCGAGTCGAGGTAGCTTCCGGAAAATGGCTCGGTCCCTGCATGGGCTCCGGTCCGTGGCGCCGCGAAGCTTCCGTCCTGCGGCGATTGGCTCTCAGTCATTGTCGCTCTCTTTCCACAGTTGGCAGGCTGCGGACAGCAGCCGGGATAGTAAGTATCGTTACTATCAATGGGTGTGTACCCGCTTGCCACGGTTCTAATCACCCCAATTTCCAAAAGATGGCGTGCCCCACTTTCACCGCTTCCCGCTCGACACAGGAGGACTTACCTGCCAACGTAGGTCTAATGAGCCAACTGCCCACGCGGCGACGGCTGATTCCCGCGCTTCGAAAAACCGTCACCCGCCACCGACTCCTGTTCGCTGCCAAAACGGCCGTCGCAGCAGGCCTCGCCTGGTACCTTGCACCCTTTATGCCGGGCCCTGCCGCCGAGTATCCGTACTACGCTCCGCTGGGCGCCTTGGTGAGCATGCACCCCACAGTGGCCGACTCAGCCAAACATGGACTCCAGAGCCTGGTGGGTTTGGTGTTGGGCATCGGCATGGCCTTCGCCATCACCACCGTCGCCGCGCCTACTGCGCTGGCTGTTGCAGTGGTGGTGGGGCTCGGCGTGCTCATCGGCGGCCTTCCCCGGCTGGGCACTGCCTCTGAATGGATTCCCATGGCAGCGCTGTTCGTGCTGGTGCTGGGTGACTCTAACGCCGAAGGTTTCTCCTTCGCCTACGTCCTTCAGATGGCCTTGGGCGTCACGGTTGGATTTGCGGTGAACTGGCTAATATTTCCGCCCCTTCACCTCGACGATATTGATCCCGCCATCGCCGGACACCAAGGTGCCTTATCCCGCCAGCTCAAAGACATGGCTCGAGCCATGGAAGAGTCCTGGCCACCAAACCACGAGGCGTGGGCAACCCGCAGCGACGAACTCTCGGTCACAGCGGCCGGCGTGCGGACCGCGGTGCACCAAGCTGAACTCAGCGCCAAAGCGAACCCCAGGTCCCGTCGTCGTGCAACGCGCCTACCCAGCGACCTCGCTGGCCTGCGAACCCTCGAACGGCTCACGTTCCACGTCCAGGACATCACCGACGTCCTGGCCAGCGCCATCTGGGAGGAGGGCGCCGGGACTGTCATTCCGGATGCCGTGGTCGCTCCGCTTTCCGAAGCCTTGGAGTCTGTAGCCCGCGTGGTGGACCACTGGCGGGACGCGGAGTCCGGCGAGCTCGCCAACCGCCTGGCAAGGGCGAAGGACAGCATCGACGCCCTCAGCGATGCCGTGGCTGAGGCCGCGGCTGACCAAGCCCCGGTGAACGCTCCGGCATCGGTGGCCATGAGCCTGCGCCGGATTCTCACCGTTGTGCTGTCCTCCGAGTAGAAGCTAGCGCGGTCTCAGCGGCGGTGACCCCTTCCGGCCCCTACCTGCGCCAATCCCGTCCAGCATTTCCGCCAGTGACTCCAGCGAAGAATGCTTCGGTGACCAGCCCAACAGTGCATGCGCCCGGGCTGTGTCCATGATGGGCGCGTTGGCCGCCATGTCCACCCACCCGCCGTCGGTCACCTGCAGGCGGAGTCGCCAACTAACGTCGACGACGGCGCGCAGCACCGGCAGCGGGAACGGCATCACCCGCCGGGCGTTGAAAAGCCATGCCAAGGCGTTGGGGTCTATGACCGGCTCTGCGGCGATGTTGAACGCACCTTCTGCTTTGCGCTCCAACACACGCCAGTAGGCATCAGCGACGTCGGCCGTGTGGGCGGCTTGGAACACCATCTCCTTGGGGACGGCAAGCAGCGGCAGCCAGGGCTTACGCGGGACCAATCGAGGCAGGACTCGTCCCAGGAAGTAGCGGCCAACCTCACTCCCGCCACCTGCACTGAACATCAGCGCGGGCCGGAGCCGGGCCACCACTATGTCCGGGTTCTCCTTGGCAAAACCGTCCAAGAGCCTTTCCTGTGCCGCCTTGTCCACACTGTAATGGGAGCTGCGGATGCCATCCGTAGGCCAGTCTTCCTTGGTCCGTTGGTCCTTGGGAGCCGGCGAGTACGCCCCCACAGATGATGCGCACACGATGTGCCCCACTCCGGCTTTGCGCGCGGCGGCCAACACATGGGCTGTTCCTGCCACATTGGTCCGGCGCAGCATCTCCCGGTCATGGTTCGGTTGGATCAGCCACGCAAGATGAACCACGGCATCGGCGCCCGCCAAAGCTGCTTCCAGCGCGGGTTGATCCTCCACGGTGCTGATATCCAAGGTGTGCCACTCCACGCCGTGATATGGCGCGGCATCCGGATCAGGTTGCCGCCGGACGACGCCCACCAGTTCCAGGTCTGCGCCCTCTTCAGAGCGTGCTCTCTCGAGCCGCTTCAGCAGTTCCGTGCCGCCGTGTCCTGTTGCACCGATAATCGCGATTCGCATGGCTGCTTCCTCAGGTCTGCGGGGCTTCGCCCGTGGAACGTATGCGTTCCAGGACCGCTGTGGTGGAGTGCTCGGGCACGTAATCCAAGATGGTTACAGTGCCGCCGTAACGTTCCACGGCTTCGGTTTCCTGGAGCATTTCCGGCGTGTAATCGCCGCCTTTGGCGTAGACGTCGGGCTGCAGAAGCTCGATGAGCGGAATGGGGGTTGGGGTATCGAACACCGTGACATGGTCCACACAGCTCAGTGCGGCGATGACTGCCGCGCGGTCGGCCTCGTGGTTGACCGGCCGGTCCGGACCTTTGAGCTTCCGCACGGAAGAATCGCTGTTCAGCGCCACCACTAATACGTCGCCCAGTTGCTTGGCCTGGTTGAGGTAGCGGGTGTGGCCGCGGTGGAGGACATCGAAGCACCCGTTGGTCAGCACAATCCGCTTACCCTCGCTTCGGTGCTCTTCCACGTGCCGGGCCAACTCAGAATCCGTCAGTGCAGTATCCGCGAACCCTCGCAGATGCTTTGCCAATTCGTCAGTGGTGCAGACGGAGGTACCTGGCCGATGCACAACAACATCGGCTGCCGCTTGAGCCAGGTCCACGCTGGTGGTCAGGGGTAATCCGGCAGCACGGGCTATGGTCAGCGCCGCCACGAAAGTATCGCCGGCACCTGAGGCTTGCTTTTCGGCTTGCGGCCGCGCCCAGGTGCGGTGGGTGGCCGGGTTCCGGGAGTCGCCGTTGGGCCGGATCGTCAGGGTCCCCTCCCGGTCCAAAGTCACGACGACGGCTGCGGCACCTGAGGTGCGGAGGAGCTGGTCCGCGTGGGCTTCCACAAAGGGACACCTGGCAGCGCCCCCGGGGAACTCAGTCCCAAGCAACCTGGCCGCTTCCTGCGCATTCGGGGTAGCGAGGTCAGGCCTGAGTTGGGCCCAGCGTCCTGGATAGTGGGCGTCCACAACTACCAAGGTGTCCTGTCGGGCACTGGCAGAGCGGGCTTCTGAGCCCTCACTTTGAGGTCCTAGATTTTCGAGTATTACATCCCGCACCGCACCTTCCAGGGCGCCGGCCCCGTAGTCACAAAGGACCACGGCTGACGAGCCGGGGAGTGCTTGCGGAATGGCAGCGGCCATCTGGCGTAGCCCATCCAAGGGGACCTCCTCGGCGGCATCGTCCAGGCGAAGCATCACCTGCCCGCCGCTGCTCACGCGGAATTTGGTGGTGGTGGTCATTCCGGCATGCGACACGACGTACGACACGTCCACTCCCGCCGATCTGAGCTGCTCAAGGAGTGTGTGGCCGCCTGAGTCCTCGCCCACCAGTGAAACGAATCGGACGTCCGCCCCCATCGCGGCGAGGTTCATCGCCGTGTTGGCGGCACCGCCCGGGGCAAAGTCGCGGCGCTGGACTTGGACCACTGGGGCTGGGGCTTCGCGACAGAACCGCTCAATGGTTCCATCCCACCAGCCGTCAAGGATGGAATCGCCGATGACCGTCACAACAGGTCGTTCCTCGGCCAAGCGGCCCGGCAACCAGTCAGCCAGACCTTCTTGATTGGATAGGCGTGCCATGGGGTACCTTCCGGTTGGGCAACAGTTTCCTGTTCCCCTCAGGTACCCCGCGGCACGCGCTTCACACGCCCGGCCAGAGAGTTTCGCGGCAAAGGGCAGGCCCGGAACAGTGCACAGCAGCGTAGGCAGCGAAAGGAAGCATCCCATGGAGAACCCGCTGATGAACGTGAACCTCGGAGTTGGACCAGTACTGGAAAAGTTCAGCGACGTGAAGCGGATAGCGGTCCTCCGGGGTGGCGGATTGGGTGACCTGATCTACACCTATCCCGCCCTAAGCGCGTTCAAAAATGCTTACCCTGATGCCACAGTCACATTGCTGGGCACCCCGATCCACGCCGCAGTGGTGGCTGCTACGGAAGGTCCCGTGGACGACGTCGAACTGCTCCCCGTTGCGCGCGGCGTTCACGACGGTCCCCGCAACGGCGAGCGCTTTGAGGATGATGCTGAGGACGTGGCGGCCCAAAAGGCCTTCTTCGCGAGCATGCGGGCCAAGGAGTTCGATATTGCATGCCAGATGCACGGTGGGGGCCGGTTTTCCAACCCTTTCCTGCTCCGACTGGGTGCACGGCACACCGTAGGTACCCGCACCAAAGATGCGGAGCCGCTGGAGCGCAACCTGGACTACGTCTACTACCAGAACGAGCCGGACCGATGGCTGGAGGTGGCGGGTCTTGCGGGAGCTCCCACCATCGTTTCCCCTCCCCTGCTCGCCAAGCCTGAGCATCAGCAGAACATTGTTGGACTACGGGATCCACAGAGGGCATCGTTGGTGGTGGTCCACCCGGGTGCCACCGATCCGAGGAGGCGCTGGCCGGCGTCGAACTTTGCTCAAGCCGCCGCGGGCGTAGCAGCCGAAGGCGCCCAAGTATTGATCGTGGGTGACCGTTCGGAGAAGGCACTGGCCCAGGAGGTAGCGGACCTCGCGGTACGGCACCTCCCGGAGACTGACCGCCATGCTGTGCGTTCCGTGGCGGGCGAGCTGGAGATCGGAGACCTGGCGGCCCTCCTGTCGGATGCAACCGTGATGCTGGCCAGTGACAGCGGCCCCCGGCACCTGGCCCAGGCATTGGGGACTCCAACAGTGGGTATTTTCTGGGTGGGGAACGTCTTCAATGCAGGACCGCGTGGCCGGAGCATGCACCGCATCCAGATGTCCTGGGTGACGCAATGTCCGCGATGCGGAGCGGATATCACGCAGGTGGGATGGACGGCACCGCACTGCGGCCACGACGACACCGTGGTGAGCGGCATCGCCGTGGCCGACGTTGTTCAGGACGTGCTGGACCTTACGGCCACGAGCCTTCTTCTGCGGGGCAAATAAGGAGTTCGCGGACCTCGCTGCCGAATGGCTGGGACAGGGCGAACACCACTGCCTGTGCCACGTTGGCGGGATCGTTGAGCTTGGAATCGTCCTGCGGCTTGTATTGTTCGTCCCGGTCGTCGAAGAAGTGGGTCTTCATGCCTCCCGGGATGATGGTGGTGACGCCGATGACGCCACCGGTTTCCGCTGCCAGTGCACGGCTGAAGCCGATCACTCCGAACTTCGAGGCGCAGTACGCCGTGGCATCCGGCAGCGCCCGAAGGCCCAGTGTGGAGGCGATGGTGATGGCCCTGCCGCGGGATCCTTTCAGGTACGGCAACGCTGCACGGATTACGGATACCGTGCCCAGGAGGTTCACACCGATAACCTTTTCCCATTCCTCTGCCGGGACGTCGCCTAACTTGCCGCAGCGGTCGATGCCTGCCGCCGTCACCACACCGTCCAGACCGCCAAGAGTTTCGGCGGCCTCTTTGACGGCAACTTCCACTGCTTCACGGTTGGAGACGTCAACTTCCAAGGCTTTGGCCCCTGACACATTGCTGACGTCGCGGTCGAAGACGAAGGGTGTGCCGCCGGCGTCGCGGATGGCTTCCACGATCGCAGCGCCAAGGCCGGAGCCGCCTCCAGTGACGATGACGCGGCCGGGTGTTTGCGTGTTCATGCGGTTCCTCTCGGTTGATCGGTCTTGTTGTCAGCTGACCTTGGCCAGTGCTGCGGCCAGGCCGCTGGTGGAGCGTGCCGGGTGGAAGGGCACAGTGACGCACCGCCCTCCCCAACCCGCAACCAGGCGGGCTTCCGGCAATTCTTCGGGAGTGTAGTCGCCACCCTTGACCCAGATATCGGGCTGTATATGTGTGAGGCAGGCTTCGGGAGTGTCCTCGCCGAAGACCACCACCGCGTCCACGCATTCGAGTGCCAGCAGCAATTCCGCGCGGTCCTCGACGCTGACGATTGGCCGGCGCGCTCCCTTGAGCCGCCTCACCGATTCGTCGGAATTCAGGCACACGATGAGGCAGTCGCCCATGCTGCGCGCGGCAGCCAACGTCCGGGCATGGCCCGCGTGGAGGAGGTCAAAACACCCACCGGTCGCCACCACCGTGCCTCCCCTGGCCCGCACAGCATGAGCTAGCTGGGCCCCATCCGGGTGCAGGTCACCGGTGTCAACTAGTTCCAGGCCCTTAAGCTCCACGACGGGACTGGTTTCAGGCGCTTCAGTCGCCACAGCGAGCGCTGCTGCTCCACCCGCAGCGAGGAAGGCCGACGCATCCTCCACTGCCCTGGTGGATGCCTGGGCGAGGTCCAGTCCGAGCCCCAAATGCACGGCAAGGCTTCCAGCCAGACGGTCGCCGGCTCCACAAGGATCGCTGACGGTGGTCTTGGGCGCGGGAATGCCATGTGCCGGTTCACCGGCTGACAGCAAGAGCGCCCCGTCCTCGCCCCTGGTTACCAGAACCGCAGCACTACCCCATTTCTTGAGCAGGTATCGGCCGGCTTCTTCGGCGCCGGTGCGCGACGGTTCCAACCCACCCGCCTTCGCGGAAGCCAACGCCTCGGCCAGGTTGGGCGTCACGACGGCGATCCCCTCCACAGGCTCGGAACCGGCAGGATGAGGGTCCCACACCACCGGAACGCGATGGGCGGCATCGCTCAGCGCGGCACGGATATCCGTGTTGGCGGTGATTCCGCGACCGTAGTCGGCCACCACAATGGCGTCCGCCGAAGCGATGGCAGTGATCATTTCCCGCGTAGTGGACGGGACGGGGGCGGGCGCGCATCCTTCATCGAACCTGACCATGGGATGCGTCCCGATTCGCACGCGGGTCTTGGTAGGAGTCGGGGCGAGCGGGGCTCCGGCGAGCACCGACACTCCGGCCAGTGCGCGCCTGAGGTGGCTGGCGCCGTCGTCGTCCGATACCGCGGTGACCAGCGCGACGTCGTGACCGTCCTGCGCGAGCACGGTAGCCACCAGCCCAGCGCCACCTGCACGACGCCGGACATCGGCGACGTCGACAACCGGCACCGGCGCGTCGGGGCTGAGCCGGGTGGCGGCCCCGTTGATGTCGACGTCGAGCAGGACGTCACCCACCACCGTGATCCTCATGGTTGCCCCTCTCCGGAGGAAGCTGCGCCATATGATCCCGCCCGCCGGGCGACCTCGGCATCGAAGGCCCGGCACACAGCGTGGATGGCGATGAGGTGACCTTCCTGGGCGTTTGCGGAGATGGCATCCACGGTGATGGCTTGATCGCAGGCGCCGGCCAACGGGTTGGGGTCTGGGCCGGTGAGCGCCCACGTGGTGATGCCGCGTTCCTTGGCGGCACGGACGGCTTTGAGCAGATTGGGACTGCGGCCGCTGGTGGACAGCAGAATAAGGACATCACCTGCGCGGCCATGGGCGCGCACTTGGCGGGCGAAGACTTCCTCGTAGCCGTAATCGTTGGAGAGGGCGGTAACGGCGGAGGATTCTGCGTGCAGTGAGATCGCGGAGAACGGTGCGCGTTCCTCGTCGAACCTCCCAACCAGCTCGGCTGTGAAGTGCTGCGCCTCAGCTGCCGAACCGCCGTTGCCCGCTGCCAGCAGCCGTTGCCCGGAGAGCAGCCGCTTGGCCAGTTCGGTCCCCCACTCGGACAAGCGGACAGACTGCGAGCGCAGGGACTCCAGTGCGGGAAGGACGTTGTCCAGGTGCTTGGTGACCTCTGCCGTGTGGTTGGAATCGGTGATCTCGGGAGCCCAACGCCTCGGCACGGTATCAGGAACAGTGGAACCGGTAGTCGCAAGGCCTTTAACAGTTACCGAGCCTTTGATAGTCACGGGGCCGTTGATAGTCACAATGCCGTTCCTTCCAATGGTTCCAGGCGTTCTTGCTGCCGGGACAGATCCGCCGCCAGAACTGACCGGTAGGCCTTCTCGGTATCCGCCGCGATGCGTTCCCACGAGTAACGGGAGCGCGCCCGGCGTGCTCCGGCACGGCCCATGTCGGCGCGGAGCTCCGCGTCTCCGAGCAGCTTTCCGAGCGCCTCAGCGAGGGCTTCTGGATCACGGGGAGGGACGTGCAGCCCCGTTTTCTGGTCCACCACTGTCTCGCGAAGCCCGCCCACGGCCGCGGCCACCACGGGCACTCCGCAAGCCATGGCCTCGAGGGGCACGATGCCAAAGGGCTCATACCAAGGCGTGCAGACCACGGCGTCGGCGCTCCGGAAGATGCCGGGCATGGCATCCCGCGGGACTTGCCCTCGCATGGTCATTTTGTCCTCGACGCCGAGCTCCTTCGCCATGGCCCTGAGCCGCTGTGCTTCAGGATCTTCTTCGAGGTTGAGGGCATCGCCGGACCCGCCAACAACCAAGAGTTCGACGTCGTTGAAGCCCGCCTCCGCCAAGAGGGGCAAAGCCTGGATGATCAGGTCCACGCCCTTGCGTTGCACGAGGCGTCCCACGCTCAGAATCCGATGCGTGCGGGGCTTGGGTTCGGCGTCGGACGTTCCTGGGAATAAGTTGAGGTCCACGCCGCAGGGCGCGATGGAAATCTTTGACCGGCTGATGCCTAAGGCCTTAAGTTCGAAGACCTCGTCCGGGCAGGTGGCTATGACCCAGTCGGCGGTGCGACCCACCCACGGCTCCAACCATTCCCTGGCTGGCGGGCTGGTATCGGCAGCGCCCTGGTGCCTGCGTTTTACGGAGCCGAGGGCGTGGAAGGTCTGCACCACAGGAACAGGGTCGGCGGCTCCTGCCCGCCGGGACGCTTGGATGGCAGCGAGGCCGGACATCCAAAAATGCGAGTGCACCACGTCCGGGAGCTCGCCGGCCCAGTCGGCGCAGATGCCGTCGGCCAGCTCTCCCATGAACGGCAGGAGATCGTCCTTGGGGATACGTTGCGCAGGCCCGGCGTCCACGTGAACCACCGTGAGCCCCGCCCCCACATTCACCCGATCTGGTAGCCCGGGGTCATCCCGCCGCGTGTACACCGTGACTTGATGGCCGCGATCGGCCAGAGCTGATGAAAGCGCCGCCACATGGACGTTCTGCCCTCCGGCGTCGACGCCTCCCAGGGCAGCCAGCGGACTGGCGTGTTCGGAGACCATGGAGATTTTCATGGGTGCGTCCTCTCTGTGTCATGGCTGGCGTCGGGGTCATGGCTGGCGTCTGTGTCATGGCTGGCGGGGTCAAGACTGGCGTCGGGGTCAAGGCTGGCGTCAGGGTCATGGCTGGCGGAAGCCGTACCGGGTTGCGGAAGGCTTCCCCGGGGCGTGTCCTTGGGGAGTTCGGCCAGGAGTTCGTCCCAGGCCCGAAGAAACTTTGCCAGTCCGTAGCGTTGCAGTGCAGCCTCGCGGGCGACCATGCCCATGGCGTAGGCGTCATCGGGGTCGTCCAGCAGTCGCCGGGCGAACTTCTGGAGATCGTTGACGTCGTTGGAGACCAGGCCTGCGCCGTGCGGAATGGCCCGGCTCGCCTCGGTGGTGGCCAGCGCGAGGACGGGCATGCCAAGATGCATGGCTTCCAACAGGGCCAACCCCAACGAGGTCCAGCGGAGCGGGTGAAGGTACAGGCGGCAGCGGGCCAGTTCCTGGTGGAGTTTGGCGGCGGGGACGTCGCCGGCGATGCGGAGCCGTTCCTCGCTGAGGCCAAAGCCTTTCAGGTTCAGTGCTTCCGGCAAGGCCTCCGTGCCCATGCCGAACACCCGCAACGGTCCTACACCTGCAAATCCCGGGAGAAGGTCCGTTCCTGTGACGCGTCCGCGTCGAACAGGTTCGTTGACCACCACGCCCATCTCTTCCCGCTCACCTGTGTACAGGCGTCCAGGGTCCGGTATGCCGTGCTCGATCACCGTGGTGGTTGCCGTGCCCGTGTCCCAGAAGAGCTGGTTGAAATAGGTCACGTGCACCACCGGAATGGTGCTCTGGTCCGCCAACGGGTGCAGCGTGAACGGGACGTCGCCCTTGGGAGTGTTGTGCTCGAGGTAGACGGCGGGCAAGCCCACGCCTGGGCGGCGGCCGAGTGTTCGGGCCACCGCTGCGATTTCCTCCGGCCGCTGCAGGACCACAACGTCCACGCTGCCGGGGTCCAAAGTGTCCAGATCCACCTCTTGGGCGGCGGCGGGCCACTCACGGCCGCCTCGCCCCAAACCCCACGCGCCGCCGTCGGACGATTTTGGGAGCAGGTACTCATGCTGGCCGCGGACAAATGCCTCCATCCATCCGCCGTGGACGTGCCACACCAGGATCCTCATGGTTTCCAAACCTTTCGTCGGGTGGACAGGGAGGACACGCCTCCCAGGAGCCTTTCAACAGCTTCGACAACCTGCTCCGGCGTTACCGAGCTCAGGCAGGGATGCCCGGGGACCGGGCAAACGCGGGAACGGGTGTTCTTGCAGGCCGCCTCCTGGTCTCCCAGCAGTTCCAGGGGGACGCCGTAGGGTGCCCATCGGATGGCCGGAACCACCGGGGCGAACAGGCACACAACTGGAGTGCCCACCGCTGCCGCCAGATGGGCCGGACCGGTATTGCCGGTAACCACGACGGCGGCTCCCGCCAGTACTGCTGCGAGCGTCCTGAGGTTGGTTCCTCCGCCGAGGTTCCTGGCGGAGGGGCCAGCCACCGTGGCTGTAAGCGACGTTTCGCCCGGGCCGCCTGTGACCACCACCCGGTGCCCATACGCTTCAAGAAGTTCCACCGTGGCAGCATGGTGCAGTGCCGGCCATGCCCTGGCCGGGGCAGCGGCTCCGGGGTGGACCACAATGTACGGGCCGTCATCAGCCAACCCGGCGGCTACCTCTTCAGGATCCGGGCCTGAGGTGATGCGCAGCTTTCCATCGTCGCCGTTCGGCAGCACATAGCCGCCGGCTTCTGCGATGGTGAGCGCCCGGACCGCTTCCGGCTGGTCCTCCGGAAAGTCTTCGCCCGGTTTGAGCCGGACGTCCAAGAGTGAGCCTGCGTAGTCCGTTGACGCCCCCGTGATCTTTTTGACGCCGGCCAGGCGCAAGAGCATCGCCAGTGGAAGCGGGGACTGATGGAAGGACGTCAGGATCACGGCCTCCTGAATTCGTGAACTGCGGACAAACTCGATCAAGCCGCTGGCCATCTCATCCGTGACAGGGGGTGCCGGGTTCACGATCCACGGGCATGCCCACGTGTGCACTTGGGTCACTCCCGGCAGCATCTCCGCAGCACTGGCTCCTTCGGGGCCGCAGAGCAGAACCACATCATTGGGCCGGCTGCCGTCGGGCCGGCTTCCGTCGGGCCGGCTTCCGTTCGCGACTGCACGAAGGGCTGGTCCTGAAAGGAGGACATCCCCCATGCTGTCCAAGCGGGCTACCAGGACGCGGCTCATACACGGGCATCCTGTTCTTCCAGTGCCCCGGAGAGCAGGAGCTCCACTGCCTGTCCCAAGTCTTCCGCAACAAATCCGGCGGCCTCGATTTCCTGCTGCCGGGTTACTTTAGTGGGCACCAGGACAGCCCTCGCACCCGCCGCGGCGGCCGCCTCCATGTCAGCACCAATGTCGCCAACGAAAGCAACCTCCGCTGGCGTGACTCCTAAGGTGCTGCACGCTCCCAGGATCATGCCGGGAGCCGGTTTGCGGCAGTTGCAGCCATCCTCCGGTCCGTGCGGACAGATTTCCCACACATCGAACGGACCCAACATCTGCTCCACCCGCTGATTAACGGAGTGCATTTGCTCCAACGTCAACAGCCCGCGCGCCACGCCCGACTGGTTGGTCACCACTCCGGTGGCGAGTCCTGCCCGGCGCACTCTCTGAAGCGCTTCAAGGGCACCATCCATAGGCCGCACCAGCTGCGGATCGCCATTGTAGGGCACGTCAACAACGAGTGTTCCATCGCGGTCAAACAGGACCGCCTTCAACGTTCCGGTTCCTCCCATACCCGCAACGTTCCCCAGTTCTCCGGACGCTAAACAGTGCGGCCGTGAGAAGTTTCCTGCAGCTAGACTCCTAGCGGGAGGCCACTATGGACACAGCTTTGGACAGTCGCAACAGCAATGATCAACCCCTGCTGCTTGCCCTGCGCGCTTTGAAACTCGGCGATCTCCTGGTCGCGGTTCCCGCGCTCCGCGGGTTGCGGCGGGCGTTCCCCGAGCACCGCATTTTGTATGCCGCGCCTGCGTGGATCGCTGAGGCCTTGGAGCTTGTGGGCGGCATTCACCACCTGCCGACACCAGGGCTCGACGATCCCCTGACAGTCCCCCGGGGTGCCGTGGATATCGCTGTGAACCTCCATGGGAACGGCGCAGAGAGCCGTTTGCGGATTGAAGAACTGCAGGCCAACCGGGTGGTGGCGCACGCTTCCACCGGCACTGATGGACCTCGGTGGACCACCGGCATCCCGGAGCGCGAGCGCTGGACCCGGCTGCTCAACTGGCACGGTATTGATGCTGACCCCCTGGACTATCGGCTGAATCGCCCCGCCGTTCCTTCGCCGCGTCCGGGGGCAACCGTGATCCATGTGGGCGCGGCCTATGGCAGCAGGCTCTGGCCGGTGGAGCGCTTCGCGGATGTTGCCGTCGAGCTCTCTGCTGCGGGGCACGATGTAGTTCTCACGGGCGGCACCTCCGAGCGCGCCCGGGCCGAGGAGACGGCTGCCCTGGCGAAACTCAAGGGAGCAAACCTCGACGGCGGACTGCTGGCCGGGCGCCAAGGTCTCGCCGAGTTTGCGGCCACCATCGCCGAAGCCCGGCTGGTGATCTCAGCCGACACCGGCGCGGCCCATCTGGCATCCGCCTATGAACGTCCATCCGTGGTGCTGTTCGGCCCCGCGCCCGCGGAGGAATGGGGACCGCCGCCCGGACCGCACGTGGTGCTCACCGCCGTCGAACTCCGCCGCGGTGATGTGTTTTCCGCCGATCCCGATCCGGCGCTTTTGGCCGTCAGCGTTCGTGATGTTTTAGCGGCGGTGGAGCGGCTGGGCGTCTAGAGCTTCATTCCGGGGCCGTTCCGTCTTGAAGTTGGGCTTCTTCGTCCAGCAACTGCGTTTGGAGGGACACCAGAATCTTGGAAAGCTTGCGCGAGACTTGCATCTGCGACATTCCCAGGGCCTCGGCAATGGTGGACTGTGTTTCCTCGCGGTAGTAGCGGCGGTAGAGCAAGTGCCGGTCCTCGGCACTCAGGCCACGAATGGCGTTGCGAAGGGCCAGTACGTCTTCGAGCCGGTCTGTGGGGCAACCAAAAGCAGAAAGCGAGCCTTGGATTCCGTCGCGCCCCTCGGATGCCGGAGCGTCCAGGGAATCCGGGCGCTTGCTGGTGCCGGCCATGAGCGCTTCCCGCACCTGGCATGGCTCCAAGCTGAGATCCTCCGCCACCTCCTCCGGAGATGGCGTGCGTTGCAGCGTTTGGGTCATTTCCTCCGTCCGGGCCAACACTTGGCGCCGGACGTCCTGAATGGTGCGGGGCGGACGAACAACCCAGCAATGGTCGCGGAGATAGCGCTTGACCTCCCCGGCGATGGTGGGCGCGGCGTAGGCGGGGAAACTGACGCCCTTCGACTCGTCGTAGCCGCGCGAGGCCTTGATGAGGCCCATGAAGGCAACCTGCCTTACGTCGTCGAGGTCGTGCGTGTGGGCTGAGTATCTGGCGGCAATGGACTTGGCCAAGTTGAGGTGGTCCAGGACCAGGCTGTCCTGGAAGCTCTGCCGAATGCTGCCTTCCGGTTTGCAGGCAGGGGTCCTGGTTTGGACGTTGTGGGGTCGGGTTTGACGCATGGGGCTTCAATCCTTAACCAGCTAAGTGGGGGTGAGCCCACGGCAAGACTCGTTAAAAAGAGAAGCACACTTACTATTAGCTTTCAACGGGTTCCCGGGGTTAGTCTCGAAAGGTAGCCACAATCAGGGATCGGAGTTCCTCATGGAAGACCCCCAGCTCGCCGAGCCGACTACAGTGGTGGCCGATATCCAAGACCTGCTGCTCGACACCCCGGACGTTGAAGCGTTCCTTGAAGAGTTGGCCAGACACTCGGCAGGCATGTTCAGCACGCCCGGAAACGAGGTTTACTGCGGCATCACGCTGATGCGTCATCGCTCCGCAGGGACGGTAGCAAGCAGCGGCGAGCGTGCCAGGATGCTTGACGAATTGCAATACAACTTCGCCGACGGCCCGTGCCTCCGCGCTTGCCGTGAAGTCACACAAGTGCATATTCCGGATTTCGCCAAGGACAACACTTGGCTGGAGTACAACAAAATCGTCACCGAACACGGCATCCGGTCAGTCCTGGCTGTGCCGTTCCCCCTTAGCGATGACGCTGCCCGGGCAGGACTCAACCTCTACTCCGAACACGCCAACGCCTTCGACCAAGCCGCTGTGCAACGCGCCAACGACTACGTGCAGCAGGCATCCAAGGGCCTGCGCCTGGCAGTGCTGATCGCGGAGCACAGCCAGACCGCCACCAACCTCAGGGCAGCCATGGAATCCCGCACCGTGATTGACGTGGCGACGGGAATCATCATTGCCCAGAACCGCTGCACCCAACAGGAGGCCATGGAACTCATCAAGAAGGCCTCCAGCAACCGGAACGTCAAGCTTCGGGTGGTGGCACAGGCCATAGTTGAATCCGCAGGCGGCGGGCCTGTTCAGACGTACTTCAAGTAGTGCTTCGCTTTGGTGCGCTAGCCGGCGTGTCGGGCGCTAGCCCTGCATCGCACCGATGATGGCGCCCATAGCCGTGAAGGTGACTACGTTGTAGCTGGCGTTGATCGCGAACAGTGTCAGGCTACGGCGTTCGAAAAGGTAGTTCACCCCCAGCGCTGTTGCCACCCATCCCAGTCCTGCGGCCAACCCGGCAAGGGTCCCGAACGCGAAACCAGCGCGACCAATGAATGCCGCCAGGAACACGGCCATCACCAGGGCGAGGATGAACGAGCCCACGAAGACACGAGCCGTTCCCGATTTCAGTTGCTCATCGCTGACACCGGCGGCCTTCTGCCACGGCTTGGCGAACAACAGCGAGTACCACAGCCCACCCACCACGAACGTGGCGAGCGCGGCCAGAAGCACGGCGAGCCAGTTGATCTGAATGTCCATCGGTGTCCTCTCAAAGGCGGGCAGTTCTTGAATGGACAGTACGTCTGTGAGCTTCCGCAGTCTTGTAAAAACCCCGCACGCTACCCGGCTACTTCCTCAAGCGGGACAAAAGTGGCGTACTCCGCTCCGTAGTTCCGCACCACCTGCAGGTATTCCGACAGCGTGAACCCGCTGAACCGCTTGAAGGTTCGAATGAGGTGTGGCTGATCGTAGTAATCGGCCAAATGGAGGAGTTCACGGCCCGGGACTGACCCCTTCGGGAGGGCGGCTGCCTGCTTCACGATCCTGTTGAACCGGCACACGTCGGAGTACGCCTTAGCCGTGGTTCCACAATCCCGTATCATGATGCGTTCCAACGTGGACGTGCTGATCCCCAAATCCTTGGCAAGCACGTTGATTTCCACATCCTGTTGCGCCAGGATCTGTGTGGCCTTTTCTGTCCGGGGATCTGCTTGGTAGCCCGGCTTGAGCCGTTGCTGAAGGAAATGGATCAGGGCCGCGAACGCCTGATCCGGTTCCGCGTTCGCGAGGCTCTCACGCAAGTTCGAAAAGCCCGGTAAGACAATTTCGGCGTCCACAACCCGGTTCTGAAACTCCGACGGCGGCAAGCTGGTGAACGCTGCCATGCCGAAGGGAGTGAGGCGGGCACCGACGTTGAAAAGCTGGTCCGGGTTTTCGCTGATCAGGTAGCTGCGCTGCAGGCCGGCGTAGAACCCGGTGGAAACTTCCGTCCCCCTGCTGGTTTCCTGCATACCCGTCTCACCCGAACCATCCGGCCCGTCCCCACGGTTCGGCGGGCTGATGAGGCGGTACGGGTCGGACAGATTGAGAATCAGGTGAGCTTCAGGCCCGGGAAGAATTTTCTCGTACCTTGCCCGCGGCTCGGCACGGACCAACCACAACTGGGTGACGAACGGCTGCAGCCCTGGCGGTGGCGGGCACTCTTGATAGAACACAGGCCCAGTCTAGGCACCCACCCCCGCGAATCCCGGCTAAGACGAGTGGCAGTTACAGCAGGCTACGCAAAACCTGCGCCGCGCCGTCGTCGAGCACTGAAGCGGTGACCTCATCCGCAACGGAGATTACCTCGTCGGGAGCCTGACCCATGGCAACGCCGCGGCCAGCCCAGGTGAGCATCTCGATATCGTTGCGTCCATCGCCCACGGCGACTGTGTTGGCCAGGTCCGTGCCGAGCTTATGGCGCAAGGCCTCCAATGCGCTTGCCTTGGTGACGCCCTCGGCCGCGATGTCCAACCAGGCGGTCCACCCCACCGAGTAGGTCACACCGGAAAGCCCGATGTGCTTGATCGCCTCGTTGAACTCGTCCGAAGTGTTCTCACTGCTGAAGACCACGACGCGGACCGCCGTGGAATCCAACATGGTCTGGAAGTCAACGCCGATGGATTCCACACCGAAACTGGCGTCCTGGAAGCGCTCCGTGGAGAGGAAGTTTCCGTCTTCATCCTCGAGCGCGTACTTGGCGTTCGGCAGCCGTTCGCGCAAGGCCTTGAGGGCCGGAGCGGGATCGAAAGTTGCCTTGTGGATGATCTCGTAGCCCTTCTCCAACGACGGATCGAGGCGAAGGGTCACGCCGCCGTTGCAGCACACGGCGTATCCTCGGTCGAGGCCGATCTGCTGGATGATGGGAAGCGTCGCATTAAGTGACCGGCCGGTGGCGATCATGACGTCGTGACCGCTGGCCACCACCGCCTGCGCAGCGGAGCGAACAGCCGGCGACATGTGGCCGTCGTGGTCCACGAGTGTGCCGTCGACGTCCAATGCGATCATGAGCTTGTTGTTGTCATTTGGCTGGTCATCGATGCCAGCAACTGGAGTATCAGTCAAAATAGTCATGCTTACAGTAGAGCAGACACCCCCGACACTGAACTAGGACGGGCGCCACAGCTGTGGATTAACGGACGGTGAATAGTGACCTCCACTCATGGACTTTTCACCCTGCCTCGGACTTTTCAACCCCGCACGCGCTGGTGATTTGTCCACATATCGGTGCATAACCCGGGCACTATGCACATAGCCCGTTTGGTTCGACGCCACATGGTCCCCGTCTGGCAACAGTGGTTCATGGACTACCGAAACGAATTCATCGTGGCCGCCAGGTATGGGCTGGAATCAGGAACCGCACGGCAGCTTAGCCGCCGGTACAAGAAGGGCGAACTCATCAGGGTACGCAAGGGGATTTACGTCAACAAGGAGCGTTGGCTCGCACTCAAGCCTTGGCAACGATACGCGGCAACCGCCCAGGCCGTTGCCGCGGAAAACCCGACCGCGGAGTTCTGCTTTGAAACTGCGGCATTGTTCTGGGGCCTCCAAGTCGTAGGAGTCCCATCGCACATCCACCTTGCCACCGCTTCGCGCGGGCATGCCGGATCCCGATGCCCGACCACCAGTGCAGCCGTTGTCGGACCCGCCGGCACCACCGGACTTGAGCGGGTTCGGGGGTATGGCGTTTACCGGCATTCTTATTCCACAGCTACCGTCAATCTCCGCGGGCAACAGCTCACGGATCTCCCGCAAACGGCGGTGGATGTCTTGGCCAGAGGGTCCTTCACCAAGGGAATCGTCTTGGCCGATCACGCAATCAGTAGATCCAGATTTCCCAAGCTTTTCACCAGCAAAGCGGCGCTTGGGGAAGCGGCGCAGGGACTGGGCTCAGAGGCAAAGAGGCAGCGGGTGGACTATATCCTTCGGTTCGCCGACAAGAACTCCGGATCTGCGGGTGAGTCACTCAGTCGTGCGCAGATGCACCTTTTGGGCTTCCCCGCCCCGGAGTTGCAGTGCGAGTTCCACGACGCCATGGGCTTCGTGGCCCGCACGGACTTCTTCTGGCGGGACCGAGGACTAATCGGGGAGTTCGACGGCGATGCAAAGTACCTGCAAGACGAGTACCTGGCTGGCCGAAGTGCACGGGAAGTGGTGCTTGCCGAGAAAAGACGAGAGGACAGATTGCGTGCAATGGGGTTCGCGATCGTGCGCTGGGACTGGGCCACGGCCAACGATCCCGCAAAGCTCGCCGCAAAACTCCTCGCGGCCGGGCTAGCGCCTCGAAAGGACCCCGCTAAGCGGACAATTCACCAGCGCATGCACGGGTGAATTGTCCGCTGGACGGTGATTCGCTGAGACTAGAGAACCGGCAGAACCTCAAGCCCGCCAAGGTACTTCTGCAGTGCCTTGGGGACGTTGACGGAACCGTCCGGGTTCTGGTGGTGCTCAAGGATGGCAACGATCCAACGCGTGGTGGCCAGCGTACCGTTCAGAGTGGCTACGGCACGGGTTCCCTTGGCGACGCCTTCGTCATTGACCACGCGTTCACGGATGTTGAGGCGGCGCGCCTGGAACGTGGTGCAGTTGGACGTCGAGGTGAGCTCACGGTAAGCGTTCTGGGTGGGAACCCAGGCTTCACAGTCGAACTTGCGGGCCGCGGACATGCCCAGGTCTCCGGCGGCAGTGTCGATGACGCGGTACGGAAGCTCGCACTTTGCCAGCATTTCCTCTTCCCAGGCGAGAAGGCGCTCGTGTTCGGCAGCTGCTTCCTCAACCGTGGTGTAGATGAACATCTCCACCTTGTTGAACTGGTGCACGCGGATGATGCCGCGGGTGTCCTTGCCGTGGGAGCCGGCCTCGCGGCGGTAGCAGGAACTCTGGCCCGCGTAGCGGATGGGACCCGCGGAGAGGTCCAGGATCTCATCGGCGTGGTAGCCGGCGAGGGCCACCTCCGAGGTTCCCACAAGATAAAGGTCGTCTTCAGCAAGACGGTAGATCTCGGCGTCGTGCTTTACATCAAAACCAGTGCCCTGCATGGTCTCGGGACGCACCAAGGTGGGGGTGATCATGGGAACGAAGCCGGCATCGATGGCCTGCTCCATGGCCATCTGCAGGAGTGCCATTTCCAGCCGGGCACCGACGCCGCGGAGGAAGTAGAAGCGTGAGCCGGAAACTTTGGCTCCACGTTCCATGTCGATCGCGCCGATCAGTTCACCGATTTCCAGGTGGTCTTTCGGCTCAAAATCCGTGAATTCGCGCGGTGTACCGACGGTTTTGACCACAACGTAGTCATCTTCGCCGCCCTCTGGGACGCCGTCGACAATGAGGTTGGGGATGACGCGGAGCAACTCTTCCTGCTTGGCCTGGGCCGCAGAGGCCTCTGCGGCAGCGGCCTTCACGGCGTTGGCCAGTTCCTTGACCTCGGCCAGCAATGCCTGCTTTTCCTCGCCCTTGGCCTGCGCCACCTTCTTGCCGAAAACATTCTGCTCGGCTCGGAGGGTTTCGTGACGGATCAGGGCAGCGCGGCGATCGGAGTCAGCGGAGATGATCGCGTCCACAACGGACTCGTCGGCGCCGCGGGCGCGCTGGCTGGCACGGAACTTGTCCGGATTTTCGCTGAGGTCTTTTACGTCGATCACCAGACAAGAGTATCGAATCCACCGCGGATTTCCGGCCCGCAGCGGGCAAAGGTCGCCCGTCCCGGATGCGAGGCAAAGAGGGCACTGCCCGGGAGGATAGTGTTGGAGCACCATGAGCGACTGGATCCTGTACCTGATTCTGGCTGGGGGCGTGGCGTTTGCCGTCTCCAGTTGGTGGGGTGTGCGCCGATTGAAAGCCCGGCACATCAGGAGCGCGGTTCGGGAGGACTCCCACAAGCCCGGCCCGGGGGATCAGCGCGTCGCGGTCATCCTCAATCCGGTCAAAAACAACGCGGAAGCGGCCCGGCAAGCCATCATTGACGCCTGTGATCTAGCCGGATGGGATGCCCCGAAGTTCTTTGAAACCACTGTGGACGACCCCGGCTACGGTCAGTCGCGGCAAGCGCTGGCCTACGGAGCCGACGTCGTTCTTGCATGCGGCGGCGACGGCACAGTGCGCGTCGTGGCCGAGTCGCTGGCGCACAAGAACGTGGCCATGGGCCTTATTCCGCTAGGCACCGGAAACCTTTTGGCGCGCAACGTGGACCTGGACGTGACCGACCTCGCGGACTGCATTCAGGTGGCGCTGTTTGGCCACCAGCGCTACATCGATACCGCCACCATGGGCGTGGACAACGACATCACCGGCGAGTCCGCCGAGCACACCTTCCTGGTGATCGCCGGCATCGGCTTGGACGCCGAAGTTGTTGGCGACACCAAGGAAGATCTCAAGAAGAGCGTTGGCTGGCTCGCCTACACGGAAGCCGGCGTGCGCCACCTGCCTGGCCGCCGCAAGCGCGTGACCATCACCATGGATGATCAACCCGAGCAGGCACGGAAGATCCGCAGCGTACTATTCGCTAACTGTGGATTGCTTCCCGGCGGGATCGACTTCATTCCCCAGGC
This sequence comes from Paenarthrobacter sp., assembly GCF_031180005.1. Taxonomy (NCBI): domain Bacteria; kingdom Bacillati; phylum Actinomycetota; class Actinomycetes; order Micrococcales; family Micrococcaceae; genus Paenarthrobacter; species Paenarthrobacter sp. The sequence goes on along the minus strand of NZ_JAPSHI010000024.1, from coordinate 9,382 downwards.
CATGATCGACGACGGCATGCTGGACATTGTGGTGATGAGCCCGCGCAGCGCCTTCGGCTGGCTCGCCATGTACACAAAAGTTCTGTTCAAGCACAAGGCCAACCTGCCGATGATGAGCTTCTATCGCTCGGGGAAAGTCATCATCCGCAGCCAGGAACCCATGGCTACCCAACTCGACGGCGACCCCTCAGGTGAGGCAACAACAGTCACTGTGCAAGTGGAGCCAGGATCCCTGCTTGTTCGCGTGCCGAAGGCCAAGGCCGCCTAAACTGCGCCGACGTCCGGCTGGGCTGCCTTCCTGTCGGCTTCCTCGGTAGCCGCCTTGGCAGCGGCGCGGGCCTCAGCCTGCTCCTTGATCATGGCTTGTTCTTCTTCAAAGCGGAGCCGGTCTGCACGATCGGCTTCATCGCCATTCCAGTCGTCCTGGTTCTCGCCTGTGGGCTTCGGATTGACGATCATGCCCTGGCCGTCTTTGTCATCCCGGTGGACAGACATGACCGCTCCTTTCGTTGGTACATTCATCCATCGTTTATGGATCAGGCAAGCATACGCACAGAAGCATCCATACGAAAGAGGCCGCCGTCCCGGTTGTGGACAGCGGCTACGAGCCCTTCACGATCGATTCAACCCAAGCGTGCGCCGAGGCAAAGGCAGCGTCGGAAGTATGCGGGGCAACCACGGCCGGGTGCTTGTCGGCGCGCGGGTAGGAGCCCAGGAACCGGGTTGCCGGACTAATGCGGTGGAGGCCCGCAAGAGCGTCGGCCACCCTCGAATCGGTAGCGTGCCCATCGGCGTCGATACTGAAGAAATAGTGCCCCAAATACTGTCCCGTGGGTCGCGATTCGATGCGGCTCAAATTCACTCCTCGGGACGCGAACTGGTCCAGGATCTCCATCAGCGCACCAGGGTGGTCCTCAGGCAGCGGCACCACCACAGTGGTTTTATCCGCGCCCGTGCGGTCCGGAAGCAGACCAGGCTTGCTCACCAGGATGAACCGCGTTACCGCCTCGGGGTTGTCGCCGATGTCCTCGGCCAGAACATTCAGTCTTGGTTGTTCGGCAGCAACCAGCGGACCGCAAATTGCGGCTTCGTAAGGGGCGTCGTCCTCCAGCAGACCCATGGCGGCGGCCGCCGTCGACGATCCCGGTACGTAATCGGCGTTCGGGAGGTGCTCCTCCACCCACAAGCGGCACTGCGCCCAGGCGTGGCCGTGTGTTGAGATCCGCTTGATGTCGGAAAGCTCGACGCCGGGCCTCGCCACGAGCACGAAGGTGATGGGAACAAGGGCTTCACGGACGATCCGAAGCTCTTCGCCTGTGGCTATCGCATCCAAGGTGGCCGTGACTCCACCCTCCACCGAGTTCTCGATGGGGACCATGGCCGCGTCAGCTTCGCCGGCACGGACCCGATCCAGCGCCGTGTTCACGTTGGTGCAGGGGATACGTGTGGCGTCAGCAGCACCTGGTACCTGCAGAAGGGCGGCCTCGGTGAAGGTGCCCTCGGGACCGAGGAATGTATAGGTAACTGCTGACATCAAATATTCCTTGCTGGTTATATAACCGGGCTAGAGAACTACCGGCTTCAGGCCGTTATCCGAAACCATCGGCTTCCCGGCTTCAAACCACATGTCCATCCCACCGGCCACATTGACCGCAGAATAACCCTGCCCTACGAGCCACTGCACGGCACGGAAGGAGCGGCCCCCGGTGCGGCAGATGACAAACAGGTCGTCATCCGGATCGAGTTCGTCCAAACGTGCCGGAAGCTGGTCCATGGGGATGTGGCGTGCACCTTCGGCGTGCCCGGCCACCCACTCATAGTCTTCGCGGACGTCCAGGATGCTGGCGTCGGCCGGAATGTCGCCCACAGGCACGGTATCGAAGTCGCTCATGGCGTTCCCTTCCCATTCGATTAAGTCCAGCATCCAGCCTAGTCCCCGAGGCGTGACACCGTAACTTGAAGGAACGCCGTAACTTCAAGAGCGGACCGCCCTTGCTTCCTGGTCACGGGACGTTAAGACTGGGACGGGAGCACCCCAACCATCGGACCGTTAGGAGTACCCCCATGCCGACTGGGCAACCAACTATTCTGGCGACATCCGGCGGCTATAAGCCGGGCGATCGCACCAGGATCGAGTTCAACCACCTGATGCATTACGCAGTGGAATTGTCCGGCGTAACCGGCCGCGCGCCGCGCGTGACCCATATCGGCACGGCATCCGGCGATCAGCGGTGGTGGGCTGCCGAAATGGACCAGGCAGCACGCATTGCAGGGTTCGACTTCAGCCACCTCAACCTCTTCACCATGCCCAACATCGAGGATCCGGAAGCCCACATCCTGGAGCAGGATGTGGTGTGGGTGAACGGCGGTTCGGTGGTGAACCTGCTGGCCGTCTGGCGGGCCCACGGACTGGACGGGATCCTGCGAAAGGCTTGGGAAGGTGGAGTGGTGCTGGCCGGCGTCTCGGCCGGCTCCATCTGTTGGTACCAGGGTGGCGTGACAGATTCCTTTGGCCCTGAACTGCAGCCTGTCACCAACGCTCTGGGCTTCCTCCCCTACGGCAACGGCGTCCACTACGACTCTGAATTGCGGCGTGCGCCGGCCATCCACAAGCTGGTGGCAAGCGGCAGGCTCGGAGAGACGCACTGCACGGACGACGGCGTCGGGCTGGTTTACCGGGGAACGGAACTTGTGGAGGTGGTGTCCGAAGTGAAGAACAAGGCAGCATTCCGCGTGACGGCCGGCGCGGGCGAGAGTGTTGATGCTGTTGCAGTGGAGGAGCGTTTGGAGTCGCGCTTCCTTGGTTGATCCTGACGTGCATGACCTTTCGCAAACGTCGGCTGTTGCGCTCCGCGATGCCTTGGCTTCGGGTGAACTCTCTGCCCGTGAGGCCGTGGGATTTTTCCTGTCCGGGATCGAATACCGGAACAAGCAACTGGCTGCATTCGTCACCATCACGGCCGAACAGGCCCTCAAGGACGCCGCGGCCGCGGATCGCCTCCATGCCCGGCTATCCCGCGAGCACCGACAAGACGAGCTCAGCCTCCTTCACGGCATGCCCACGGCATTCAAGGACCTGACCGATGTAGCCGGAGTTCCCACAACGCACGGGAGCGCAGCCCTTGAGTACAAGCCGGCACCCGAGGACGGAGCCCTCGCGGCTACCCTGAAGGCCCAAGGGGTCATCTCGCTGGGCAAGACGCAGGTTCCAGAGTTCGGACTCACTGCGTACAGCGAAAACCGCGTCGCACCGCCGTCGCGCAATCCGCACGCCTTGGGACGCAGTTCCGGCGGGTCATCGGGTGGTAGCGCCGCCGCTGTAGCTGCAGGGCTTGTTCCCTTCGCTCCGGGGACCGACGGCGGGGGTTCCATCCGGATTCCGGCGGGTGCCTGCGGACTAGTGGGACTGAAGCCGGGACGCGGCCTGGTGCCATCGGGTGCGAGCTCGGGCGATGCCGCCAAGTTGGTGGTTGCCGGACCGCTCGCCCGGACTGCGGCGGACGCGGCTCTGCTGATGGACGCGCTTGTCCCCCGGGCTCAAGCGCCCGACGGCGGTTACCTCTCCAAGGTGGGGCTGGCGCCGGAACCCCTGAAAATCGGCGTGAGCTTGGACAGCCCCTGGGCCGGCGTGTATCCGTTTGACGCGGAACCGGAAGCGATGGACGCCTTGGACCTCGGGACCAAGCTGCTCGAGAAGGGCGGACATAACATCACCGAAGCTGAAGTCCGCTATGACAACCGCTACCCCGAAGCGTTCACGACAGCTTGGACTGCCGGGGTGGGGAGTGCCCGAATAGCACCACAGCGCGAGGCGTTGTTGACCCCGCTGACCCGGACGTTCCGGCGTCGGGCGCAACAGCGGAGCGCCTTGAAGGTCAATGAAGCACTGACTTTCCTGCGCCAGTTCGAGCACGATACCGTCACGCAGTATTCGAACTGGGACGTGATCCTCACGCCGACGCTGGCGCAGACACCGCGGCCGGTTGGCTGGTTCACGGGCGGCGGACACAGCGGTGAGCAGTGGCCGAGCGAGTGGGCCGGCGATGCTGATGAGGACTACAAAAGGCAGTGCCAGTACGCGCCATGGTCCTCCATGGTGAACGTATGCGGACTCCCGGCAATCAGCATTCCGGTGCACACCACGCCGAGTGGCCTGCCGATGGGGATCCAGCTGATTGGCCGTCTTGGGTCTGAACTGCTGCTCCTCCAGCTCGCGGCGGTCCTGGAGGCACGCTGAGGCCGCACTGACAGTCGCGTCTAGCATATGGAAAGTGGTTGCCCGGAGCATTCATCGATGTGACAATGCCCGCAGTCAGTGCCAGCATTGAGAAAATGAGCACACCTCAAACCACGGCTGAGTCCGCAAAGCCAGCGGGCGATACGTCATTCTTCGGCCACCCAAAGATGTTGGCCAGCCTCTTCTCCGTGGAAATGTGGGAGCGATTCTCCTTCTACGGCATGCAGGGAATTCTGCTCTACTACATGTACTTCACCGCCGAGCAGGGCGGTCTCTCCATTGACCAGGGGTTGGCCGCTGGTTTGGTGGGCGCGTACGGTGGTGGCGTTTACCTGTCGACGATCCTCGGCGCATGGCTCGCCGACCGTCTCTTCGGTTCCGAAAAGGTCCTCTTCGGCTCGGCCATCATGATCATGGCCGGCCACGTCGCACTTGCGCTCCTGCCGGGCATTCCGGGCCTGATCGCAGGCCTGGTCCTGGTGGGCATCGGCTCCGGCGGATTGAAAGCCAATGCCACGGCACTGGTAGGTACCCTTTACAGCGAGAAGGACGAGCGACGCGACGCCGGGTTCTCCATTTTCTACATGGGCATCAATATCGGCGGGCTCATCGGCCCGCTGGTCACCGGCTTCCTGCAGACAAGCTACGGCTTCCACGTGGGCTTTGGTGCTGCAGCCGTGGGCATGGCTATCGGCCTGGTCATCTACGCCCTGGGCCGCAAGAGGCTCCCCGAGGAAGCCCACCGTGTTCCCAACCCGCTCCCGACCAAGGACCGCACCAAGTACGGCCTGATCTTCCTGGGTATCCTGATTGTCATCGGCGTTCTGCTCGGCACTGGAATTGTCAACGCCAACAACCTTGCCAGGAGCATGGCCTACGCAGCAATCGGTGCCGCTGTGATCTACCTGTTCCTGATCTTCCGCAGCCCCTTGGTGACCGCCGTGGAGCGCAAGCGCGTGGTCGCGTTCATCCCTTTGTTCATCGCATCCGCCGGTTTCTGGGCACTTTTCCAGCAGCAGTTCACATTCATTGCTGTGTACTCGCAGGAGAAACTGGACCGCAACCTGTTCGGCTGGGAAATGCCGGCCGCCTGGGTCCAGTCCATCAACCCGGTGTTCATCATCATCTTCGCCGGCGTCATGGCTGCACTGTGGACCAAGTTGGGCTCCAAGCAGCCGAGCTCACCGCTGAAGTTCTCCGCGGGCCTGTTCATCATGGGCCTGGCATTCCTTGCGTTCATCCCGCTGGCCGGCGAGGGCAAGACTCCTCTGCTGGCTCTGGTGGGCATCTTGTTCATGTTCACCCTGGCGGAACTGTTCCTCTCCCCCATCGGCCTGTCCGTAAGCACCAAGCTCGCGCCTCAGGCATTCCACACCCAGATGGTGGCGCTGTTCTTCCTGTCCGTCTCGCTCGGCACCACACTGGCCGGCATCCTCGCGGGCCTCTACAACCCCGAGGACGAACTCCCGTACTTCCTGGGAATTGGCGGCGTAGCAGTGGTCCTGGCCGTTGGCCTGGCTGCGGCATCGCCGGCAATCAAGAAGCTGATGGGCGGCGTTAGGTAGCAGCCGACACCGTCTGACGACGCGCAAAGCCCCTGACGACACACAAACGGACCAGCGCCGCCTAAATCCAGGTGGCACTGGTCCGTTTGTGTATCGCTCGCGAATTAGGGTGGCCCGGATAGGCCTTAACGACGGCGACCCTTGCGTTCGGTGGGTTTCCCACCTGACGCAAGGGTCGCCGTCGTACGCGGTTTAGAAGCTGTTGTTATAGCTGCTGCTTGAGGCGCCGATGGCAATGAAGAAGATGATGCCGAAGATCAGCGTCAATGCCACGCCGATGTAGCCCATCACGAGGCCGGCGATTGCCATGCCCTTGCCCGCAGGTTCGCGCTTCAGGGCGAGGTGGCCCAAAATCACGGCTGCGATCTGCGGAAGGATGAAGAACCCGAAGCCAACGTAGATGGCGATGCCGCAGCACATGCTGGCGATACTCAGACCCTTGGGCTCAGCCTGCATGGCGTAGTACGCGGGCTGGCCGTACGGTGACTGGGGCTGGCCGTAGGGCTGCTGGCCATAAGGCTGCTGATTGAACGCCTGCTGCTGGTACGGGCTCGGCGGCTGACCGTAGGGCGACGGAGGCTGCTGGCTGTAGTCACCCGGAGTGTATGCGCTGGCGGGCGGCTGCGGCTGCGTGTAGAAGTCATTCTGACCCTGGGCGTCCTGAGCGTAAGGGTTCTGCCCGTGCGCGCTCTGCTCGTAGGGCGGAAGCGGCTGGGTGGCGTTGGCGCCGGGCTCGGGTGCACTCTCGGCGGACGCGCCATGACCCGGCGTGTTTTCTGCTGGCGTGCTCGACTCGGGCGCGCTGAACTGTGCGGGCGGAACGTACTGGGGCGGTTGGTAGCCCGCCGGCTTGTCCTCGTTGCCCTTGGATGGTTGGTCTGACATAGGAATCCCCCTGGATTTGGTCTTTGATCCCAACACTACCGCCGCCGGAGGCACCACATAAGGTAGCCCGGGCTGTGGTGTCCGGCCCACGACGGGCGGAACCCACCCATGAAGGCCACTGAGGGTGAACGCCAGATGAATCTTTCGCCCCCTGAGTGGCCTCAGGGGCGCCATTCGGCGTCACAGGGGCCGGATCCCGGACATTTCGTGTCAGCGGGCCCCATGGTCTGGCATGCTGGACCCCATGGCTAGCCGAGCGGGCACAGTTGCCCTTCCCCAGGACCTTGTTGACATTACAGCCCTGCTGGACGCGTATTTCGACGTAACTCCGGATTTGGGCGACCCCGCGCAGCGCGTGGCGTTTGGAACCTCCGGGCACCGCGGATCCAGTTTGAAGGCCTCCTTCAACGAGCCGCACATCCTCGCGATCACGCAGGCAATCGTTGAATACCGCGGCCGTCAGGGCATCACCGGACCACTGTTCATCGGTCGCGACACCCACGCCCTCAGTGAGCCTGCACAGAACTCCGCACTGGAGGTACTGGCTGCCAACGGCGTGACCGTCCTGGTGGACGCCCGCCACGGTTACACCCCTACGCCGGCACTGAGCCACGCAATCCTCAAGTACAACCGCGAAGCCGCGCCGGGCACACCCCAGGCTGACGGCATCGTGGTGACCCCCAGCCACAACCCGCCCGGCGACGGCGGCTTCAAGTACAACCCTCCCCACGGCGGCCCGGCCGACACCGACGCCACGGGGTGGATCGCCGACCGCGCCAACCAGCTCCTCGAGAACGGCCTCCGCGGCGTCAAGCGCATGCCTCTGAACGATGCCCTGGCCGCTGACACCACCGGAAAGTTCGACTTCCTCTCCAGCTACGTGGACGATCTCCCGTCCGTGCTGAACCTGGAGGCGATCCGCAACGCGGGGGTACGGATCGGCGCGGATCCCATGGGCGGCGCCTCCGTTGACTACTGGGGCGAGATCGGCGAGCGCCACCAGCTCAACCTCACGGTTGTGAACCCCACCGTTGATCCGCAGTGGGCCTTCATGACCCTCGACTGGGACGAGAAGATTCGTATGGATTGCTCGTCGCCGTCGGCCATGGCGTCGCTTATCAAGCGGATGGCCGCTGGCGCCGATGGCACCGCCGCTTATGACGTCGCCACGGGTAACGACGCCGACGCCGACCGCCACGGCATCGTTACACCGGACGGTGGGCTGATGAACCCGAACCACTACCTCGCCGTCGCGATTGACTACCTGTACCGGAACCGCAGTGGCTGGAACCCGGAGTCCGTGGTGGGCAAGACCCTGGTCTCGTCGTCGATTATTGACCGCGTTGCAGCCGGGCTCGGCCGCAAGTTGGTTGAGGTTCCCGTGGGCTTCAAGTGGTTTGTTCCGGGCCTGCTGTCCGGCGAGGGTGCATTCGGTGGCGAAGAGTCAGCCGGCGCGTCCTTCAACAAGCTCGACGGCAGCGTTTGGACCACGGATAAGGACGGCATCCTGCTGGCACTGCTGGCGTCTGAGATCACGGCCGTTACGGGTCAGTCCCCGTCGCAGCTGTACAAGGGACTCACTGACCAGTTCGGTGCTCCCGTTTACGCCCGCATTGATGCCGCGGCCTCTCGCGAGCAGAAGTCCAAGCTGGGCAAGCTCTCCGCTGCCGATGTCACCGCTACCTCCCTGGCCGGCGAGGAGATCACGGCCAAGCTCACCGAGGCTCCCGGCAACGGTGCCTCGATCGGGGGCCTCAAGGTGGTCACCGAGAACGCCTGGTTCGCGGCACGCCCCTCCGGCACCGAAGACGTGTACAAGATCTACGCCGAGTCCTTCAAGGGCGCCGACCACCTCGCGCAGGTTCAGCAGGAGGCCAAGGCGCTGGTGGACGGGGTTATCGCGTAGGTTCTGCTGGGCCGGCGACGCTGGCGACACGCATATCCGCTAGCGACACTGAAACGGGCTGAGGACACTCGGATTTGGGTGTCCTCAGCCCGTTTCGGTGTCTTCAGTCGGCTTCCGCGTCCTGAGTCCAGAGCCTGAGGATGCGCCTGATGGTGTGGTCGCCTTCCGGGGCCATGTCCACCAGGGCTACTTGGTCAAGCACGACGACGTCTCCCGGCTTGGGACGCTTGCCGTCGTGATGCGAGATGTGCGGCCGATACCGTTCCAAGACGTAGTTGGGGGTAGCAATGCGCCCACCAATGGTGTTTGTTGCCTCGACCATCTCCTCATGAAGGCCCTGAAGCAGTGGGTTGTGCTCGATCAGGCTCACCGGGATGGAACCCCTATGCCCGAAACCCGCCTCGTCGCCCACGGTTAATTGCGTTCCGAGCGCTCCCTTGACGGGCGCTTCGGCCAAGTCCGCCAAAACATCGGCGACGTCGGCACTCACGTCAGCGCCGACGTCGAACCTTAACAGCGTGATATGAAGCGGCCAGTCGCTGCGCGGAAACACCAGCCCCGGCAAGACGGGCTCCGTGAACACCACCCAGATGAGGTTCCGCATAGGCATAGTTTGCCACCCGTCCGGCCCAAACCCTCTCTCACGTCCCGAGGGTTTGAGCGGATCGCTCGTTACCTTTTTCGTAGCCTGTTTCCTGGTGCAGGATATGGGTGTGCTGGCCTGCTGATCCCGGCATGATTGCGTCGCTCTGTCGATCCGATGATCTTGAGAGTGTTGTCACCGGGGTT
>NZ_JAPSHI010000023.1:0-55792 GCF_031180005.1 Paenarthrobacter sp. | reverse complement strand
CCTACCAACCCCGGTGACAACACTCTCAAGATCATCGGATCGACAGAGCGACGCAATCATGCCGGGATCAGCAGGCCAGCACACCCATATCCTGCACCAGGAAACAGGCTACGAAAAAGGTAACGAGAGCGTTCCGCGTTAAGGGTTGTTATGTGCGAGAGGGTCGGGGTGAAAGAGCGGTTCATGGAATGCGATTCACGTCACGACTTCGCTAATCGATGGATTAACCCGGTAGTCTTAGCGTTGTTTGTGTCGTGGATTGCCGTGGGGTTCGGCACCGGCTGCCTCGTGCTGCCTAATTTGTGGGGGAATGTGGATGGTTCTGCCTGACGGGTCCGGGAATCGCCGTGCCAAGAACCGCCGCCGGAAGCTCATCGCGGCAACCGCCCTTTCTGTTGCCGCCGCAGTCCTGGTGACCGGCGCGATCCTCTACCCGGGGTTCAAGACCACCGAGGTGGACCTCAACGATGGCGGCGTCTGGGTTGTTAGCAAGTCCAAGAATGCGGCGGGACGGCTCAACTACCCTTCCAAGTCCCTGGACGGTGCCGTGACGCCGGCGAGCAAGGATTTCGACATCCTCCAACAGGCCGGCGACGTCTTCATTGACGACCCTGAAGGTGGCACCATCAATCCGGTCAGCGCCGCAAACATGCGCCTGGGCGGTGACCAGAAACTGCCCGGCTCCGCGGAAGTAAGTTTCGGCCACAAAGTGCTGGCAGTCACCGACCCCTCCAAAGGTAAGGTCTGGGCGCTGTCGCCTGGCTCAGTGGGCGGCTTCAGCGACGAATCAGAGCCACTGTTCGAGCAATCGCCCGGAATCGTTTCTGTGGTGGGCGCAGACGACACCATTCACACTGTGGATCCGGAGTCCGGGAGCGTGACCGCCACCAAGGTGGACGCCAACGGCAGGTCAGTGGATTCGCAAGTCCGCAAGGATGATGCCCTCAAGGGCGCAGGGGACCTGCAGCTCACCGCCGTGGGTGACAGGTCCGTGGTCCTCAACGAAGCTACGGGAGACATCGTTCTTCCGGGTGGCGCAACCGTTCACCTGGATGACGCCCGCGATGCGAAGCTCCAGCAAAGCGGACCAGCCGCAGATTTTGTGGCTATCGCCACCACCAAAGCGCTCCTGCTTCAGCCATTGGACGGTGGAACAGCCAAAACCGTCCGGCCCGACGGCGAAGGCATTCCCGCAGCCCCCGTGCAGTTGGGCACCTGCACTTACGGAGCATGGTCCGGTGCCAACAAGTACATCCGCGAATGCAGTAACGAGGCTGACAACCGCCGCGCCGACGTTCCCAAGGCGAGTGCGTCGCCGTCGTACGTTTTCCGGGTCAACCGCGATCTTGTGGTTCTGAACGACGTCAATTCCGGCAACGTCTGGATGGTCAACCGGAACATGCAGTTGGTCAACAACTGGGACGACGTCATCCCGCCCCAGCAAACATCGGACGACGCCGACAAGGACTCCGCGGACGAAGTCCAGCAGACGGTCCTCCCGGACCGAAGCAAACCGAACACTCCGCCTGTGGCCAAGCCGGACGCCTTTGGCGTGCGTGCCGGCAAGACGACTCTCCTTCCTGTCTTGGATAACGACGCCGACGCCGATGGAGACGTCCTCACGGTCAGCGCCAGCGAGCCGCTGAAGTCGGGCGCATTGTCCGCCGTGTATGGCGGTACGGGATTCCAGATCACCGTGCCCGCGGGTGCCACGGGTTCGGAAACGTTCAACTACTCCGTGGACGATGGCCGTGGCGGAACAGGTGCCGCAGACGTGGACCTGCGGATCGTCCCTACTGAAGAGAACAACGCGCCGCAACCCAAACCGAACCGCAATAATGCGTTGGTGGTGCAGTCCGGCAAGATCGCCAACCAGTACATCCTCAGTGACTGGATAGATCCCGACGGCGATGACATCTTCGCCGTCGCTGTCTCCAGTAGCGATCCCGCCGACCAAGTACGCATCAGGCCGGACGGGTTACTGACCCTGCAGGATTCGGGCGCGGGTCCCGGGAGAAAGACCCTGACGGTGAGCGTCTCGGACGGGTCGCTCACCACTCAAGGGCAAATCAGCGTGGATGTTCGTGCCCCTGGTGCGTTGCCGCCCATTGCGAATGCAGACCATGTGGTGGCTGTGGCGGGTCAGGACACTGTCATCGCTCCGCTGAAGAACGACACCGACCCGCAGGGCGGCATCCTGCGGCTGGCGCAAGCCCAGCCTGACGAGCAGTCGACGGCAGTAGTTGGACCGGACCAGCAGACATTCACGTTTAACTCCACGTCGGTTGGTGCCCACTACGTCACCTACATGGTGACCAACGGCCCCGCGAGTGCGCAGCAGTTGGTGCGTGTGGACGTAGTGTCCGGCAATAACGACGGCGCCCCTGTAGCTGTCCGCGACATCGCCCTCCTGCCCAGTGGTGGCAGCACAGTGGTTGATGTGTTGGGCAATGACTCGGATCCGGCCGGTGGGGTGTTGGTGGTCCAGTCCGTGACAGCAGTGGATGGGCTTCCCGTCAGCGTCGCCGTGCTGGACCATTCGGTCATCAAGATCACCGACATTCGTGCGCAGGGCCAGCTCTCGCTCAAATACACGATCTCCAACGGCAAGGCCTCGGCAACAGGGGACATCTCTGTCCAAGTAGTCCCGGCACCCACCAAGCTTCAGGCACCCCAGGCCAAGCCCGACGAAGTGTCGGTACGCGTCGGCGACGTTGTGACCATTCCGGTCCTGGAAAACGATTCGGACCCCAACGGCGGAGAGCTCACCCTCGACCCCGCGTTGGCGCAACAGCCCGACGAAGCGGACGGCAGGACGTTTATCGCGGGCAATTCCTTGCGCTTCATCGCAGGCGAGGTCCCCAAAACCGTCTATGCCATCTACAAGGTCAGCAATGCGTCGGGCCAGACCGATTCGCAGCAAGTCACTATCCGTATTCGCGCCAGGGACGACGCCACGAACACCCGCCCCGAGCCACGAAACCTGACCGCACGGGTGGTGGCGGGAATGACCGTCAAGATCCCCGTGCCATTGGACGGCATTGATGCCGACGGCGACTCGGTGCAGCTTATAGGCGTCGACAAGGCGCCCGCACTTGGCACAGCCGTGGTGCGGGATGGGTATATGGAGTTCACCGCTGCCGCCACTTCTGCAGGGACTGACACGTTCAGCTATCGCGTGCGGGACCGCATCGGAGCCGAAAACACCGGCACAGTGATTGTGGGCATCGCACCGGCAGAAGCGAACAACCAAAAGCCGATCGCCGTGGACGACGCCATTGATGTACGGCCCGGCCGTCGGATCGCAGTAAATGCGTTGAAGAACGACTCGGATCCTGACGGCGATCCCATCGGCCTTGTGAATTCGTTCGAAGCCAATCCTGAACTGCAAGTTGAGGCTGCCACCGGCAAGATTCTGTTGACTGCGCCCGGCGTTGCCGGAAATGAAAGCATCAGCTACAGAATTCAAGACGACAAAAAGGCTGAAGCCAGCGCGGTGGTCAGGGTTCAAACGAGTCCGACGGCGGCCCTCCACGTTCCGATTGCGGTCGACGACCGCATCACCTTGGCCGAGACGCTGGGCAAGACTGCAGTCGACGTCCCGGTACTGAAGAATGACTCTGATCCGGATGGCGTTGCGGAAGACCTGACCATCACGTTGCCGGACGCGAATCCAAACGCCCGGGTAGGGACCTCCGGGAACGTTGTGGTGTCTCTTACTCCCCAGGACCAACTGATTCCGTACACCGTGACGGACATGGATGGGCAGTCAGCAACAGCAGTGATGTGGATCCCCGGCCAAGGCCTGCAATATCCAACTCTTGCCAAAACCGAGCCCGTCGAAGTCATGTCCGGCAAGGAAATCACGCTCTCGCTCCAGGAATACGTCCGTGTGCGGGAAGGGCGCCAACCACGGCTTACTGTGGCGGACAAGATCCGTGTCCAGGGAGCCGATACCACCAACGTCATCTCCGGCGATGGGAATGCTCTGCGGTATGCGGCACAGGCGGACTACGTTGGCCCGGGATCCATCACCTTCGAGGTGACTGACGGATCCGGCCCGGACGACCCGCAGGGGCTGAAGTCCACGTTGACCATTATCACCAAGGTGATCCCGGACCCCAACGCGAACCACATCCCCACCTTCAGCGGAGCTTCCATCGAGGCTCCCAAGGGAGAAACCACGGATCTGGAACTGGGGAACCTGGCCAAGGACGTGGACGAGCGCGATCAGGGAAACCTCAAGTTTGAGCTCGACGGACAGCAACCCGCGGGCTTCCAAACCAAGGTGGAAGGAACCGTCCTCAAAGTCACCCCGGACCTTTCTGCTAATCCGGGCGTGGTGGGCACTTTCCCGCTAAAGGTCACTGACGGACGGTCTGACGCTGTCCGTGCAACGGTTACCGCCACCGTAGTCTCGTCCAACAGACCGCGCCCTGCTGCCAACGACGACGCTGTTGAGAAGGCCAACGCCGGGCGCTCCGAGACCGTCAATGTGCTGGCGAACGACTTCAACCCCTTCAACGATTCACCACTGACCATCGAGAGCGCCGCTGTGGAAACGGGCTCCGCGGCTGGTCAGCCGACGATCTCCGGCGACTCGGTGACAGTGACTCCTGCCGACGGCTTCAAAGGCGTCATGGTGGTGAGGTACACCGTGCTGGACAAGACCAAGGATCCATCCAGGCAGGCCGTGGGGCGTGTCCGGATCACAGTCCGGGACAAGCCCGACGCTCCGTCGGCGCCCGTCGCAACCGACGTCCGCAGCCGCACCGCAGTGCTCAAGTGGGCGCCGCCGTCGGACAATGGCGCAGCCATCACCAAATACACGGTGAAGGCGGCCGGCTTTGAACAGGTGTGTCCCACCACTACCTGCACACTCTCGGGGCTGACCAACAATGTGAAGTACGTCTTCACGGTGTTCGCCACCAATGAGGTGGGGGACTCGCCAGCGTCCATCGCGTCCAATGAGATCCGCCCGGATGAGAAGCCGTCACCGCCGGACGCCCCCACGGTCAAAGCCGGGGACAAGAACATGGCTATTACGTGGACCCCCGCGAAGACGGAGGGCTCACCTGTGAAGCACTACAACCTGGAGATCTCTCCGCCTCCGGCTAACGGCATTGCCGTCAAGAACGAGGTCACCGGCCTGAGCTACACGTGGCCCGGACTCAGCAACGGCGTGAAATACAAGGTCCGTGCCCAGGCCGTCAACGAGCTCGGTCCGTCGGACTGGGGCATGTACTCCCTTGAGGACAATCCCGCTGGCCTTCCGGCGGCCCCGGCTGCTCCCACCACCGCTGTGGTGGAGTCCGTGGGAACAAATAACCAGATCCGCGCGGACTGGGTCGAACCGGACATCAATGGTGATCCCATCAAGACGTACTTCGTCACCATGAACGGCGGAAACGGCGTCTCCCAGACCCAAACAATCCCGGGGAACGTCCGCTCAGCCACCTTTACCGCCCAGAACGCCGAAGCCGGCTACACGTTCACAGTGCAAGCTGAAAACAAAGCCGGTAAGGGTGGCGTCAGTGCTGCCTCGGCCCCGCGCCGTGCCACAGGCAAGCTCGGCACCGTTAACAACGTCTCGGCCACACCGGCAAATACCGGGGGAGCGGGCAAACAGGTGACTATCAACTTTGCGGTCCTCACTCCACAACAGCGGAACGGCTCCACCCAAAGTGAAGTCAGCTACCGCTATAACGCCAGTACCGGGCAGTCAGGCCCCATCACCCCTGGTCAGACGGTGGGTGGATTCACCAATGGACAGGCATCCTCCATCACAGTGACGGCGGTTTCCGCAGTCGCGCCAAGTTCAGACGCCAGCGCACCCGCTACTGCTACGCCGTACGGTTCGCCCGGAACGCCGTCCGCTTCCGGTGTCAATGGCGGCCAGAACCAGACCACACTGACGCTGAACTGGTCATCACCCTCCACGGGGAGCAACGACGTTGCTGTGACCAAGATCAGGATCAGTGGCGGTGAAACGGACGGCTGGATCACTGCACCAGCATCCGGCAGCCGAGTGGTCAACACCGGTGGCTACAACCAGACCCGCACCATTGAGGTCCAGACGTTCAACTCCATAGGCCAAGGCGGAGGCGTGGCTTCCGCTAGTGCTCAGAGTGGGCCGCAGAAGACCTCGTGGGATGCGACACTGCCTTCCGGTAGTTACCGTACCTGCACGGACACAGCACCATCGGGCCAAACCTCGTGGGATCCCAATACTCCGGGACACCGCTGCGACGGAAACGTCAATGGTCCGCCATGGCAGTATGAATTCAACGGCGGATTCACCGTTAACTGCTACATCAACCGCAGCACCCCGTACCTGAACTATGCGGCGTGGTACCGCCTGACCAGCGGTCCCAACGCCGGCCGCTTCATTGCCCAAGGCAACACAACCCTGGGAGACCCCGGACCTCATCAGATTCCGCAATGCTAGGCTCATCGACGCCGGGGCGGCGCCGGGCAGTTGTCCCCATCGCGCCCCGGGCCAAAGAGACAGTACGCTGTCAAAGCCAATGGATAGCCCGGTCTCGGGTTTCCTTGGCTGACCGCAGGGCGCGTGGGATAGTCTTAGGGACTGAAAATTCCGCCGCCGTATGGGGGTACTGCGAAATGTACGGCCGCCGGCATCTGTCGGTTGGCTTGGAAGCCACTGTGGGGGCGGCTGAAACAAAGGGAATTCTGGGGCTGTGACAACTTTCTTCGGCAAGCTGGGGCTGAAAAAGCGTCAAAACAAGAAATTCATAGCGGGAACTGCTGCGACTGCGGCAGGCGCTTTGCTGATCACCGGGGCGATTCTGTACCCGGGGTTCAAGACCACCGAGGTGGACTTGAACGACGGCGGCGTGTGGGTGGTGAGCAAAACCAAGAACGCAGTGGGACGGCTGAACTATCCGTCCCGTGTCCTTGACGGTGCCGTGACACCGGCCACCACTACCTTTGATGTGCTGCAGCACGACGGTAACGTCTTCGTGGACGACGAATCCGGCTCCACCATCAACCAGGTTTCCGCCGCAAACCTGAAGCTCGGCGGCGATAAGCAGCTGCCGTCGTCGTCGCAAGTCAGCTACGGCTCCACTGTGCTCTCCGTTACGGACCCGGCCCGCGGCAAGGTATGGGCGTTGTCGCCGTCCACCGTTAACGGCTTCGACGAAGAAGGAACCGAACCCGTACTGACCGGTTCCCCTGGCATGGTCTCCGCAGTGGGATCCGACAACCGGATCTATACGGCGGACCCGGGCAAGGGCGAAATCGCCGTCACCACTGTTGACGCCAATGGTGAGCGGACCGACTCCCAGATCAGCAAGGTGGACGAGCTCAAGGGCGCCGGCGACCTTCAACTGGCTGTGGTGGGCGATAAGCCCGTGGTCCTTGACGCCGCGTCGGGGAACCTCTTCCTGCCGGGCGGGCGCAAGCTGCAACTTCAGGATGCGCGCGAAGCCAAGCTCCAGCAGAGCAGCGAAGACAGCAGTTACGTCGCTATTGCCACACGAAAGGCCCTGCTGAAGCAGCCCTTGGATGGGTCCACAGCCGCAACCGTGAATGCTGACGGTGAAGGCGTCCCCGCAGCTCCGGTTCAGGTCAGCAAGTGTGTCCACTCAGCGTGGTCCGGCGCCAACAAGTACGTCCGCGACTGCGACAACGACGCCGACGACAAGAAGAACGACGTCCCCAAAGCCAGTGCCTCCCCAAGCTACGTTTTCCGCGTCAACAGGGACTTGGTTGTCCTCAACGACGTGAACTCGGGCAGCGTATGGCTGGTGAACCAGAACATGCAGCTGGTCAACAACTGGGACGAGGTTGTTCCGCCCAAGAACCAGTCCGATGACCAGGACCAGGAGTCCGCGGACAACAACACCATCAACGTCCTCCCGGATCGCACCAAGCCCAACCGTCCGCCTGAGACCAAACCGGACGAGTTCGGTGTCCGGCCGGGCAGGACCACCATCCTGAGTGTTCTGGATAACGATTCAGACCCCGACGGCGATGTCCTCACCGCAGCGGTTGGCGCCAACGGCCCCAAGTCCGGTGCCCTCGAAAACATCTACGGCGGCTCTGCCTTCCAGATCAAGGTACCGGCGGATGCGAAGCCGGGCACAGAAGTCTTCGACTACAACGCCTCTGATGGCCGCGGTTTGTCAGCCGGTGGCCGTGTGACCCTACGCGTGGTTGCTCCCGAGGAGAACAAACCTCCGTTCTTCAAACGCGGGGAGCCCACCACCATGCTTGTCGAACAAGGCAAGTCCGTGAGCCAGAACATCCTGACCGACTGGATGGACCCCGACGGCGACGACCTCGTCCTGTTGGATGCAAAATCCGACAACGACCAGGACCAGGTAAAGGTCCGCCGCGACGGACTGCTTACATACCAGGATTCGGGTGCGGCGCCGGGCAAGAAGAACGTCACCATCACCGTATGGGACGGCAAGGCAACCACCACCGGCCGCATCGTGGTAAATGTGCAGCCGCCGGGTGCCCTCGCCCCGGTGGTCAATGCAGACCACGTCACCGCGGTGGTGGGCCAGGATCTGGTCATCGCACCGCTGAAGAACGATGTGGACCCCAACGGTGGGGCCCTGCGCGTCGCTCATGTTGAGGCCGCCGGCCCTGCTGAACTCGGCCCGGTAACCGACGGCGGCACCTTCACCTTCCGGAGCACCACACCCGGCCCGATCTACTTGACGTACATCGCCAGTAACGGCCCCCAAAGCAGTCAGGGGCTGATCCGCGTGGACGTCGAGTCCGGCAAGGATGCGGGAGCTCCCGTTGCCGTTCATGACGTTGCGCTGCTCCCGGTGGGTGGCAGCGTGCTGGTGGATCCGCTGGCCAACGACTCCGATCCTTCTGGCGGCGTGTTGGTACTCCAATCCGTCACCGTACCCGACGGCTCATCGGCATCCGTGAGCGTGATCGATCACAGCGTCCTTCGCGTTACCGATGTGCTGGGAGCCAAGGAACCGTTCGTCTTCAGCTACACGATGTCGAACGGCCGCGCCTCTGCCACCGGCACGGTGGGTGTAGTCCCGGTGCCGGCTCCCGCCGTCGTCGAGGCTCCCCAGCCCAAACCCGACGAAGTCAACGTCCGCGTGAACGACGTCGTGACCATCCCGGTCCTGGACAATGACACCCACCCGCAGGGTGAGGAGCTGTCCGTGGATCCGGTGCTGGCACAGAGTATCCCGGAAGAGGACGGCAAAGCGTTCATTTCCGAGAAGACCCTGCGCTTCATTGCCGGACCCACGCCCAATACCGTGCGCGCCATCTACAACGCCGTGGATCCGCAGGGGCAGAAGAGCGCCGCAGCGGTAACTATCCACATCCTCCCGCTGGAAGGTACCCAGAATTCACGTCCACAGCCGCAAAACCTGACGGCACGCGTTGTGGCGGGCGGCAGTGTCCGGATCCCGGTTCCGCTGGACGGCATAGACCCCGACGGCGACTCGGTGCAGCTCACCGGCATCGATAGCACACCCACCATGGGAACCGCGACGGCGGGTAGCAGCTTCATCGATTTCGTCGCCGCCGGTGACGGCGCGGGTACCGATACGTTCCGGTACAAGGTGATCGACCGGCAAGGTGCTGTCAACACCGGAACGGTGACCGTGGGCGTCGCGCCGCGCGGCGAGGACAACCAGAAACCTGCTCCCGTCGATGACGAAGTCAAGGTCCGCCCTGGCCGCCAGATTGCCGTGGATGCGACCGCGAACGACACCGACCCCGATGGTGACATCATCCGGATCCTGACGGACAGCATCGAAGCCGACGCAGGACTCGACGCCAAGGTCAGCCAGACCAGCGGCCGCGTCCTGGTGACCGCTCCCGCTGCGGAGGGCACCGTCAACGTGCGCTACTCGGTTGCCGACGACCGTGACGCAGTGGGTCAGGCCACCATCCGGGTGGTAGTCCGGAACGATTTGCCATTGCAGGCACCGATTGCCCGCGATGACCGTGTGACCTCGGCACAGACGCTCGGCAAGACCGCGGTGGACGTTCCCGTCCTGAAGAACGACGAGGACCCGGACGGTGTGGGGGAGAACCTCAAGGTGGCTACCGGGTTGGAAACCGCGCGTCCCGGTCCCGAAGGCAACGTCATCGTTGACCTCACGGAGCAGCCGCAACTGGTGCCTTACACCGTGGAGGACGTGGACGGCCAGAAGTCCACTGCCATTATTTGGGTTCCCGGTATTGGCCAGCAGGTTCCTACGCTCGCCAAGGACGACGTAGTGGAACTTGTCTCAGGTCAGTCCGTCACGGTAAACCTCGCGGAGTGGGTCAAAGTCCGTGAAGGACGCTCACCTCGCCTGACCCAAACTGACCGCATCAAGCTCATCGGTGCCGACGGCAGCGATCCCGTGGCCAATGGTGGCACGTCCATCAAGTACACCGCTGGCGCGGAGTATGTCGGGCCCGGATCCATCAGCTTCGAAGTCACCGACGGAACCGGCCCGGACGACCCCAATGGCCTGAAGTCGACTTTGAGCATCCGAACCAAGGTGCTGCCGGATCCCAACAAGAACAACCCTCCCGTTCTGCTGGGTAGCGACGTGGAGGTACCGAAGGGTGACTCCGCGAGCCTTGACCTGGAGAAGCTGACGTCGGATCCGGACTCGGATGACGTGCAGAACATGAGCTACGAGCTTGTGGGCGCAGCCCAGGGCGGTTTCCGGGTGAGTGTCGAGGGCAAGACTCTCAAGGTCTCCGCTGATGACTCCGTACAGATCGGACAGTCGGGCACTGTCCAGGTCAAAGCAAAAGACCGCCGCGGGCTCGAGGCTGTGGCTACCTACAAGCTGTCCCTGTCGGCCTCCAACAGGCCCAAACCGGTGGCCAATGACGACACCGAGCCGGAGGCGCAATCCGGGAAGCCAGTGACGGTCAACGTGTTGGCAAATGATTCCAACCCGTTCCCTGAGACGCCACTGAAGATCGTCTCAGCGGTCACGGAGACGGGCCAGGGCACGGCCGAAGCCGGCGGTGACAGCGTGACCGTCACACCTGCGGGCGGATTCACCGGAACCATGGTTGTTGCTTACACCGTGGAGGACAAAACAGGCGAGATCTCCCGGTATGCCACTGCCCGCATCCGTTTGACGGTAAAGGACAAGCCGGCAGCACCAACGACGCCGCTGGCGCAGTCCGTGGGCGACCAAACTGCCT
Organism: Paenarthrobacter sp.; assembly: GCF_031180005.1. Classification (NCBI taxonomy): domain Bacteria; kingdom Bacillati; phylum Actinomycetota; class Actinomycetes; order Micrococcales; family Micrococcaceae; genus Paenarthrobacter; species Paenarthrobacter sp. The sequence goes on along the minus strand of NZ_JAPSHI010000023.1, from coordinate 44,623 downwards.
TGCTCACATGGAATGCGCCAGCTGACCGTGGTTCGCCTATCACCAAGTACACGGTGTACGGAGAGAACGGCTTCAAACAGGACTGCCCCGCGAATACCTGTACGTTGACCGGCCTGACCAACAATGTGAAGTACCACTTTGCCGTCACCGCCACCAATGCGATCAATGAATCCGAGCGCTCTCCGGTGTCTGCTGAGGTCCGTCCGGACGTCAAGCCCGACACCCCTGTTGCACCGACGCTGAAGTTCGGCGACAAGCAACTGTCCGTGGCGTGGGTTCCGCCTGCAAGCAAGGGTTCGCCCATCAAGTCCTACGATCTTGAGATTTCGCCTGCTCCTGCCGGCCAGAACCCGCAGATCCAGAACCTCACGGGAAACAGCCATGTTTGGACCGGCCTGACCAATGGGGTGGCCTACAAAGTCCGGGTCCTGGCCAGGAATGACGCCAAGGAGCCCTCGGAGTGGAGTACCTACTCTGCTGCCGAAACTCCTGCAGGAGTGCCGGCGACCCCTGCGGCTCCTTCAGTGACCGGCGCAGGCTCCGTGGGTACGCAGAGCCAGTTGCAGGTCAGTTGGGCAGCGCCGAATAACAACGGTGACGCCGTATCCGCCTATACGCTGACCACCTACATGGGAGGCGCCGTCGTAGGTACGCAATCTGTGGGGGCGACTTCGCAGAACGTCACAGTTGCGAACTCCGAAGCGGACTACTCGTTCACGGTGTCAGCAACAAACAAGGCCGGCGTCAGTGGTGTCAGCCAACGGTCGGCCCCAATCCGGGCTGCAGGCAAGCCCGGGATGGTGGGGAGTGGATCCGTTAAGGCGACCGGCGACTCTGGTCGGCTGGAGATTGCCTTCACGCCACTTACTGCAGCTGAGCGCAACGGCTCACAGGACAATGAGATCACTTACCGCTGGCAGACCGCTCATGGTTCCGGGCAGATTGCCCGCGGAGGCGGAATCATCGGTGGGCAGCCTAATGGAACCGACGTGGTGGTAAACATCATCGCCACTTCGGTGAAGAATGGCATGGCCGGCGATGCGAAGGCGATCGGCACAGGTAACCCCTATGCGCCCCCGAACGCGCCGAATGTCTCGGGCGGAAAGTCCGCCAAGGGCGACGGCCAGGTGCACTGGAACTGGAATCCACCGAACATGAATGGCCGCCCCCTCGACCACTACGAGGTCAATCTCGACGGCGGCGGCTGGACCAGCGTGGGCAAGGCAACGAGCTTCGACGCCGCAGGTGGCGGGTGGGACAAGACGAGGAAGCTCAACGTCCGGGCCGTCACAGTAGTGGCTGGCGCACATAGCGGCCAAGTCAACGCGACAAGTGGCGACGACCCCACGCCACCGCCGCCCCCGCCGCCTCCGTCCACAACGATTCAGGCCCACAACAACACATGCCCGGGCAAACCGAACCAACCGGACACGTACAACCCAAGCGGGCCGTCGTGTGGAGTTGGCTGGGTCTCCCGCTCTGAAGGACGCCTCAAGATCGATTGCACGAAGAACATTTACGGTGGGAGCACCAAATGGTATCGAGTCACGGAGGGAAGCCACCCCGGATGGTTCGTGAAGGCCATCACCGTGGACCGCTTTGGCAATGAGCCCGGCGGTTGCTGATGCTCCGACAGGCCGTTCAACAACTCCATTCGCACCCATACACAAGGAACAGGATCAACCGATGACCATGACAAACGAGCAGGCCGCGTGGTTTGCAGAAACGTTCGAGAAGCTCGTTGCCAACGTGGGCAAGGCCGTGTTGGGCAAGGAACACGTCATCCGGCTGACGTTCACGGCGATGATGGCGGAAGGCCACGTCCTGTTTGAGGACGCGCCGGGCACGGGTAAAACCTCCCTCGCCCGCGCCTTGGCCGCGACGGTCCAGGGTTCGCACAACCGTATTCAGTTCACGCCTGACCTTTTGCCGTCTGACGTGACGGGTGTGACCATCTACGACCAGAAGACGCAGAAGTTCGAGTTCCACAAGGGCCCGGTGTTCAACAACATCGTCCTGGCTGACGAAATCAACCGTGCTTCTCCGAAGACGCAGTCCGCGTTGCTGGAAGTCATGGAAGAATCCCGCGTGACCGTGGACGGCACCACGTACGAGGCCGGCCGCCCGTTTATGGTCCTGGCAACCCAGAACCCCATCGAACAGGCGGGCACCTACCGCCTGCCCGAGGCTCAGCTTGACCGCTTCCTGATCAAGACCTCCATCGGCTACCCGGATCACGCTTCCACTGTTCGCCTCCTTGGTGGGGCGAATTTGAAGGACCGTTCAAAGGACCTGACGCCGTTGATCACCACCCAGGCAGTGGCTGACATGGCGGACCTGGCGGCCACCACCCACGTGGACACCGCGGTGCTGGAGTACATTTCGCGCCTGTGCGAGGAAACCCGCAATGCCAGCGAAACGCGGCTTGGCGTTTCCGTTCGTGGTGCTCTGGCCATGGTCCGCGCCGCGAAGGTATGGGCAGCCAGCCAAGGCCGCAACTTCGTGCTGCCGGATGACATCAAGGAGCTCGCGCCCGTGGTGTGGACCCACCGCTTGGTGATGGACCCCGAAGCTGAATTCTCCGGCGCAACGCCCGAGGTGGTACTCAACCGCGTCCTCGGCGACGTCGCCGCCCCGCAGCAACGCGCCAGCGCATAAGCACCGCACGCCGCTCCATCGCACCCCAGCTCAAACAAAGGCCCCCACATGTCCTCCAGCACACCCCTGAACAGGGCTGCTGACTCGCTCAAGCGCGCTAAGTCCGCTATTGGCGGCAAGGTGCGCTCCCTTCGCGGCCCTGTCAACGAACCGGGCAAGCGCCCCGGCCGGTCAAGCCAACCCAGCAAGACCAGCAAGCTTCACCCCGCAGCCGTATGGTCGGAAGCAGCCGGAACTGCGGGCGACTTCCTTGCACCAGGGTTGACCAAGGTCAAGGCTGTTTGGTTGAGGTTCGTCTGGCCCGTCCTTGCTGTGGTGAGCCTGCTCGGCTGGGTAGTTTTGGCTGCCTCGATCGGGCTCTGGTGGGCGGGACAGGCGTGGGGTTGGCAGGAAGCCAAGTCAGCTGCCATGGTGGCTTTCCTGCTGTGCCTCCTTGCCATCGGCTTCATCGTGGGCCGCTCGGCCTATGGAGTGGTTCTGGACCTTGCCCGCACGCGGGTGGCAGTGGGGGATGACGCCGTGGGCAGCATCGCCGTGTCCAACGTGTCCACGAGGCCGTTGTTGCCTGCGGCGTTGGAGCTGCCCGTGGGTTCCAACACGGCCGTTTTCCATTTGCCCCGCATGAAGCCGGCCCAGGTGCATGAGGATCTCTTCACCATCCCCACGGCGCGGCGTGCAGTAATTGTTGTGGGCCCGGTCCGCTCTGTTCGCGCCGACCCCCTCCACCTGCTGCGTCGTCGCGTGATGTGGACCGATCCCGTGGACCTGTTCGTCCATCCCCGGACTGTGTCTCTAGGTAGCTCGGCGGCCGGGTTTATCCGCGACCTTGAGGGCATGCCCACTACGGAGCTGTCCAGCGCGGATGTCTCCTTCCATGCTTTGCGAGACTACGTTCCCGGGGATGACCGCCGCCACATCCACTGGAAGACAACGGCCCGCACCAATAAGCTCATGGTTCGCCAGTTCGAGGAGACCCGGCGCGCACACCTGGCCATCTCGCTCTCCATCAACACAGACGAGTATGACTCCGAGCCCGAGTTCGAAATGGCCATCTCTGTGGCCGCTTCCATTGGCAGGCAGGCCATCCGTGAGCAGCGTGAGCTGGACGTCCTGACCCAAAAGGGGCCGCTCCGCTGCGAAACCGGCCGGAACTTGCTCGACGACATGACCCGCATTGTCGGGGCACCCCTGCGGAAGACCGCCGTCGACCTCGCCCGCACCCTTTCGGACACTGTCCCCAACGCCTCCGTTGTGTTCTTCGTAGTGGGCAGCCATGTGACGGCCACGCAACTGCGCTCTGCGGCCTCGTCCGTTCCTCCCGGTGTGCGGAGCCTGGCGGTCCGCGTCCAACCCGGAGCGGCGCCGTCGAGGGCCAACATCGCGGACCTGACGGTCCTCACGGTTGGCGACTTGGACGATCTCGCCATAGTTCTTCGAAAGGCGGCAGCATGAGCACCGCTCCCAATCTCCGCGTGCGTCCCCGCGCAGCCAACGGAAGCCGGTCCGCTTCCCGCGGCACCGGAGGATCGATATTCGACGACGGCCGCCCCCTGTGGCATTTCGCCGTTGACTGCGGGGCGCTCCTGGTTCTGCTCTTCCTCGGCGTCCTCGGTTTCACGCTGAGCTTCGGGGGAGACGCCCACTACCTGGTCGCAGGTCTGGGCGGTGTGCTGCTGGGGCTGGGCATCGCTGTCCTCAACGCGCACTTCCGACTGGGACTGCTTATCACTACAGCCGTGACCTTCGGCGCCTACATGGTGTTGGGCTCTGCGCTGGCTGTGCCGGATTCGGCTGTGTTGGGTTTCCTGCCCAGCCTCGACTCCTTGCGTACGCTCCTGCTGGGCATCGTCTTTGCCTGGAAGGACATGCTCACCGTTGGCGTTCCTGTGGGAACAGCGAATGGCATGCTCATTGTTCCGTTCCTCAGTTCATTGGTGACCGCTCTGGCCGCCGGTCTGCTGACGTGGCGTTTGAAGAGCCCGTATTGGCCGTTGCTGCCGGTGCTGGTCCTCTTCGTCACGGGAATCGCCTTCAGTACCAGCGCGGGCTTCCTCAATGTGGAGCGCGGCGTCTCGCTGACCATCGTTTCCATCGTGTGGGCGACGTTCCGCCGTGACGTGCTCCGGCAGAACAGCACCAAGACCGTTTCGGCCAACAGGCCGGGTTCCGACGCCGCTACAGCCCGACGTGGCCAGCTCCGCCGTCTGGGGACTGCTGCAGCCGTGATCGCTGTTGCGGTGGGCGCCACCGCAATTGCCTCGCCGTTGGTCACCGCCAGCGATGACCGAAAGGTGCTCCGCAACACGATCGTTCCGCCGTTCGACCCCCGGGACTACATCACGCCGCTGGCAAGCTTCCGCAGCTTCGTCAAGGATGAGAAGGACAGCACGCTGTTTACAGTCAAGGGGCTGCCCAAGGATGCCCGCGTGCGGCTGGCTGCACTGGATGCGTTCAACGGCTTGAACTACACCATGGATCCCAACAGCTCCGGCAACTTCAGCAAAGTGGGCGATGCCCGCTCGCTGAACACCCTGGCTGACGCCGGAAGCCCGGTGGAGGGCACGAATTACACGCTGGACATCACCGTGGAGGATTACCAGGGCTACTTTGTGCCGGGTGGCCGGCACACCACGGGCATGAGTTTCGCGGACACTTCCGGTGCCGCTTCCGGTCTCTACTTCAACGCCGGCACGGACACGGCCGTAACCACCAAGGGCCTGGTCAAGGGCGACACCTACACCGTGCAGGTCTCGGACCCCGGCACACTGGAGCACGGCCAGCTTACGCAGTACGACTTCGCCAAACTCACGCTGCCCGAGGCAGAGGAAGTGCCACCCATCGTGGCTTCCCAGGCGAACCAGCTTTCCGCGGATGCTCCTACGGCCATTGACCGTGTCCGGCAGATTGAGGCGCACTTCCAGAAGAGCGGTGCTTTCAGCAACGGCCTGGTGGCCGAGGGGCAACTCCCGAGCCTTCCCGGTCACAGTGCTGCGCGCGTGCGCAACATGCTCTCGGCCAAGCAGATGCTGGGCGACGACGAGCAATACGCAGTGTCCATGTCCCTCATGCTCCGCCACCTTGGTATTCCTTCCCGCGTGGTCATGGGGTTCTATCCCGATCCCAAGAGCCCTGAGAACGGCGCTGGAGATATCAAGATCACGGGTAAGGACGTCCACGCCTGGGTTGAAGTCGCGTTCGACCGAGTGGGATGGGTTGCCTTTGATCCCACCCCGCCCAAGGACAACGTGCCCATCCCGCCCGACCCGGAGAACAAGTCCAAGCCCAAACCGCAGGTGCTGCAACCACCGCCCCCGCCGCAGGAACCCGCGGACCTGCCGCCGGATTCCACCCCGGACGCCCTGGACGCTGACGAGAAGAAGAACAACCCGTGGCTCTTCTGGGGCCCGCTGCTGGCGGCCATCGGCGTGGCGCTGATTCCGCTGGGGATCCTTGCCTTGCCGCTGCTGCTGATCCTCCTGCTGAAATCACGACGCCGGAAGGCGCGTTTCCGTGATGGGCACCCCGCCCAGCGGGTGGGCGGCGGCTGGAACGAAGTGCTGAGCCTGGTCACCGACATGGGTGCCTCGATTGACACCAAGTCCACACGCCGAGAATCGGCCACGGTCATCGCTGACGCATTCCCCACTACCGGGACTGCCACCACGATGCTTGCCCACCGGGCCGATGCTGCTGTCTTCGGCGCTGGTCAGCCCAGCGAGGATGAAGTCAAGGAGTACTGGGAGATCGTTGATACGTCACTGACGGATATCACAGGAAGCGTCGGTTTTTGGAAACGGCAGCAGGCACGGTTCTCACCGCGGTCCTTGCTGTCCGATGGCCGCGCGGCCCTTCGCCGCCGGCAAGAGACACCCGGCGACCCGGCCAAGCCCCGCTTCACGTTGCCGTTCAAGAAGGACACCACCAATGAGTAATGAGGCAGAACTCTGCCCCGCTTGCCGGCACGGGGTCCGTCCTGGCGCGACTTTCTGCACGCAGTGCGGTTCACCGCTGAACAACCGTGGTGCCCGGAAGGAGGGCAACATCAACCATGCCCGGAAGGCAGCGTTGGAGTTCGCCAACCAGCAGGGCTTCTCCGAGCCCGGTAGTATCTCGGTAGTGTCGGCGCCGGCATCGCCGATGCCGCACGGACCAAAAAACACGCCGGACCGTATGCCGGGGCCAGGGGGAGGGACCACGATGACCACCAAGCTTGAGTTGGCGCCCGCCTCTGCCGGGAAGCGCATGGGCGCAGCTGTGCTGGACTGGTTGGGTCCCGTCGCTGTGCTCGCCACCACGTTCGCCATTGGAATTGCGGGCATCACGCAAACCCGACGGAATGGCTTCATCGTCTATGACACCGGCCTTCTGGTCCTCTTGGGCAGCATCGGCCTGGGTGTGACAGTGGTTTACACCTTCGTCCTCCTCGGAATCGAGGCGAAGTCCGGTAACACCATCGGCAACCAGCTCATGGGTATCCGCAGTGCGGACTCGGACGGCTACGCTCCGGGCGCTGGTGTTGTCTTCGTTCGGGGAATACTCACCGGTGGCCTCCTGGTGCTGGGATCCATCGTTGCCGTCATCCTGTCGGCGCTTGGACAAATCGGGCTGGTCCTGTGGATCGCCCTGCCACTGATGTTCCTCGGTGTTGTCTGGGCCTTCCTTGTAGTCGTCTCAAACGTTTGGGACACCAACGGCAAGCTGCGTGGCTGGCACGACAAAGCGGCAAAGTCTTTGGTGTTCGATGTGAACGCCGGTCGTAATCCGGTGACCACGGGAGGCATCCAAGGTCCGTACAGTTTCGCGCCAATGGATCTTCCGCCGGTACAACCCGTTGCTTCCCCGGTGCCTTCCGGGCATGGCCAGGGCGTCCGTCCGAGCGCGAATCCACTGCCGGCTCCGGCGACTGCTGCGGCACCCGCTGTGCAGCCTTCCCACGATCCGAATCAGTGGCGCCCACCCACGGCGCCCTTCACGCCGACGCCCCGCTCACCAGCGGCATCGACCGGGTCAACAGCATCGATCGCATCAGAGTCATCGAACCCCGCCGCGGTCGCACCACAACAAGCAACCGCGCCCGTCGCCCATCCGGACGACGACGTGGAGCGGACCCAGATGCGCCCAGGGGCAGCCCGTGCCCAGGCCGTCCTGCGGATTCGGATCGACGATGGCCAGGACATCCAGTTGGGCGGCTCAGTCCTCCTCGGCCGTAACCCGGCGCCGCAGCCCGGTGAAACCGTGGAACAGTTGCTGCCCGTGTCAGACCCCGGCCGGTCCATCTCCAAAACACATTTACACCTGCGCGTTGATGGCGACGGTGTCTGGGTCACGGACCGTAACTCCACCAACGGCAGTGCTGTCACCACCCCTGACGGCATCCAGACCAGGCTCAACCCCGGCGAAGCCAGCTTCGTCCGTCCCGGTTCCACCGTTCACTTTGGGGACCGTTCCTTCCACCTAGGACAAGCATGAATTCACAGCCGGCCACACCCGCCAACGCCGAACTGGGACCCGCCGCGGGCGGTTCCTCTTTTCGGCTCAGCTACGGGTACGGAACGGACCGCGGGCTTCGCCGCGAACTGAACGAAGATTCGTTCATTGCTTCCGATCCCGTCTTCGCCGTTGCCGACGGCATGGGCGGGCATGAGGCAGGCGAGATTGCCAGCGGCATGTGCGTCAGGGCTTTGGGCGGCGCCCCTGAATTGTCGGCCGGCGTGCGCACCGCTTCAGCGGCCGACCTTCAGTCATGCTTGCTGAAGGCCGATGCTGCCATCCGCAACGCAACCGGAGCCCGCGCCGGGACCACGTTGTCCGGCGTTGTGGTGGTGGAGCAGATGGGCCTGCCCTACTGGCTGGTGATGAACATCGGCGATTCCAGGACTTACCGCCTCAGCCAAGGGGAGTTCGCGCAGGTAAGCGTTGACCACTCCGAGGTGCAGGAACTGGTGGACTCCGGGGATATCACCGCGGAGCAGGCTACCGTCCACCCGCGGCGCCACGTTGTTACCCGTGCCTTGGGCACCGGCGATGAAACCGAGGCCGATTTCTGGTTGCTTCCCATCCAGGAAGGTGACCGGATCATGATCTGCTCGGACGGTCTCAACGGGGAGCTGGGCGATGACCACATGTTCCGCATCCTTAGCACTGTTGCCCATCCGCAGGATGCCGTGGACGCACTGATCCAGGCTGCCCTGAGAAGCGGTGGCCGGGACAACGTGACCGTCATCGTCGTGGACGCCAAGAACGTTTTGAACGACGCCGGAATCGCCACCACTGCGCCGCGCCCTGAAGTTGCGTCCGAGGTTGAAGAAGACACCCTTCCCCGGGCTTGGGTGAACGGCGCCGACGAGGTTACAGGGGCTGAGCAGGAGGAAGGCGTCGATGGCAAGCAGTAACCACCTTTCGCTGACCCGCTATCAGCAGGGTGACTGGATCGGCGTAGTGCGGAGCGGAACCGTGGTGCTTCTTGGCCCGGACACACCGCACGCACTGATTGACACTGTTTGGGAGTTGTTGGCATCCGAGCCCGAGGCCCACGAGGTCCTGCATGAGGTGACGGATGCCTTTGGCGTTTCCCTCAGCCGCATCCCGCCTTTCGGAATCATCGACTCGAAGGACGCACTTCGTGTGTTCCTCCGGGGGGACCTCGAACTCGTGGTGCAGACGCCCGGCGGCGAGGAAAGCCTCACCGGACGCGACGTCACCACTTGGACCGAACGACGGCTCGCTGAGGCCAAGTCCTACAGTGTCCGGATCGGTCGCAACTCTGTCCCCTCTGCGGGTATTCCGACGTCGGGCGGAGGCCTGCCGCTGAACGGCTCGCCCTTGAACAGTCTTCCGCTGGGAGAAGGCGTGGTACTTCTGTCCTCGCTCGAGGCCTCGCCCAATGCTGCCGGTCAGACGGACACTAAACCTGAAGTCCGGCCCGCAACGGTGTCCGACGAAACCATGATCGGCTACACCGAAGCGGACCTTGGCCTGACGATCGCACCAGGTCACATGATTCCCGCCAGCGAATCACCCGCCAGCGAGTCTGCCGCTCCCGAGTCGTCCATTGCCGAGTCGTCAACTGCCCAGCAGCCTGCTGCCGAGGTAGCTGCGTCGGAGGAGCCGCCTGCGCTCGAAGAACCGGAGCTGGAACTCGAAGAACCGGAGCCGGAACCAGTCAGCGAGGCAGATTCGGAAGCATCCGGGATACCCGTCCATACGAGTACCACTGATCCGATACTTCCGTCGCTGGAAAACACCACCAACTATGACCACCTGTGGGACAAGACGGTGATGCGCAACATTGAGGACGCTGCAGTCCGCACGGATGAAGGGTCTGAGGACCACGACTCGCCTGCGTCCACTACACCGGATGCCCCACCAGCTCCGGAGCCGCCGGCGGCACCGGAAAGCCCCCCTCCTGCCCCGTCCGCCGAAGCACCAAGCGGGCTGATTGACTCCGTCCCGTGGCTGCGCAGCAGTTCCTCCGCCCCTGAACCGGGCAGTGACCATCAAACAGTTCCACCGGGGCCCGCACCCGATCCCGCAGCGCAAGTACCGGCCGCTTGGTCATCGGCTCCAGCAGCCATAGCCGCGGACGACGACTCTGACCATGACGGGCAGACCATCATGAAGAGCAGCCTTCCCACCGAGGAGTCCGGCGCAAAAGCTGTTGTTGGACGCGTAGAGACGTCCGCCGTCAACGGTCCGAGCGTTTTGGCGCGGATGTGCTCCCAAGGCCATGCCAATCCGCCCACGTACCCACAATGTTCGGTGTGCGGGGTTGCTGTCTCCGGCGACGCCATCCAGGTCCCACGTCCACGGCTGGGCCGTATGCGGCTGTCTACAGGTGAGTTGATTGATCTTGACCAGTCGCTCATCATCGGCCGCCAACCGTCGGTTTCCCGCGTGCAAGGTGGCATCATGCCGCGTCTGGTTCAAGTGGACAGCCCTGGTGGGGATATTTCACGCTCCCATGTGGAGGTCCGGCTTGAGGGCTGGCATGTCATGTTGTGCGACCTGAAGGCAACCAACGGGACCGTGCTCATCCGGGAAGGCCAGGCACCCCGCCGGCTTGCCCAAAACGAAATGGCCATCCTGCTGGACGGCGATATCGCCGAGCTGGGCGACAACATTTCATTGCGTTTCGAGGAGATTCTTTGAGTTCCAAGAGGCCCCCCGCGCCGCCTCCACCCATCCCGGGTTTCAAGTACATCAGCCTGCTCGGCTCCGGTGGCTTCTCGGATGTCTACCTTTATGAGCAGGACCGGCCGCGTCGAAAAGTAGCGGTCAAAGTGCTGTTGTCGGATCTGAAGACCGAAGGGGCCCGCCGCCGCTTCGAGTCCGAAGCCAACCTTATGGCGCAGTTGTCGTCGCACCCCTACATCGTGACGATTTTCGAAGCTGAGATCACCGAGAACGGGCACTCGTACCTCGCCATGGAGTACTGCTCCCGGCCGAGCCTTGACGTCCGCTATCGTCGCCAGCGATTCAGTGTGGATGAGGTCCTGGCCGTCGGCATCCAGGTGGCCTCCGCCGTCGAAACCGCTCACCGGGCCGGAATTGTGCACCGGGACATCAAACCTGCCAACATCCTGGTCACCGATTACAACCGGCCTGCCCTGACTGACTTTGGCATCTCCGGCACCATCGGCGCCGACGCCGAGGACGACGCCGGCATGTCTATCCCGTGGTCTCCGCCGGAACAGTTCCGCGGAGGCGCCGTGGACGGTGTTCCTGTGGACATCTGGGCCTTGGGTGCAACGCTGTACACGCTGCTGGCAGGTCGTTCTCCGTTCGTCCTTCCGGGACAGGACAACTCGCAGCGGGAACTCATCTCCCGCATTACCAACTCGCCCCTGCCCAGGCTGGGCCGTGCCGACGTTCCGGAGTCCCTGGAACTCGTTCTGGCTACGTCCATGGCCAAGTCAGCAGAATCCCGATATTCGTCAGCGCACGCTTTCGCGCTGGCACTCCAGCGGATCCAAGCTGAACTGAACCTGTCCGTGACGCCGTTTGAGGTTCTTGAAGAACCGGGGCACGGGGACGACCAGCATCCGGACGACAACTTCGAGGAAACCCGGGTCCGGAGCATCGCTTCGATCGATCCCGACGCCTCGGGAACCGCCACCACAGGGTCAGCGCCCACGTTTCCGGCACGAACATTCCCTTCCACCGTTCCTGGCGCAACCCAACAGCCGAAACAACAACCAGCCCAACCCGCCAACCCTCCGCAAACAGTCCAGTCCCATACGGGGCTATCGACTCCGCCGCAGTTTCACGCTCCGGCGTCGGGACACACAGCGTCGGGATACACGGCACCGGGATCGTACACAGCCCCCGGCAGCCACAACGCTCCCGCCGAGCCTGACACCGCAGAGTCCACAGTGCTGCGTGGTTGGCAGCCTTCACGTCCCCAGGACGATCTTGGCGCAACGATCAGCCGTTCCACTGCTGGCTCCACAGGGGCACCCCAAGAGGACGTTTCCCCCGCAGACCACAGCAAGCGCAACCTATGGCTGGCCGCCAGCGGCGCTGCAGTACTGGTAGTGGCCATCGTGGTGGGTGTGGTGTTGGGCGCACAGGCGCAGCCCAAGGTGGCACCAACGGAAACGTCAAGTAAGCCGCCAGCCGATCCCTTGGGGGACGGCGGCGTACCGGATGTGGAGGGCCTCGTTGGCGTCCGGGACACCGAGAAGCCGGAGTTCGCTGATTTCCGCTGGGAGAACCCGCAGCCGAAGCCCGGCGACACGTACATGTGGCGTTACCGGACCGTCCTCATCCCGGAAGGCGAGTATTCCCCCGAAAAGGAGCCTCACGCACGACCCTATTTTGGCGGGGAGGATGAACTCTGCATCCAGGTAATTATTGTCCGTGCTGACGGTACTGCCTCGCCCGGAGGCCCGGGATCCATCGCCTGTACGGATTAGGGGCCCGCATATGAGACTTACTTACCGCCGACTGAGGAGGCACAGATCATGGGGGATCTAGCAATAGATTTCTGTGGGGAATGGTACGAACCATCCGACGAGGACATCTTCGATATTGGACGCGAAGGTGACTTGGAAGTGGACGACAACCCCTATCTGCACCGACGCTTCCTGCAGATCGCCCGCTATGACGGCATGTGGTGGCTCAGCAACGTTGGCAGCATGCTGTCCGCCACCATTGCTGACGGTTCCGGCGGCATGCAGGCCTGGCTTGCGCCGGGGGCGAGGATCCCACTCGTTTTCAGCCACACCAATGTGATTTTCACAGCCGGACCTACCACCTATGAGTTCGCTGTCCACTTGAAGACGCCGTCCTTCCGGCACGAAGCACGCGACGACGACCAAGCGGGCGACACAACCATCGGACCCGTGGTCTTTACTGATTCGCAAAAGGCGCTCATCGTGGCCTTGGCCGAGCCTATGTTGCGACGCGACGGCACGGGATTCAGCGCCATTCCGTCATCTGCCGAGGCCGCGAAACGACTGGGCTGGGCTCTGACCCGTTTCAACCGCAAGCTCGATAACGTCTGCGACAAACTGGACCGCGTAGGGGTAGTTGGACTGCGTGGCGGGGTCGGAAAACTCGCCACCAACCGCCGGGCGCGGTTGGTGGAGCATGCCGTGACATCGCACCTGGTGACTCCGGCTGACCTGCATCTCCTTGAAAAAATGAGTGGAGTCGACGAAGGATGAAGTTCCGCCTGACCTTGCGGCGTGACCCCGCGGAAGCAAAGGACCTCGCCGTAACGGTGGATGGTCGTGCCACCGTGGCCGATATTGCCACCGAACTTTGGGCTGCCGACCCCGCACGAAAGGGGACCGAACCGCCGTCGAACCTGTCCATCAGCGTGGACGAGGCTTTTGTAGGCGGCGGGCTCTCCGGGCACATCCTGCGGCCCATGGACAACCTGCTGGAATCCGGGCTGCGGCCTGGGTCCAAAGTTTCACTCGCACAGGTCAGCGAGCAGTTCGCCTCCAACGGGCACGCCAACGGCAGTGGCAGGGGACCGGCAGCGGCGACGTTGCGCGTGATGTCAGGGCCCGACGTCGGACGGGAATTTTCACTGCCTTTCGGCACCAGCTACATCGGCCGGGACCGGGACGCCGACATCCGGTTGTCGGACCCGCTGACGTCCAAGCGCCATGCGCGGATCACGGTGGGCGAAACCGTGGAAATCGTGGACACGAACTCTGCCAACGGCCTCCTCATGGATGGGTTGCCGGTAACCCGGGCAACGCTCGAATCCTCCGACACCGTCACTTTGGGCGATACTTCCGTAGGCGTCGTCGCCCTGTCCCGTAACCACGGCGGTGGTCCGTCGTCGCCGCTGGTGGATTTCAACCGTTCGCCGCGTGTGGTGCCCAGGTTCGAGTCACCCAAACGCGTGCCGCCAGCCGGACCCAAGCGCCCGGAACACCAGCCCTTCCCGTATATCATGCTGATCGCGCCGCTTCTGATGGGTGGTGTGCTCTTCGCTTTCACGCAGAACCTGCTCTCCGTCATTTTCATGGCGATGATGCCGCTGTTCATCGTGGGGCACTATGTGGACCACAAAATGCAGAGCAAGCGGCAGGCCAAGGAAGGCCACAAACAGTTCAAAGCCGCCATGCTGGCGTTCCGCGAGGACATCGACAAGCAGCAGAACATTGAGCGCGCCGTAAGGCTCCAGGAAGCGCCGTCCGTGAGCGACACAGTGGACGCGATCTACAAACTAGGCCCCCTGCTTTGGACGCACCGCCCGGAGCACCAGCACTTCCTGGGGGTTCGCTTTGGACTCGGCTCCGCACCGTCGCGCATCCAGTTCGACGAACCGGGCGCCAATGAAACTGAACCGCAGTACATGCGGGAAATTCAGGAGTGCTTGCAGCAAGTCCGTGTCATTGAGGGCGTTCCGATCGTGTCGCAACTGCGAATCTCGGGATCCTTTGGCGTTGCGGGGGACCGCAGCGTGGTGGATGACGTGGCCCGCGGCATGGTGCTCCAGCTGGTGGGGCTCCATTCACCGGCCGAAGTTGTCCTCACAGCACTGACCTCGGCACGTTCCCGTGAGCGCTGGGACTGGCTGCAATGGCTCCCGCATGTCGGTTCAGGCCACAGCCCCATCTCCGGCGATCATCTCGCTGCCGGCCCCGGTGCCGGTGCTGCCCTGTTGTCGCGGCTTGAAAACCTCGTGGAAGAACGCGAATCCATGGCCAAGGAGCCGGGCCCGCATCCGCGGCCTGGACTGAAGAACGAGCACGAAGAAGTTCCTGGTCCCGTGGTTCCTGCCATCCTGGTGATCGTTGAAGACGACGCTCCCGTGGATCGCGGCCGACTCACGCGGTTGGTGGAACGCGGCCCAGATTACGGCGTGCACATCATGTGGGTGGCGGCCAATGTACAGTCCCTTCCCGCGGCGTGCCGTGACTTCCTCTCAGTGGACGGCGATCACGGCACCACTACTGGCCAGGTCCGGTTGGGTCGCCACACGTACCCGGTGAGCTGTGAAAGCCTTGACGCGGACCTCGCCACACAGTTGGCGCGCATGATGTCGCCGCTGGTTGATGTCGGTAACCCGCTCGACGACGATTCCGACCTCCCGCGCGCCGTTTCGTACGCCACATTGATCGGCAAGGAACTGATGGACAATCCACAGGCCGTGGCCGAGCGTTGGCAGGAGAACAACTCTGTCCATGCCACGGCTGTGCCCAACCGTAAGGACAACGGCAGCCTCCGCGCGCTGGTTGGTTCCAAAGGTGTGGAACCGTTCTACCTGGACCTCAAGAACGAAGGTCCGCACGCTCTGGTCGGCGGAACCACAGGAGCCGGTAAATCCGAGTTCCTCCAGTCCTGGGTGATGGGCATGGCGGCCGCGTACAGCCCGGACCGCGTCAGCTTCCTGTTCGTGGACTATAAGGGCGGCGCCGCATTCGCCGACTGCCTGCACCTGCCGCACACCGTTGGCTTGGTGACCGACTTGTCCCCGCACCTGGTTCGGCGTGCGCTGACATCCCTTCGCGCTGAGCTTCACTATCGCGAGCGACTCCTGAACCGCAAGAAAGCCAAGGACCTCCTGGCGCTGCAACGCGAAGCCGATCCCGAGGCGCCCCCGTACCTCATCATCATCGTGGACGAATTCGCGGCGCTGGCTACTGAAGTTCCCGAGTTCGTTGACGGCGTGGTGGATGTCGCGGCCCGTGGCCGGTCCTTGGGCCTGCACCTGATCCTGGCTACACAAAGGCCGGCCGGTGTCATCAAAGACAACCTGCGCGCCAATACCAACCTCCGCGTTGCCTTGCGCATGGCCGACGAGGTGGACGCAACGGACATCCTGGGCGTCCCTACTGCCGCCTACTTTGATCCGTCCATTCCCGGCCGCGGTGCCGCCAAGACCGGTCCCGGCCGTATCCAAGGCTTCCAGACCGGGTACGCCGGCGGTTGGACGACGGAAAAGCCGCAGCGACCCCGGATCGACATCGTTGAGATGGCGTTCGGGTCCGGCCCCACATGGGAACCGCCGCTGGTGTCGCAGGTAGAAGAAGAACCCGCCGGCCCCAACGACATTGCCAGGATGACCGGAAACATCATCCGTGCAGCTGATGTGCTGTCTATCGAGCCTCCCCGGAAGCCATGGCTTAACGAGCTCGCCACAACCTACGATTTCTCCAAGCTTCCCAACCCCCGGACCGATGAGCGGCTGCTGCTCGGCGTGGCGGATGACCCCGCACACCAGGACCAGCCCACGGTGTTCTACGAGCCGGACAAGGACGGCAATATGGCCGTCTACGGCACGGGCGGATCCGGTAAGTCGGCGGCGCTCCGCGGGATCGCCATCGCCGCGGCTGTCACGCCGCGTGGTGGGCCGGTTCACGTTTATGGCATCGACTGTGGTTCCTCGGGACTCAAGATGCTCGATGGCCTTCCGCACGTCGGCGAAATCATCAACGGCGACGACGTGGAGCGCGTTGGGCGGCTGCTGCGGTGGCTCAAGGAAGTGGCCGATGACAGGGCAGCACGGTTCGCTGAGGTCCGGGCCTCCACCATTGTCGAGTACCGGCAGTTGGCCAACCGTCCGGAAGAGAAGCGAATCTTTATCCTGGTGGACGGCATGTCTTCCTTCCGCGAATCCTACGAGTACAGCAACTTGTCTGCCCTGTGGGACATCTTCCTGACACTGGCTACCGACGGACGTCCCTTGGGCATCCACCTGGTAGTCAGCGGTGACCGCACAAACTCTGTTCCGGCGTCGCTCCTTGCTTCCATCCAGAAGCGGCTGGTCCTCCGTCTCAGCTCCGAAGACGACTACATGACCCTCGACGTTCCCAAGGACGTGCTCAACGCAGCCTCGCCTCCCGGGCGTGGCCTGTTGGACGGGCTGGAAGTTCAGCTCGCCGTGCTGGGAGGCAACTCGAACCTCGCGCTTCAGGCCCGGGAAGTGGCCAAGCTCAGCCAGGCGATGCTGCGCCAGGGTCTCGAGCAAGCACCGCAGATTCAGCGGCTCCCGGAATTGGTGGACTTGGACATCCTGCCCACCGGTGCCCCGGACAACCCAGTGATTGGTGTCGACGACGAAACGTTGGGTTCGGCGGCCATCGCCGCCAAGGGATCACTCTTGTTGGCCGGACCTCCGGGTGCCGGACGCACAGTGGCTTTGGTCACCTTGGCATACGCCTTGCGGCGTTCCAACCCGCGCACGGACTTGATCTATATCGGTTCCCGCCGCTCCGCCGTGGCGTCACTGAATATCTGGAGCAGGTCTCTGGTGGGGCCGGACGAAGTCTCGGACGTGGTGGATGACCTGATTGACAAAGCCTCGGACAACCCTGGCACTATGGCCATCTTCATCGAGGGCCTCACCGAGTTCACGGACACCTTGGCTGAATCCGGCGTGGGACGTCTGGTCACGGCTGCGATCAAGGCCGATCAGTGGGTGGTTGGCGAGTCGGAGACTTCCACATGGTCTCAAGCCTGGTCCCTTGCGCAGCCGTTCAAATCCGGACGCCGCGGGCTTTTGCTCAACCCCGGAGATGTGGAAGGCGACAGCCTCCTCAACACCTCCTTGGGCCGCATCAGCAAGGACTTCATCCCGGGCCGCGGGTACATCGTGGGACGTGGAAAGGTACGCAAGCTTCAGATCGCCATGCCGCCGGAAAACCGTAGCTAGGAGACTACCGACATGCGACACCCAGTAGTTCCAGCCGTGGTGCTGGCCGTTGGATTGCTGTTTGCTTCCGCTGTTCCTGCACACGCTGCGCCGTGCGATGGGAAGGCCCTCTGCTTGCCTTCGGAGGCACCCACGGAACCGGAACCCACGCAGCCCGGGCTCGCTCCGGAAGCGGACAAGATTCCGTCGTCCAAACCGGAGCCGACACGGGTCAGGGAACCGGAGGTTGCTCCTGCGCCTGCCCCGCCGGTTCAAGCACCGGTGCAAGCCACTCAGCCTGTTCAGGTTCCGCAGCCTGTTCAGGTCCCGCAACAATCCGCGGTGACCCAGTTCGTCACAGTGGCACCCCAGGCGACCGGTGCGGCGTCGAACTCGTCCGAACCCACCGCAACCTCTGGTACGGCGTCGGCGTCAGCAACGCCGTCGCCCTCTCCGTCCACTGGCTCCGCAAGCGCAAGCCCGGGCAAGTCCTCCAACTGGAACACGCCTGTGGACAAGGGCAAGGAGACGGAAGCGGCCGCGTTGGCTTCGAGCTCATTTTCGGGTCCCAACATGCTCGGCCTGTTCGCCCTCCTGGGCGCCGTCCTGGTGGTCGGCCTGGGAGGACTGGCGTTCGCGTTGTGGAGCAAGAACCGGCTGTCGTCCCACTAGCAACTCTTTAATGTCCGTGGGTTACGGCAAGATAGACCTGTGAGCACACCAGAGAATCCGGATCCGGTCGACACCACAACCCAAGACGCAGCTGCGGCAATCGTCGCGGAGGAAGGGACTCCGCCGTCGGAGTCCCTGCGGGATGAGTACGAGCAATTAGCGGACCTGGTCCGCAAGTACCGGTATGCCTATTACCAGGAAGACTCGCCTACGGTTTCGGATGCCGAGTTCGACGAACTCTACCGTCGGCTCGAGGAACTGGAAGCACTGCACCCGGAGCTCGTCTCCAATGACTCGCCCACCCAGGAGGTCGGTGGCGAAGTCTCATCTGCTTTCGCGGCGGTGGAGCATCTGCAGAGGATGTACAGCCTTGACGATGTCTTCTCCCTGGACGAGCTTGAAGCCTGGGTCCGCAAGGCTGAAGCGTCGGTGGCGAAACTCGGCGTTTCCGTCCCGCCCATCGCGTGGCTGACTGAACTGAAGATCGACGGCCTCGCGGTCAACCT
Source organism: Paenarthrobacter sp. (assembly GCF_031180005.1). Classification (NCBI taxonomy): domain Bacteria; kingdom Bacillati; phylum Actinomycetota; class Actinomycetes; order Micrococcales; family Micrococcaceae; genus Paenarthrobacter; species Paenarthrobacter sp. The sequence continues at coordinate 25,690 of NZ_JAPSHI010000023.1, read as the reverse complement.
GCTGTACCGGGACGGGAAACTGATCCGTGCCGCAACCCGAGGCGACGGCACCACGGGAGAGGACATCACTCACAACGTCCTCACCATCAAAGAGATCCCGCGGCAGCTCAGTGGTTCGGGCTATCCGTCGGAAGTGGAAATCCGTGGCGAGGTGTTCATTCCCTCCAAGGCCTTTGTCGAGTTCAACGAGACACTCGTCGCCGCCGGCAAAGCGCCGCTTGCCAACCCCCGCAACGCCGCCGCTGGTTCGCTTCGCCAAAAGGATCCCGCTGAAACTGCCAAGCGTCCGCTCAGCATGTTCGTCCACGGCATCGGCGCCCGTGAAGGCCTGGAGGCCAAGAGCCAGTCGGAAACGTACAAACTCCTCGAGGAATGGGGGCTCCCTGTCAGCCCGTACCTCAAGGTATTGGACACGTTCGACGACGTCCTGAAGTTCATCGCCGACTACGGTGAGCGCCGTCATAAGCTCCTGCATGAGATCGACGGCATCGTGGTCAAGATCGATGACTTCGCTACCCAACGTGCACTTGGTTACACCTCCCGGGTTCCGAGGTGGGCTGCTGCCTACAAGTACCCGCCCGAAGAGGTCCACACCAAGCTCCTGGACATTGCAGTCAACGTGGGCCGCACAGGCCGCGTGACCCCCTTCGGCCTGATGGAGCCCGTGAAGGTGGCCGGTTCCACGGTGGGAATGGCTACCCTTCACAACCAGGACGTGGTCAAAGCCAAGGGGGTCATGATCGGCGACATCGTCATCCTGCGCAAGGCAGGGGACGTCATTCCGGAGATCGTCGGCCCGGTGCTGGCCCTGCGTGATAAGCAGAATCCGCCGGTGCGCGAATTCGTGATGCCCACGGAATGCCCGTCATGCGGCACGCCGTTGGCTCCGTCGAAGGAAGGCGATGTAGACATTCGTTGCCCCAACGCCAAATCCTGCCCCTCGCAGCTTCGCGAGCGCGTGTTCCACCTCGCGGGCCGCGGCGCGTTCGATATCGAAGCGCTGGGGTGGGAGGCAGCTATTGCCCTCACACAGCCGGCTGAGCCTGAGACGCCGCCCCTCACCAGTGAGGCCGGTCTGTTCAGCCTGACGCGTGAGGACCTGGCGGACGTCAAAATTCGCAGGGAAAAGCGGTCCAAGGGCGTGGGAACCGGCGAATACGAACTCGTCCCGTACTTCTACACCAAGGGAACTGCCAAGTCTCCGTCCAAGCCCACTGCAACAACGGAAAAGCTGTTTGTGGAGCTGGAAAAGGCGAAGACGCAGCCGCTGTGGCGAGTACTGGTGGCGCTCTCCATCCGCCACGTTGGGCCGACTGCGTCACGTGCTCTTGCCACCGCATTCGGGAGCATGGATGCCATTCGCAACGCCACGGAAGAGCAAATGGCTCACGTTGACGGCGTGGGACCCACCATTGCAGTGGCGCTCAAGGAGTGGTTCGCCGTGGACTGGCACAACGAGATCGTGGACAGCTGGGCTGCTGCCGGCGTGCGCATGGAGGATGAACGGGACACCTCGGTGCCGCGGACCCTTGAGGGGCTCACCGTGGTAGTCACCGGTACGCTGCCCAACTTCAGCCGCGACGAAGCCAAGGAAGCCATCATCATCCGCGGCGGCAAAGCCTCCGGCTCCGTCTCTAAGAACACCAGTTACCTGGTGGCCGGTGAGAGCGCCGGTACCAAGCTGGACAAGGCCGAGCAACTCGGCGTACCGGTGCTGGACGAGGACGGCTTCCGCGAACTCCTGGCAAACGGGCCGGCACAGACCGGGACTGAATCAGCGGCAACGGATGAAGCAACCGTAGTGGATGAAGCAGCAGCGGAAATGGCCTCCGAATGATGGACTCCAACGAGTTGCTTGCTGTAGCCAAACGAGCCGCGGCTGCGGGCGCCGCTGTCCTTGCGCAGCGATCCGCAACCGGCACGGGCGGCGACGGCCTGGAAACCAGCAATAAGGGCGAGGCCGGCGACTGGGTCACCGCTTTTGACGTCGCAGCAGAGAACGCGGTCCGTGAAGCGATCATTGCCGAACGGCCCCACGACACCATCACGGGGGAGGAACACGGTACTACCCGGCCCGAACAGCCCTCGGGATACCGCTGGTCCATCGATCCCCTGGACGGGACTACCAACTTCATCCGCAACATCGTCTACTACGCCACCTCCGTTGCCGTAGCAGATTCCGACGGCGTCTGGCAGGCCGGCGTGGTTCACGCGCCGGCGTTGGGGCGCATCTATTCCGCGGCCCGCGGACATGGCGCGTGGATGGAAGCCGGGGGAGAGGCGACGCGCCTGGCGGGTCCGGTTCCCGGGCGCACCGGCCTCATCCTGGCCACCGGCTTCAGCTACGATCCCGCTACCCGGGCCAGCCAATCTGAAGGCCTCGCCGGGCTTATGGACGGATTTGCCGACGTGCGACGCCTGGGATCGGCTGCACTGGACCTCTGCTTGGTGGCGGACGGAACCTTCGACGCCTACGGTGAGCGGGGCCTCAACGAGCACGACTTCGCCGCAGGTGCGCTGATTGCGGAAGAAGCGGGTTGCTGGGTGCGCCGGCCTCGCCTGGAGAGCCCACTGGATGGCGGTCCGAGCACAAAAGACCGATTATCGGCCTGGATGTGCGCAGGGACCTTGGAGCTGTCCGGAAAATTCCCCCTGTGAACATCAGACAGTGACCATTAGCCAGTGATAAAAGCCCTCGCCATCGCCAACTACCGTTCCATCCGGGATCTCGCCATCGAGTTGCATGGCCTGGACGTCGTGACTGGGGCCAACGGCAGTGGGAAGTCCTCCCTCTACCGGGCACTTCGGCTGCTCGCCGAATGCGCCGGCGGTGACTCCGGAAACGTAGTGGGCTCCCTGGCCCGCGATGGTGGATTGGCCTCCACGCTGTGGGCTGGGCCCGAGTCCATCAGCGAGGCCATGCGCCGGGGTGAAGTGCCCGTTCAGGGGACGGTCCGCAGGGAGTCGGTGAACCTGAAGCTGGGCTACTCCAGTGACGACTTCGGTTATCTGGTGGACCTTGGAATGCCGGCATCCAGCGGCGCCGGGTTTGACCCGGAAACCGGCCGTTCCCGGCCTTCGGCCTTCAGCCTGGACCCAGAGATCAAACGGGAACAGATCTTTTCCGGTCCCGTGGCACGGCCCGGTTCGCTGCTGGTGGACCGCAAGGGCAGCCTCGCCAAGCTGCGCGGACCGGATGGCGAGTGGACCGAACTGTCCCGGCGCTTGGACACCTTCCAGAGCATGCTGACAGAGGTCTCGGACCAGGACCGTGCACCGGAAGTCCTGCGGGTCCGTGACTCGGTTCGTTCATGGCGCTTCTACGATCATTTCCGCACTGATGCCGAGGCTCCTGCACGTCAGGCGCAGCTCGGTACACGCACCCCTGTGCTGCATCACAGCGGCAAGGATCTCGCGGCTGCGCTCCAAACGCTGCGCGAGGTGGGCTTCGAGCGGCAGTTGGATGCCGCCGTCGATCACGCCTTTCCGGGGAGCCGGCTGGAGATCGCCGTCAGCGACGGCCGGTTCAGTGTGGAGTTACGGCAGCCGGGCATGCTCCGGCCCATGAAAGCTGCTGAACTTTCGGACGGAACGCTGCGCTTCCTCCTGCTCACCGCAGCATTGCTGACGCCGCGGCCCCCGGAGCTCATGGTCCTCAACGAACCCGAGACAAGCCTTCACGTTGACCTGATGCCGGCACTGGCCGGACTGATTGTCCAGGCCAGTGCCAACAGCCAGATGATCGTGGTAACCCACTCCGAGGCCTTGCTCAAGGCACTTCGCGAAAGCGGAGCCGCCCATGAGCATGAGCTCTACAAAGACCTTGGTGAGACCAGGATCAAGGGTCTGGGACCGCTGGAAGGTCCGGTGTGGAGCTGGCCCAAGCGTTGAAGGCCGGTTCAGAACGCGGAGCCGATGGACGTGAGCTCCTGCGCGGCGCTTCCGGCGTAGCGGTTCTCCGGACGTACGAGCCCGTAGTGTCCACGGAGTGTGGACTCCGTGTATTCGGTCCGGAAGAGCCCACGCCCCTGCAGGATGGGCACCACGTGGTCCACGAAGACTTCGAGGCCCGAAGGAAGCACTGGCGGCATGATGTTGAAACCGTCAGCGGCGCCGGCGTGGAACCAGTCCTGGATAGCATCGGCCACCTGTTCGGGCGTGCCCGAGAAGGTCCTGTGACCGCGTCCGCCGCCCAAACGCCCAATCAGCTGCCGGACAGTGAGCTGTTCACGCCTGGCCAGCTCCACGATCAGCGTGTAGCGGCTCTTTGCTCCCTCGATCTCATCTTCTGAGGGCAGGTCAGCAGGTAGCTGGCGGTCCAACGGAAGGTCCTCAGGGGACAAGCGGAGCGTCTTGGCCAGCTGCTCTCGCGCATATTCGGGCTTGATGAGTTGGTCCAGTTCACGCTCGAGTTTGAGGGCTTCAGCCTCGGTGGAGCCGATGACCGGAACGATTCCCGGCAGGATCTTAATGGTCTCCGGATCGCGTCCGGCAGCCGCCGTGCGTGCTTTCAGGTCGGAGTAGAAGGCTTGGGCGTCGGCCAGCGTTTGATGCGCTGTGAACACGGCTTCCGCATACTGTGCCGCCAGGTTCTTGCCGTTTTCCGAGGACCCGGCCTGCACGATCAACGGGTGGCCTTGCGGGGAGCGGGGGACGTTCAGCGGCCCGCGGACACGGAAGTGGTTCCCTTCGTGGTCGATGGTGCGGATCTTGGTGTCGTCACCCCAGACGCCGCCGGCTTTGTCCGCCAGGATGGCGTCGTCTTCCCAGCTATCCCAGAGTTTTTGGGCCACTTCAATGAACTCGGCAGCCCGTTCGTACCGGACCGCGTGTGCAGGCTGGTCATCCACGCCGAAGTTTCGGGCGGCATCGGGCCCAGCCGTAGTGACAACATTCCAGCCGGCGCGGCCTCCGCTGACCCAGTCAACGGACGCGAAGCGGCGGGCAAGATTGAAAGGATCGTTGTAGGTGGTGGACGCCGTAGCGATCAGGCCAATCTTTTGGGTCGCTGCGGCGAGGGCTGTCAGCAGCACTGTGGGCTCCAACTTCCCGGCCGGACGCCGGCCCACCTCCCCGAAGAGAACGGGGGAGTCCGCGAAGAAGATGGAGTCCAGCTTTCCTCGTTCAGCTGTGCGCGCCAGATGCTGGTAGTGCTCCACTTTGGTAGGGGCAAGCGGGTCGCTTTCAGGGAGACGCCACGATGCTTCGTGATGCCCGGTGCTCATCAGGAACGCGTTGAGGTGCAGTTGGCGGTCTGGAAGGGTCATGGTTTCTCCTCGGAGTCGGGACTGGTTGGGGCCGATGTGTGGCAACTCAAGCACGGGTCCCAAGACGTTTGCCAGCAGCCCGACATTTGCCCGCAACAGCAGGAAACCGGGGTTCACCGCACGCAACGCGGCTCAATTCGACGCCACGGGAGGCAACACAAACGTCAACCCGACGGAACCGAAGAGGTACAGCGGGAGTCAACCACCCGGCGTCGTGCGCTTTTTACATGAGTGATAGTTCCATCACGGAAAGGGGCAAATAGTGCCGTTGGTGCGTGAAGCGCGACTACCATTGGTAGGTGCTTTCGCCGATTACCGTCCGTCCCGCCCTGCCCGAAGACTACGACGCCGTTGCCCGCATTACGCAGGACTCCTACGTCACTGCGGGGTACTACGGTGACGCCGATCACCCGTACCTGCAGAAGCTCCAGGACGTGGCCGGGCGCGCGGAGCACGCAGAGATCCTGGTGGCAGAGCGCAACGGCGAGGTCATCGGCTCTGTGACGGCGGCACCTGCGGGTGGAGGCTTTTCTGACATTGGCCTGGAGGACGAACTGGAACTCCGCACCCTCGTGGTGGATCCGGCAGTCCAGCGCTCGGGTGCGGGCCGCGCCTTGGTGCAGGCCGTCGTCGACCAAGCCAGGGCCATGGATGGCATCAAGGCTGTGTCCCTGACTACGGGCGCCACATGGGAAAGTGCCAACGCGCTCTATGCACGGACAGGTTTTGACCGCGTCCCGCACCGCGACTGGTTCGTTCCCGGCACCGACATAAAGCTGTTCGTTTACCGGCTGGACCTCCCGCAGTCATAAAGTTTCCTTCGTAAACGCCGGTCACCGGACCGTGCGAAAGCGACAGGAAAGGCGCGGCATGCGCAAGACATTCGGCACGGGTTCGGTCTGGGAACAGACATTGGGTTACTCCCGGGCAGTCCAGGTGGACAACACACTTTTCATCTCAGCCACTGCTGCTTCCGGGCCTGACGGCATCGTGGGCGATGACTTCTACTCGCAGACCAAGTACATCCTGGAGAAGCTCGGCGCCGTGCTCGAAGACGCCGGATTCTCTTACGAGGACGTCGTCCAGTCCAAGCTGTACCTGACGGATATCAGCAAGTGGGAAGACGCCGGCCGCGCTCACGGTGAGGTTTTCGGCGAGATCCGGCCCACGCTGGCCCTGGTGCACGTCCTGCCGTTCCTCGATCCCCAGATGCTGGTGGAGATCGAACTCGTTGCCCAGAAGTCCGCATAACCCACCTCCCGCACCCAACTAGGTCGCAGATCAGGCCGTTCTGAGCTGTCAGAACGGCCTGATCTGCGACCTACTTGGGCTAGGCGGGGACGCCGTAGCGGTGTTCAGGGCGGCCTGTGCTTCCGTAGCGCAGTTGAATCTCGACGGCGCCATCATCCGCTAGCGAGGACAGGTACCTTTGCGCTGTGGCCCGGGAGACGCCCACCCTCTCAGCAACCTCGGCCGCCGAATATTGCTCACCGGGAAGCAACGATTCCAGGACCGCCGCCTCCGTCGCGGACCGCGGCTTGGCGGACGGCGTGACGTCGCCCGGAATCAGGGACCGCTTGGCTCGTTCAATGGTGGTCTGGTCAACGGCTGTCTGCTGCCCCAGGATCCGGCGATAGCGGGCGTAGGACCGGAGCTGCTGGGACAGGGAATCGGCGGTGAACGGCTTCAGCATGTAACCCAGGGCGCCGCGCCGCAGTGCAACCTTGATGGATTGCGCATCCGAGGCAGCAGTAAGCATGATCGCGTCAACGTCCAGCTGACCCAGCAGGTCCAAGCCGGAGCCGTCCGGCAAATATACGTCCAGCAGCACCAGATCGGGACGCAGGCTGTGGATCGCCTGCAGCGCTTGGGAAACCGAACCTGCCGGGGCCAAAGCCATGAAGCCGGCCACGGAATCCACATACGCTGCATGGAGTCTTGCCACGTGGAAGTCATCATCCACGATCAACACCCGCAAGTCTTCAGCCATTGCTGTCCTCCCTCAACGTTGAGTCGGCCCCGGTGCCCGCGTGCTCCACGGAATCCATGACGCCAGGGATGGTGGCCATGAACACTGCGCCAGGACCTCCGTGCCTGCCGGACTCCAAGACGCGAACATCACCGCCGCGCCGCCGCGCAAGCTGCCGGACCAGCGCCAGCCCTAAACCTTGTCCAGCCCCTGAGCGTACCGGTTGATCCGACGTCGTAAATCCTTCGGCGAAAACCTCTTCCGGTTCCAGGCTCCCCAAACCGTCGCCGGAATCACCCACCACGATGTGCAGGGTCCCGCCGTTTTGGGTGACATCATCCAGCAGTTCAACCTCCACCCAACGTTCCGCCGAAAAGCCGGCGACGGCGGCGCTCACGGCGTTGTCGATCAGGTTGCCAAGCACTGTGGTGACGTCCTGCGGATCGGCCACGTGTCCACGGACCAGCGTTTCGGGGCCGATACGGAGGGCTACCCCGCGCTCGGATGCTTCCACCCCCTTGGCGCCAATGAACGCCTGCAAATACGTGTCCTGGAGCAGTTCGGCCTGCTCTACGGGGAACTTCAGCGGACCGGTGGCCGAGATCCGCGCCAGGTACTCCTTGGCGGCATCGTGCTGGTCGATGCTCATGAAACCGGCGATGGTGTGCAGCTGGTTGGCGAATTCGTGACGTTGGGCGCGGAGGGCCGTGGACATGGTTCCCACGGCGTCGAGCTGGCGGGTGAGTTGCTGCAATTCCGTGCGGTCACGCAGCATGACCACCCAGCCGAGGTCCTCTTGCCGGTGCCAGGCTTTGCGCGCGCTGGCCACCAGAACTCGTCCGCCCGCCACGATTTCCACGGCTTCAGCGTCACGGGCTGCCGGTTGGGTGAGGTGCTTGAGCTGCTCCGGCACGGCAGCGGAAGCCCAGTCCTGGCCGGTGGCGTCGGGGATGTCCAGGAGTCTTGCCGCGGCGGCGTTGAACACCGAGATGCGTCCGTCCGCGGAAATGCCAATGACGCCGTCATCCACGCCTTGGAGCACGGCAACCTGGTCATGGACCAGCGTGCTGATTTCCTCAGGTTCCAGGCCGAGCGTGAGCCGCTGCAGCCTGCGCCGGAGCAGGAAAGACGCAAGGACACCGGCCAGTAGTGCGCCGCCAGCTGTGAGGGCAATGGGGACGATGTCCCGGACCAGGCTTTTGCTAAGGGACTCAACGGAATAGCCGACGCTCACCTCGCCCACAATTGAGTCGGAGCCCTCCGGCGCGTACACCGGCACCTTCGCCCCCGCCGAGGGCCCCAGCGTTCCCGTGTTCCTGGTGGTAATTTCCTGCCCGCCCAGAGCAACTGATGGATCCGTGCTGACGCGTTCGCCCAACCGTGCCGTCTCCGGGTGGGCCAGCCTCAGTCCCGTTTCGTCGGTAATAACCACGAACAGGGCTCCGGTCCGGAGCCGCACCGCTTCGGCTGCGGCTTGAAGCGTGCCGCTGGCGAGGACATCCGGGGGAGGCGTTCCCTCTTCTTTGCTGATGGCATGGACGCCGGACCTGATATCGGGGTCGGCGGCCACTGTCCTGGCAAGGGTGAGGGCTTGGTTTTCGGCTTCGGTGCCGATCCGTTCGTACACCAGCCAAGCGTGGACCGTGGCGCTGAGCAGGACCACCAGCAGGACAACCCCTAACTGGAGGAGAAGGGTTTGGGTGGAGAAACGCATGCTGACCCGGCTTTTGCGCGGCACCTTTGCTCCTTTCCTCCTGATCCATTGAATCACTGAGCACAATGCGCAAAACATTCGCAATGAGCAGTATTCCCAACAATTCCCGGAAACCCCTGCCCGTGACGGACGCCACCATATTGTCTGTAGTGCGCATCACACCGACGTGGCGCCATTCACAGTAGTAAGGAGCCGGCCGTGCTGGTTTTGCTTGGATTCGCAATGATTGCGGTATTCATGGTCCTGATCATGACCAAAAAATTGACGCCAGTACTGGCGCTGATCATCGTCCCCACCGTCTTCGGCCTTTTCGCCGGAGCGGGCCTCGGAATCGGCGACATGGTGATGGACTCGATGAAGTCCATGACATCCACGGCCGCGCTCCTCATGTTCGCGATCATCTACTTCGGCCTGATGATCGACGTCGGACTGTTCGACCCCTTGGTGAAGTTCATCCTGCGCAAACTGGGCAATGACCCCGCCAAGGTTGTCCTCGGCACCGCCATCCTGGCTGCGGCAGTCTCCCTTGACGGCGACGGGTCCACCACCTTCATCCTCACCACGGCTGCAATGCTCCCGGTCTACCTGCGTCTCAAGATGAGCCCGGTTGTCCTCACCTGTGTGGCCGGCCTCGCCAACGGCACCATGAACATCCTGCCTTGGGGCGGCCCCACTGCCCGTGCAGCAACCGCGCTTAACCTTGATGTGAACGACGTCTTCATCCCCATGGTCCCGTCACTGATCGTAGGCCTGATCGTGGTTATGGTCTTCGCCTGGCTGCTCGGCCTGCAGGAACGCAACCGCCTCCGCACCACTGCTCCCGAGATCTGGGGCGACGTCGCCGATCCTTCGGAAGCGTTCGACGGCGGCACGGGCCGCGGCGGTTCGCTTGCCGCGGGGTCAGGCTTCGGTGTTGGCCGCTTTGGCCGCAACGGCTCAACTGCAGGCAAGCCTGGCACTGGCGGAGGCTCCGGCGTCGCGGTTCTTGAAGACCCGGCCACGCTGGTGGACGACCACGACACCGCCATGGCAGACACTGCCCTTGACCCCAACCGAACAACGTTGCGTCCCAAGCTGTTCTGGTTCAACCTTGGCCTGACCGTAGCGGTCATGGTGGTCCTCGTGGCCAACATCGTCCCACTGCCGTTCGTGTTCATGGTGGGTTCGGCCATCGCCCTGCTGGTCAACTTCCCCAAGGTCAAGGACCAGGGCGCACAGCTGATCGCACACGCACCGTCCATCGTCGCCGTCGTCAGCATGGTCATGGCCGCCGCCGTCCTCACCGGTGTCCTCAACGCCACGGGCATGGTCAAGGCAATGTCCGAGTGGCTGGTCCAGATCATTCCCGCGGACATGGGTCCGTTCATGGCAGTCATCACCGGACTGCTCAGCATTCCCATGACGTTCTTCATGAGCAATGACGCCTTCTACTTCGGTGTCCTCCCGGTCCTTTCCGAGACCGCCGCGCACTATGGCGTAGATGCAGTGGATATGGCCCGCGCCTCCATCACCGGGCAGCCCTTCCACCTGCAAAGCCCCTTGGTTCCCGCGATCCTCCTGCTGGTTTCCCTCGCCAAGGTAGACCTGGGCGACCACCACAAGAAGGTCCTCTGGCGCACGGCAGTCATCTCGGTAGTCATGTTGGCAGTCGGAGTCCTGACCGGAGCCATCGGCATCGGCTAGGCTGCCGTTCCCAAAGCACCCGTCTGCACCTGAGGTGCAAAACCGGGCCAGACATCCTCCGCGTGCTGCTCCTTCGTCGCTTTGACGCACGCTTCCGGATGCCTGGCCCGGTTTTGCGTAGGAGGCACATCGGCGGTGGGCGGGACCTCCCGTAGGCTGCGTCTAAGCGAGGCACGAGCGAGCGACCAAAGGATCGTCTGCGGCAAGCCGCCGAACGCAACCACCCGCCTTGCACGCCAGCGCATCGTCCGGCAGGTGCGCACAGCCAAGTAGACTGGTTCGGAAAACCATTTGAACTTTGCAGGGGAGATCCATGGCTGCGATCAACCGTGACGACGTCGCGCATCTTGCGCGTCTGGCTCACATTGAAATGAGTGCCGATGAACTGGACAGGATGGCTGTTGAGCTTGCTGTCATTGTGGATTCGGTGAAAAGCGTGAGCGAAGCTGCGGGGGAGGACGTCCCGGCGACGTCGCACCCGATTCCGTTGACCAACGTGTTCCGCGAGGACGTTGTAGGCCACACGTTCACGGCTGAGCAGGCGTTGTCCGGCGCTCCGGATGCTTACGAGAACCGTTTCAAGGTCCCGGCAATCCTGGATGAGGACTAATCACTATGACTGAGCTGAAGAACGAACTCATCCACCACTCCGCTGCCGATCTCGCTGCGAAGCTGGCTGCCCGCGAGGTGACCGCCGTCGAGGTGACGCAGGCGCATCTTGACCGCATTGCCGACGTCGATGGTCAGGTTAACGCCTTCCTGCACGTCAATACTGAAGAGGCTTTGGCCGTTGCCGCCGAGGTTGACGCTGCCCGCGCCGCCGGTGGTTCCGCTGCCGAGGAGCTGCATGCCCTCGCTGGTGTGCCGATCGCAGTGAAGGACCTCATTGTCACGATCGGCCAGCCCACCACGGCCGGTTCGAAGATCCTTGAGGGCTGGCACAGCCCGTACGACGCTACCGTGGTGAAGAAGCTGCGCGCGGCTAGGATGCCCATCCTGGGTAAGACCAACCTGGATGAATTCGCCATGGGTTCCTCCACGGAGCACTCGGCGTACGGCCCCACCCGGAATCCGTGGGACCTGGACCGGATTCCCGGGGGGTCGGGCGGTGGTTCTGCTGCCGCCGTCGCCGCTTTCGAAGCGCCGCTGGCGCTCGGTACCGATACCGGTGGCTCGATCCGCCAGCCGGGTGCCGTCACCGGAACCGTCGGCGTTAAGCCGACGTACGGTGCTGTTTCGCGTTACGGTGCCATTGCCATGGCGTCGTCGTTGGACCAGATCGGCCCGGTTTCCCGGACAGTGCTGGACTCGGCCTTGCTGCAGGAAGTCATTGGCGGCCACGATCCGTTCGATTCCACGTCGCTGACCGATCCGTTCAACGATCTTGTTGCTGCCGCCCGCGTGGGCAACGTTGCCGGCATGAAGATCGGCATCGTCAAGGAACTTCACGGCGAGGGCTACCAGGCCGGCGTCGAGAACCGTTTCAACGAGTCCCTTCAGCTGTTGAAGGATGCTGGCGCTGAAATCGTCGAGGTTTCCTGCCCCAACCTGAAGTACGCCCTGGGCGCTTACTACCTGATCATGCCGTCTGAGGTGTCCAGCAACCTGGCCAAGTTCGATGGCGTCCGCTTCGGCATGCGCGTGCTGCCCAAGGATGGTCCCATGACCATCGAGCGCGTCATGGGTGCTACCCGTGCTGCCGGCTTCGGCGACGAAGTGAAGCGACGCATCATCCTGGGAACCTACGCGTTGAGCGCCGGCTACTACGACGCTTACTACGGCTCAGCACAGAAGGTCCGGACGCTGATCCAGCGCGACTTCGACGCCGCTTTCGCGAAGGCCGATGTCCTGATCTCCCCGACGGCGCCCACTACGGCGTTCAAGCTGGGGGAGAAGCTGGACGATCCGCTGGCGATGTACCTGAACGACGTCGCCACCATCCCGGCCAACCTTGCTGGTATCCCGGGCCTGTCCCTGCCTGGCGGCCTGGCTGACGAAGACGGCCTGCCCGTCGGCATCCAGCTGCTGGCTCCTGCCCGCCAGGATGCCCGCCTTTACCGTGTGGGTGCTGTCCTCGAATCCATCCTTGAAGAGAAGTGGGGCGGCCCGATGCTTGCGCAGGCGCCTGTTCTTGGTTCTGCCACAACCACCGCCGGAGGTTCCAACTAATGTCCGTCGATGCAACCCTGAGCTTCGAAGAGGCCATGGAGAAGTACGATCCTGTCCTGGGGATCGAGGTCCACGTGGAGCTCAACACCAAGACCAAGATGTTCTCCTCCGCACCGAACGTCTTTGGCGACGAGCCGAACACCAACGTCAATGAGGTGGACCTCGGCATGCCCGGCGTCCTGCCCGTGGTGAACAAGACGGCGGTGGAGTCCTCCATCAAGATCGGCCTTGCCCTTAACTGCAAGATCGCCGAGTCCTGCCGCTTCGCCCGGAAGAACTACTTCTACCCGGACACCCCCAAGAACTTCCAGACCTCGCAGTACGACGAGCCGATCGCGTACGACGGTTACCTGGACATCGAGCTTGAGGACGGCACGGTCTTCCGCGTGGAGATCGAGCGCGCCCACATGGAAGAGGACGCCGGCAAGCTGACCCACATGGGTGGTGCTGCGGGCCGTATCCAGGGTGCCGACTACTCACTGGTGGACTACAACCGTTCCGGTGTGCCGCTGGTTGAAATCGTCACGAAGCCGATCGAGGGCGCCGGTAGCCGTGCGCCTGAGCTGGCCAAGGCGTACGTCGCCGCGGTACGTGAGATCGTGAAGAACCTTGGTGTTTCCGATGCCAAGATGGAGCGCGGCAACGTCCGTTGTGACGCCAACGTTTCCCTGCGACCGCACGGCCGGGAGCGGTTCGGAATTCGTTCGGAGACCAAGAACGTGAACTCGCTGCGCGCCGTCGAGCACGCGGTCCGTTACGAGATCCAGCGCCACGCTGCCGTCCTCGATTCCGGTGAGCCGGTTATCCAGGAGACGCGACACTGGCACGAGGACACGCGTTCGACGACGTCGGGCCGGCCCAAGTCCGACGCCGACGATTACCGCTACTTCCCGGAGCCGGACTTGGTTCCCGTCGTCGCCTCCCGTGAGTGGGTAGAGGAACTCCGCGCCACCCTTCCCGAGCCTCCGGCTGAGCGCCGCAAGCGCCTCAAGGAAGCTTGGGGCTACTCGGATCTGGAGTTCCGCGACGTTGTGAACGCCGGCGTCATGGATTCAATCGAGGAAACCATCTCAGCAGGTGCGTCTGCGGATGTCGCCCGCAAGTGGTGGATGGGTGAGATCGTGGGCCGCGCCAAGGTTGCCGACGTCGATCCTTCCGAGCTTGGCGTCACGCCGCAGGTCATCGTCGAGCTGAACAAGCTCGTTGAAGACGGCAAGATCAACAACAAGATGGCCACCCAGGTCCTGGACGGCGTACTCGCCGGCGAAGGTACTCCTGAGGAGATCGTGGAGAAGCGCGGCCTCGCGGTTGTCTCCGACGACGGCCCGCTCCTGGAAGCCATCGACGCCGCGCTCGCAGCACAGCCGGATGTGGCGGAGAAGATCCGCGGCGGCAAGGTCCAGGCCATTGGCGCAATTGTTGGCGGCGTCATGAAGGCCACCCGTGGCCAGGCCGACGCCGGACGCGTCCGCGAACTCATTTTGCAGAAGTTGGGCGTAGAGGGCTAACAGAGGCTCTTTCTCCATAAAGTAGGCCGCAGTTATTACTGCGGCCTACTTTGCTTTTTGGGCGCACAATGGATGCATGGCCACTCTTAAACCAGGCCTTCGCAAGGGCCTTCTTGCCGGCGGGATCGCCGTCGCCTTGACCGAGCTACCGCACGGTTCTGACGCAATCCGGAACCATCGACTCGGTGAGTGACACCGAGGTGACCGTGAAGAGCGAAGACAGCTTCACGCAACGCTATTCGATCACCGCGGAGACGCGGATCACCAAGGTTCCCGCCGACCTTTCCGAACTCAGGAACGGCACGGGCAGGCCTTCGCTACCTGCGGCCACGGTTGCCGACCTCAAGGCTGGCGACACAGTTCGCATCAGCGGCACAAAGGATGGCGACGCCGTGACAGCGACAAAGATCGTGGCAGGAGAACTGCCAGCGGGCGTCAAGGGTCACGGACTAAAGCGTGGTCACGGACCCAAGTAGTTAGAGCGCCACTGTCCTAAAGCCGAGGTTGGCGCTGGCCGAGTCAGCTGTGTTTGAGCTCCGGGCTGCGAGGCGGTAACGGTTGCAGTAGGAGTCGTGGCAGAGGTACGAGCCGCCGCGCATCACCCTGCCGCGGCCGATGGAAGGTCCTTGCGGGTCCTCCACCGTTCCTTGTGCGAGGCAGGTTTTGTAGTACTTGGGCAGGAACCAGTCGCTGCACCACTCCCAGACATTTCCGCTGGTTTGGTACAGCCCGTATCCGTTGGGGCGGAATGATGTGGCGGGCGCGGTGGTGAGGTAACCGTCGTTGATGGTGTTGCGGGAAGGAAATTCGCCCTGCCAAATATTGCAATTGTGGGCGGCTCCGGCGGGGGCATCGTTGTGGAGCTCATTGCCCCAGGGGTAGCGCTGTCCGGGCAGTCCGCCGCGTGCCGCGTATTCCCACTCGGCTTCGGTGGGTAGTCGGCGGCCGGCCCATTCGCAGTACGCCAAAGCATCGTTGTAGGACACGTGGGTGACGGGATGGTCAGGGACGTCTGACCAACTCGAGAGGGGTCCGGCCGGGTGGGCCCAGTCGGCTCCACGGACGTTGAGCCACCAAGGAACGTTGTTGACCCGGTTGAGGATGTCGCTCGCGTGTGCTTTCACGGCAAGGTGGAACACCGCCGATGTTCCGTAGGTTTCCGACTCGGTGCGGTGACCGGTGGCCTCGACGAACTCAGCGAATTCTTCATTGGTCACGCTGGTGGCGCTGATCCGGAATTTTGAGACCGACACTTCGTGCACGGGGGACTCGCCGTCGCTCTTGTAGCCCTCGTTGAAGGGATCGCCCATGGCGAAGGTACCTGCGGGGATCTCGACGTCACCTGTTCGGTTAGAGTTCGAGGGAGCCTTGGCGGAAGGGCCGACGACGTGGCTCGCCTTCGGATGTTCTCCGACCGTGCGCAGGGGGAGTGTGAGCCCGGGCCTCGAATGTTCCCGGGTACCGGCGCCTGGGCTGCAGCAGTCTGCCATGTCAACCTTCTGTCGAAATTCCACTTGCTAGTACTTTAGCGGGGCACGGGTTGCCTGCTACACGCCGCACCCTTCCCGCGTCCCGTCGTACGGGGCGTTCGACGGGAACGGGTGCGAGGCCTTCGGCAATCCCCACATCCGCAGTGTGATGCAAAGTGATTTCTTTGCTCAGTTTCGATCATGATCTTGCAAAAAAAGATGCTGATCACTTATCGTTTGTTAAACGGTTAACGAGCGTGGCCTGAATCACATTGGTGGTTTCGGCTCAGCACTTGAGGAGACAGCATGAACTCGACGACGGAACAGGCTCCGGCATTGCCCGAAGCCCGCCGAGTCCCGGGTCCACCCGGCGGACACGCCTCCGGATCCGGTCCGAAGAAGCGGAAGAGGAACAAAGTCCCGCAGCAGAGTTTCCGATCGCGCCTGCGCCGCGACAAGCAGATGCTGCTCATGATGCTTCCGGGTGTGGCCTTCCTGCTGCTCTTCTTTTACATCCCCATCCTGGGCAACGTCATCGCGTTCCAGGACTACCAGCCCTATCTGGGCATCGGCGACAGCCTGTGGGTCGGTTGGCAGAACTTCGTAGACCTTTTCGGCAATCCCGACTTCATCCATGCCTTCTGGAACACCCTGTACCTCGCCGCCTGGCAGCTGGTCTTCCTCTTCCCGGTGCCGCTGGTATTAGCACTGATTGTGGATTCACTGATCAGCACCCGGGTTCGGCGGATCTTCCAAAGCATCGCTTACCTGCCGCACTTCCTTTCCTGGGTGCTGGTGATCGCGTTCTTCCAGCAGATGCTCGGCGGTGCGGGCTTCGTGAACAACCTGCTGAGGGACTGGGGCATGGAGCCGATTCCCTTCATGACCAACCCGGAGACTTTCCCGGTGATGGTGGTGGTCCAGATGATCTGGAAAGACGCTGGCTGGGCAATGATCATCTTCCTGGCAGCACTTGCCAGTATTGATGCCTCGCTCTACGAAGCTGCAGCGGCTGACGGCGCGGGACGATGGCGCAGGATGTGGCACATCACCCTGCCCGGCCTCAGGCCCGTGATTGTCCTCCTCCTGATTCTGCGCATCGGCGACATTCTTTCCGTCGGATTTGAACAGTTCATCCTGCAGCGGGACGCCGTGGGAGCAGGAGCTGCGGAAGTGCTGGACACCTTCACTTACTACACGGGCGTAGTGGGAGGCGGCTGGAGCTCGGGCGCGGCAGCCGGCTTGGCCAAGGGCGTAGTAAGCGCCCTGCTGATCTACGGCGCCAACAAACTTGCCCACCGCTTCGGCGAAGACGGAATCTTCGCAAAACAAGTGCGCTGACAGCCACGCTGACCCGCGCGCCTGCCGCACAAGGAGAACCCCATGGCAACAACACTTTTCACCAGGAAACCCCGGGAGCTTAGTTACAACCCCAAGCGCCCCGTGTGGAAGGAAAAGCCTTCCGCCCTGTATCAAACGGTCAAAGCGGTAGTCCTGATTGTTTTCAGCTTGTCTATCCTCACGCCCATTCTGCTGGTGGTCTCAACGTCCCTCGCTGACACCGAACAGCTCGTCGAAGCCGGGGGCTTCGTCCTCTGGCCCGAACGTCCAACCTTGGAGGCCTATGCCACCATCTTCAAGGGCCCCATGGTCCTCCAGTCCTTGGGCGTCAGCATGCTCGTCACGGCAGTGGGTACCATTTTGGCGCTGTTCGTGACCATCACCATGGCCTATGCCACCAGCCGAACAGTCCTTTTTGGCCGGCCCGTGATCCTCGCTGTCCTGTTCACGCTGCTGTTCGCCCCGGGCCTGATCCCTTCCTTCCTCATGATCCGCCAACTCGGGCTGCTGGACTCTTTGTGGTCGCTGATCCTGCCGGGCATCTTCGGGGCCTTCAACTTTGTGGTCATGCGCTCGTTCTTCATGAACATCCCGGGGGAACTGATCGAAAGCGCCCGGATTGATGGCGCCAACGACTGGCAAATCCTGTTGCGCATAGTGATGCCGCTGTCCAAAGCCGTGATCGCCGTCGTCGGGCTGTTCTATGCGGTCGGCTTCTGGAACTCGTTCTTCAACGCTTTGCTCTACATCAACGATCACAGCAAGTGGCCCATCCAGTTGCTGCTCCGCAACTTCGTGGTCCAAGGCAGTGGCGCAGCCGACCAACTGGGAATCACTACCACTCCGCCGCCACAGTCCATCCAGATGGCCGTGGTGGTGGTGGCACTTCTCCCGATCCTGATGGTCTACCCGTTCCTCCAAAAGCACTTTGCCAAGGGCGTCATCACAGGTGCCGTCAAGGGCTAGACACACGCCAAGAGCATGCAATCCCCAAAGAAGTCCAGCACTCAAAACTCAGAAACGAAGCAATTAACCAGAAAGGGTTATGCCATGACGAGCACTACCTCTCAGGCTGGATTCAGCCGCCGCGGCTTCCTTGGCCTCGCGGGACTGGCCGTGACCGCTGCAGGCTTGTCCGCCTGCGGTGGTGGCGGAGCCGCGAGCAACGGGGGCGCTGCTGCCTCCGCGTCGGTCAAGTTGCCCACGTACAAGGAATTCACCGGCGTCACTCCGGACATCGCCGGTAATGCAAAAGGCCTCCAAGCCGGCTACTTCAAACTGCCCACTGCTGTGCAGTCCGTGAAGACGCCGCCGCTCAAGGGCACGGTGACAGGCCTGACCGAAACCTTCGACACCATGAGCCCGGGCCTGAAGGACAACCCCTTCTGGCAGCGCCTCAACGCCAAGCTCGGCGGCGACCTGGAGCTCCAAATAGCCGAAGACATCGGAGACGGCTATCCGGCAAAGTTCGCCACTGTCCTGGCCAGCAACGATCTTCCGGACATGATGTGGGTTCCGCCGAACCAAGGCATCCCTAATGTCGGTCCAATGCTCGAGGCCAAGTTCCAGGACCTGACGCCATACCTTTCCGGTGACGCCGTCCTTGAGTACCCCAACCTCGCCGCACTGAAGCCCGATTCCTGGAAGACCGCCGTTGTAAACGGCAAGATCTGGGGCGCACCCATCCCCAGTACCCCGTTCGGTCAGGTGTACCTTGGCAACCACGATATGTGGGCACAAGTGGGTGGTTTCGAGGCTGCCAATGCCGAGGAATTCCTGGAAAAAGCTAAGGAACTGACCCGCCCGGGTGACCAGAAATACGCGCTGGAACCCGCCTACATCAATGCCCTCCACATGGTCACTGAATGGTTTGGTGCCCCGAACAGCTGGGCCGTCAACAAGGACCGCACCCTCACCCACCTGTACGAGACCGACGAGTACCTGGCCGGCGTCGAGTTTACCGCGAAGATGTTCGCAGCGGGCGTCTTCTACCCGGACTCCAAAGCAACTGATATCCGTTCGCGTGTAGCCAACGGCAGCGTGGCAGCCCAAGTTGTGGTAGGCCCGCACGATATCCGCAGCTACCGTGCCCTGAACAAGAACACAAAGTTCGACATCCTGATCCCCTTCAGTGCAGACGGCAAGGTCAGGCCCGTCTACGACATGGGCTACGGAACCGTGGGCTTCACCCCGTTCAAGAAGGCTGAAGAGGGCAAAATTCGCGAGCTGTTGGCCCTGATCAACTACCTGTCGGCGCCGTTCGGCACGGTGGAATACATGCAAAAGAACTTTGGCGAGCTGGGCCAGGACTACACCATCGACGCCTCCGGCAACCCGGCGCGCACCGAGACGGGAAGCATCAACGCGCCTGGCTTGGTCTCTGCGTTGAACATCATGTCCAGCCCCGAAAACGTCATCTTCAACCCCGGTTTCGACGACGACACCCGGTACGTCAGTCAGCAGGAAGAAAAGCTGCTCGAATTCGCGTGGCGGAACCCCACCAACGGATCTTACTCGGACACCAACGCCAAGGTAGGCGCCAAGATCACCAAGCCGTTGCGCGACAAGGTGGTTGACATCATTACCGGCCGCGCCAAGATCGACGAACTCAAGGATGCGGTCAAGCGCTGGAAGAGCGAAGGCGGTGACAAGATGCGCGAGGAGTACCAGGCCGCGTTGGACCCCAACGCGCCGGTATTCAGGAGTTAGCCTCAAACCAACAACGAACCACCACGCAAATACGAACAACACAGCAGGGGGAACCATGGCAAAAGCGGGCAGCACGGGAGTCAGGCCCACCATCCGCATGGTGGCCGAACTGGCGGGAGTCTCTACGGCCACGGTTTCCTACGTGTTGTCGGGTCGCCGCGGTGATGGCGGACCAGGAGTGTCGGATCCGACGGCGGAAAAGGTCAAGGCCGCTGCGGAGCGGCTCGGCTACCGCCCCAACCAAGCTGCCCGAGCCATCCGGACGGGCCGGACAAATACTGTGATCCTGTCATTGACCATGCTGTCCGATCCGTGGTCGCTGTCCGTCATTGAGGCTGTTCAGAAGGCGGCCGGCCCGCTGGGCATCACACCGATGATCCTGGGTGACGCCGATTGGGTCAAAGTTCTGGGCACCCACAACGCCGATGCCGTGTTCGTGGATGCGGTCCGTCCGGACCAACGGGATGACCTGCGCAAGCTCGCCAAGCACGGCACCACGCTGGTGGTCTTTGATGAAGAGGTACAAGCGGAAGGCTTCGATGTCATCCGTTCCATCGCCGGACCCGGCTGCCGTATGGCCGTGGAGCATCTGCTCCACGGTCATCGGAGGATTGCCTGCCTGACCCCTGCTACCTCAGAGGCGACATCCGGCGGCACCCGCTACAGGGCATATGCGGACGTCTTGTCCCGGGCCGGGATCCCCGAGCGCGAGGACTATGTAGGCCTCTTTGATGGCACCAGCGCCGGGGCATACGCTGCGGCAACCCGGCTGCTCAGCATGCCCGACCGTCCCACGGCCATCTATGCCACCACGGACTACGCAGCAGTAAGTGCCATCAACGCAGCCCAGCGCCTGGGCCTCGCCGTGGGCGCCGACGTGGACATCATCGGTGTTGGCAACACCGTTGAGGGCGAACGGATGTCACCGTCACTGAGCACCGTGGGCCCTGTTGACTTCTTCGACAAACTCGCCCGGCTGCTCCTACGGCGGGCAACAGGTCACCCCGCGCCGGAGTCACCCGGAGTCCTCGACTTCCCCTGGCACTTATTCGTGCGCGAATCGGCGCCGCACCGCAGCGCTGCAACCAAGCTTTACTAGGAATCAGCAGAAGGAAATTGCACATCATGGAAAAGGATTTGAAGGTCGGAATCGTGGGTTTCGGCCTGCGTTCAGGGCTGTGGAAACACGCCCATAAGCCGGGCCACGGCTCGGAGGTTGCCATTGTTTGTGACCTCAGCGAACGTGGCCGGGCAGACGCTGCTGAACGCATCCCGTCGGCCCGCGTCACGGGAGAGCTTGAGGAACTGCTGAGGAGCGGGATCGACGCCGTCCTGGTACTGACCCCCGATAACCAGCACGCCGCCGTCGCTGTCCAAACGCTCAAGGCGGGCATCCCCACCTTCTGCGAGAAGCCACTGGACATCACGGTGGAGGCTGCGGACCTGATCCTGGAGACGGCCTACGAGACTGGGACCCGCTTGTACGTGGGCCACAACATGCGCCACATGCCCGTTGTGGTCCAAATGCGCAAACTGATCGAGGACGGCAGGATCGGCGACGTCAAAGCGGTCTGGTGCCGCCACTTTGTGGGTCATGGGGGGGACTACTACTTCAAGGACTGGCACGCCCAGCGCGCAAACGTCACGTCCCTTCTCCTCCAAAAAGGTGCCCACGACATCGACGTGATCCACTGGCTGGCCGGCGGGTACACCAAGCGAGTTGCCGCCGTCGGAGATCTCGCGGTCTACGGCGATGTGGCCAACCGCAGCAACAACGCCGGCAAGCGTATGGGCGACTGGTTCTCCATGGACAACTGGCCGCCCACCGAGCAGAAGGACCTGGCGGAGGTAATCGACGTTGAGGATATTTCCATGATGAACATGGTGCTGGATAACGGAGTCCTCGCCTCGTACCAGCAATGCCATTTCACGCCGGACTATTGGCGCAACTACACCGTCATAGGCACCAAAGGCAGGATCGAGAACCTTGGCGATGGACCAGGGGAAACCATCAACGTGTGGACCAGCCGGACGTCCGGCTACGCGGCGCCGGACGAGGTCATCACCATTGAGGACGGCGAAGGTGGCCACGGCGGTGCGGACCCTCGCCTGATCGAGGAGTTCCTGCGCTTTGCCTCCGAAGGCGGCCGGACCCAGACAAGCCCGATCGCAGCGCGACAAGCGGTAGTGGCGGGCATCCTTGCGGCAGAGTCGCTACGCAGTGACGGCTCAGCTCGGGAGGTACCGGAGCTCCTGACCGAACTGGTGGAGTACTTCGACGCCGGCCAGCCCGCCCTGGTCCGCGACTGACCCAAGTAAGTCGCAGATGAGGCCGTTCTGACAGCTCAAAACGGCCTGTGCTGCTACCTAGTTGGGTGAGCGGGGGCGGATAGCTCGATAAGCTCGGTCATGACGGTTTGAAGTGACTCGCAAACCGTCATGACCGATTTCCGTTTGAGCGTTTCAGGCCGGGCCAGGATGTCGATCTTGCGCACCGAATTCACGCCGGACAACGGACGCAGCACCACTCCGGCGTCCAGCACGCGGCGCGCCGTGAACCGCGGCAGCAGCCCGATCGCGCCACCGGCAGACACCAGCGCAGCCACGGTCGAGTAGTCGTTAATGCGGTGCAGTACTTCTGCCGGCCGTCCGCTCACAGCAACGACGGCGGCCAGCACGTCAGCGGGGGAGTAACCATCGCGGCTGGTCACCCAGGATTCATCCACGACGTCGGACGGCTCCAGTTCGCGCCGGGATGCCAGCGGGTGATCCGCGGGGAGCGCAACGTCCAGAGGCTCATCGGCGAGTGGAATCACCGCTACCTTGTCTTCCGGCCAGGACGGGCTGTTGTCCATTCGGTGTGCCAAAACGAGGTCGTACCGCGCGGCCAACCCAGGGAAATCCTCCTGGGCCACATCCTCATCGGACAGCAGCAGGCGAGGCGACTTCCCGCCGTCGGACGCCAACAGTGCCGCCAAAGGCGCAAACAGCGCCTGCCCTGCGCTATGAAAAGCGCTGACGCTCACCGGCGCGTCCGGAGCGTCGTGATAGGCGCCGATCGCAGCCCGCGCATCTGCCATGGCGTTCACGACGGCGGCACCCGCCTCTGCGAGGACGCGGCCTGCGTCCGTGAGCACCAGAGCCCGGCCTTCTTTGCGGGTCAACGGCACGTCCACAGATTTCTGCAGCAGTGCTAGCTGTTGGGAAACTGCCGACGGAGTCACCATCAATGTCTCAGCGACGGCCTTGACGCTTCCCAAGTCTCCGAGTTCGCGAAGCATCTGTAACTGATGAATTTCCATTAGCAAATCCTAAATCGTTGATTGAGAAGATTCTAGTTGTGCTAAATCGTACCCGGGGCTCTAATGGAGTCAGCAGCATTGAAGCAGCCCCGGCAGTGAGGAATTCCATGAAGGCTCTCTACAAATCCGGACCCCATGCAGGGTTCGAACTCGTCGAACGTCCAGAGCCCGAACCAGGCCCCAGCGACGTCAAGATCCGTGTGATGACCACCGGTATCTGCGGCACCGACCTCCACATCCAGAGCTGGGACGCCTGGGCCCAAGGCATCATCGAAACGCCCCTCATTGCCGGCCACGAGTTCTATGGCGAAGTAGTGGAAATCGGAGAGGCCGTCCGCGACGTCAAGGTAGGGGACAGGGTCTCCGGCGAAGGCCACGTGGTGTGCGGAATCTGCCGCAACTGCCGTGCCGGACGTCGTCAGATGTGCATCCACACTGTCTCCGTCGGCGTGCAGCGCGATGGTGCCTTCGCCGAATTCGTCGTCATCCCGGAAACCAATGTCTGGGTTCACCACGATGAGTCAGTTACCCCTGAGCTCGGCGCCATCTTCGACCCCTTCGGCAATGCCGTCCACACCGCACTGAGCTTCCCGCTGGTCGGCGAAGATGTGCTCATCACCGGTGCAGGTCCCATCGGCCTGATGGCCATCGCCGTCGCCCGCCATGCAGGTGCCCGCAAGATCGCGATCACAGACGTGTCCGCACCTCGCTTGGAACTGGCGCGCCAGATGGGCGTGGACCTCGCCGTAGACGTTTCGAAGATGCGCGTTCGCGAAGCGCAGCAGGAACTGGGCATGCGCGAAGGTTTCGACATCGGACTGGAAATGTCGGGACACCCCACAGCGCTGCCTGAGATGATCGACAACATGAACCACGGCGGCCGCATCGCCATGCTTGGCCTGCCCAGCCAGTCCATCGACATCGACTGGGGCAAGGTAGTGACCCACATGCTCACGCTCAAGGGCATCTACGGCCGAGAAATGTTCGAGACCTGGTACGCCATGAGCGCCATGCTGTCCTCCAACCCCGTGCTGCACCGCAGCATCTCCGCCGTAGTCACAGACAAGCTATCCGCAGCGGACTGGGAAAAGGGCTTCGAAATAGCACGCAACGGCACCGGTGGCAAAGTGGTCCTCGACTGGACCGAACTCTAACCCGAGCCAACCGCAACCGGACCCTGACCTTCAGCAGCATAAGGAGCACCCCATGTACTCAGCCATCAAAGACCAACTACAGGGCGAACTGGACGAGATCCGCAGCGCCGGACTCTTCAAGACAGAACGCCACATCGATTCCCCGCAGGCCAGCCACATCGCAGCGGGCCAGCTCGGCGAGCCGGCCAACAAGGTCCTGAACTTCTGCGCCAACAACTATCTGGGCCTGGCCGACCACCCCGACATCATCGCCGCCGCCAAGTCCGCGATGGACGAGCGCGGCTTCGGCATGGCGTCCGTACGCTTCATTTGCGGAACGCAGGACCTTCACCTGGAGCTTGAGACCCGAGTCTCCGAGTTTCTGGGGACTGAGGACACTATTCTCTTCTCCAGCTGCTTTGATGCTAACGGCGGCGTGTTCGAATCCCTCTTCGGTCCAGAAGACGCCATCATCTCGGACTCCTTGAACCACGCGTCCATCATCGACGGCATCCGACTGAGCAAGGCCAAGCGCTTCCGCTACGCCAACCAGGACATGGCAGACCTCGAGGCCAAGCTGGTTGAGGCCGAAGGCTCCCGCCGGAAGATCATCGTCACCGATGGTGTGTTCTCCATGGACGGGTACCTCGCTCCGCTTGAGGCCATCTGCGACCTTGCCGAGAAGCACGACGCCCTGGTCATGGTGGACGACTCCCATGCCGTCGGCTTCATGGGCCCCACCGGCGCCGGCACCCCGGAGCACGCCGGCGTTTCGGAGCGCGTGGACATCTACACGGGTACGTTTGGCAAGGCTCTCGGCGGCGCCTCGGGTGGTTACGTGTCGGGCCGCGGCGAAATCGTGGCGATGCTCCGCCAGAAGGCGCGCCCGTACCTGTTCTCCAACTCGCTTGCCCCGGCCATCGTTGCCGCTACCATCAAGGCGATCGAGCTCGTCCAGGAATCCGGCGAACTCCGCACCCGCCTCTTCGAGAACGCAGCCCTGTTCCGTCGCCGTATGAGCGAGGAAGGCTTCGAGCTCCTCGATGGCGAGCACGCCATCATCCCTGTGATGTTCGGTGACGCCGTGATGGCCGCCAAGGTTGCTGACGAAATGCTCAACAACGGTGTTTTCGTCACGGCCTTCAGCTTCCCGGTGGTCCCCAGGGGCGCAGCCCGGATCCGCGTGCAGCTCTCCGCTGCGCACAGCGCGGACGACGTCGAAGCGTGCGTTCAGGCATTCGTCAAGAGTCGCGCCGCGGTCGCCTAAGCAACGCTCGCTCACCTCACGCGGGTTTCCAGCCGACGCTCGTTACCTTTTTCGTAGCCTGTTTCCTGGTGCAGGATATGGGTGTGCTGGCCTGCTGATCCCGGCATGATTGCGTCGCTCTGTCGATCCGATGATCTTGAGAGTGTTGTCACCGGGGTT
>NZ_JAPSHI010000062.1:0-5031 GCF_031180005.1 Paenarthrobacter sp. | reverse complement strand
GCGCCACCTCCACCATCGCCTTCGCCTTCACCGGCACCCAACGCACCGAAACCACCAAATAAACACAGCACCACAACAGCCCCGCCGGGCCTGATCGGTTTCCTTTCCCCCAGCCCGATCAGGCCCGCCGGTAAAGCCCTACCCGACAACGAAAGGAATGCCAGGCAATGAGCACCATCACCAGCATCCATGAACCCGCAGTCCAGGGCCGGCGTTCCACAGCGCAGATCATTGAAACCGCGCAGGCCTTCGAGATCCCGCAAGTCACCGCCGTCGTAATGCCGCCATCAGCAGTCACCGCAACTGCAGTGAATGCCAACCCGGCCTTCCGCCGGGTTGCCAGCGCGGTGTTTAGGGGTATCGGTGTGGGTATGCTGGTCCTGGCCGCCCTGGTGTTCCTTTTCCTGGCAATCGGGCCGCGGATCTTCGGCTACCAAACCTCCACCATGCTCACCGGTTCCATGGCCCCGCTGATCAACCCCGGCGATGTCGTCGTCACAGCCCCGACCGCCGTCACGGACGTCAAGGTAGGGGACGTTATCACATACCACATCCCGGTCGAAGACCAGCGAGTGGAAACCCACCGCATCACCGAGATCACCACCACCGCGGACGGCGGCGTGGCAGTGCAGACCAAGGGCGATGCCAACAACGGCATCGACCCCTGGATCGCCACCCTTCAAGGCAAAACCGTGGACAAGCAGGTTGCCACCATCCCGTACGTCGGCAATGCCATCCGCGCCCTCCGCGAACCCGTCGTCATGAACACCCTCATGTACGGTGCCCCCGCCATCCTGGTAATCGGAATGCTCGCCTCCATCTGGACCAAAGACCCCAAAAAGCCGGCGCTGGAAGGCGCTGAAGCTCCCCAGGCAGCAAGCGGTGAGTGAGGACCCGGGCCCTGCGCCGGAGGCACTCGTCCTGGAACCTTGCAGGCTGCAAGCGCTGGCTGATGAGTTGGGGGACTCAACGCCAGCGATCCGTTTTCTTTCCACCTACCTGACCATGCTGCCTGAACGGATTCTCAGCATCTCCAGCGGCTTGTGCGCGCACGACGTCAACGCGAGCATGGATGCCATCCTGAGCTTGAAGATTTCCTCGGCCATGGTCGGCGCTCTGGACACGGAGAACCAGTGCCGGGCCATCGAGCGGATGATCAGGGAAGACCACTTCGACTCGGCTGTCCAGGCATTTCCGGCTCTTCAAAACTCTACGGACCGCTGCTTCGCTGCAGGACCTCAGTTACTGGGGAAGGCTCGGGAGTCGCTCTGCTCGAGGTCCCGGTCGCCCTTTTAGGGTCTGGCGCTTAACGTAATGTTCAGCGCTCAATCGGCACGCTGGTGGCTGCGGCCTTGACCTCATGAGGCACAAGAAACAGTGCAGCTACTGCCAACACGCCGGCGACAGCGAACACATAGAAGCCGGCGGGGTAGGCAATGTTTGCGGCAACCAGGGTCCCCGTGACTGCAGGCCCAACTATCGCGCCGAGCCTTCCTACCCCCGCGGCGAAGCCCAGCGCGGTTCCGCGGAGACGGGATGGGAACAGCTGGCTGACCCAGGCGTAGACCAGCACCTGCGAGCTGAAGACAAAGACGCCAGTGACAAACACGGCAGCGTTGAGCAGGAGCTCGTTCTGGATCTTGACGCTCAGAATGGCCAGCAACACGGCCGAAAGACCGAACCACATCAGCACGATCTTCTTGGTCCCATGCTTGTCGGCCAGGATTCCGGCCAGGAACAGGCCAGCAACGGCGCCGAGGTTCAGGACCAACAGCAATGTCAGCCCAGTGCTTACGGGGTATCCGGCGGCAGCCATCAGCTGCGGTAGCCACGTGTTCAGGCCGTAAACCAGCAGCAGCCCCATGAACGACGCGATGCCGATGCCCACGGCAACCAGCGGATAGGGCTTCTGCAGGAGGTCACGGAACCCGGTCTTTGGCTTTGTGCCCTTTGAAAGCTCGACGACGGTTGGTCCCTTTGCGGGTTCGCTTGACTGTAGTTCGCCGGACTTTGCCGGGCCGGTCTTGGCGGGGGTCGTTTCAGGGAGCGATTCCGGCAGTTTGGCCCACAGGAAGGGCAGGAGCAGCAGACCGGCGACACCGCCGATGATGAACATGAGTCGCCAGTTCGGAACGATGAAGATGGCCAGGAGTGCTGTTGCTACGGCACCAACGTGGTATCCGGTCATGGTCCGGGTGGTGGACTTGCCGGCAGATCCGGCTGGCGCGTAGTCGTTGATATATGCCAAGGCGGCAGGGAGGCAGGCGCCTAGTCCGAGCCCTGCCAACATGCGAAGCAGGGAGAAGACGGCGACGTTTGGGGCGAAGGCGATCCCTATGGTGAAAAGCGAGAAGCTTGCAACGCAGGCGATCAGCAGTTTGCGGCGTCCCAACTTGTCCGACAGCGGTGCGATAAAGAGGGCGCCAAGGCCCACGCCCACTAGGGAAATGGTGGCTGCGAAGGTGGCTCCGACGGCGTCGAATCCCAGCTCGCCGGTCTTGATGAGTGTTGGGATGACGGTGCCCAGGACCACGAGATCGAACCCGTCCAGGACCATGGCCAGCCAACAGAGCCAAACAGGCCATTGGGAGCGGTGGGCAGATGGCATCGTTGGCATAGCGTCCTCGGTGGTTAGTGCCGACCCCAGAACGGTCGGTCGGTCGGTTATGAGAGTTGTATCACCGCATGATGTTGGCTGGCGCACGTTCTACCATTGAATGGAAGGCCACTCGCGGGCGCGCGAAGTTGAGGGACCAGGTAATAGTGGCCAGGGGTGTCCGACCGCAGTGACCGATCAATAAGGAAGCGCATCATGGCCAACTCAGCATCAGGCGATTCAGTGGTGGACCGCATCGTGCGGGTCATCGAGGCTTTCCCGGAGGGCGTGATCTCCTTGCAACTGAGCGAACTGGCTGACCGCGCCGGACTCCCATTGTCATCAGCTCATCGGCTGGTGCGGCAACTTTCAGAGCATGGGCTCTTGGATCTTGGGGCCGGTGGGACGGTTCGTTTGGGACTGCGCCTGTGGGAGCTCGTCAACCGGAATTCGCCTACGCTGGCTCTTAGGCAGGCCGCCATGCCCTTCATGGAGGACATTCAGCAGGTCCTCAACCAGAATGTGAATCTGGCCGTACTCGACGGATGGGAAGCGCTTTTTGTTGAGCGGCTTTCGCGACGGGGGTCGGTGGCCAACCGGGCGCGGATCGCCGGCCGGATGCCGGTACATATTTCCTCGGCAGGGCTGGCCCTGATGTCACACCAGTCGCGGGAGATGCAGGCGGAGTACCTCCAACAGTTCGCAGATCCATCCGGAAAAGTGACTTCCGACGTCGTGCGTCATTTCTTGGCGGAGGCAGCTCAGCAGGGGTACGCCCAACTGGCTGGGGTGGTGGACCCGGACACGTGGGGTATTGCCGTGCCGGTGATGAACATGAAGCGTCGGGCCGTGGCAGCCCTCGGAGTAGTGGTTCCCCTTGCGGAGATGCGGCTGCAGGCTCTGGTGCCCGCGCTTCAGACTGCGGCCCGGGGCATCGGGCGTCAACTGGGGGACTAGACCTCTCTTCCATTCATCGGAATTGGTGTAACGCCAATCACGCAACGGCGGTCACACTGATTCCAGATTCGTCCCGCTTCCGAGGAAGCCGGGATCCGCAACGAAGCGAGGAAAAACATGGCACGTACACCTATCACCACCCAAGTGGCCATCATGGGAGCGGGCCCCGCCGGCCTGATGCTCTCCCACTTGCTGGCTAAGCAGGGCATCGAATCCGTGGTGGTGGAAATCCGCAGTCGCAAGCAAATTCAGGAAACAGTCCGCGCCGGAATCCTCGAGCACGGCACTGTGAACCTGCTGGTTGATTCCGGCGTCTCTGACCGGGTGCTGCGCGAAGGTGACCGGCACGATGGCATCGAACTGCGCTTCAACGGCGAGAGTCACCGCATCAACTTCAAGGAACTGGTGGGGGAATCCGTGTGGCTATACCCCCAGACAGAAGTCTTCATGGACCTTGCCGCGAAACGGGAGGCCGACGGCGGCGACGTCCGGTACAGCGTCACCGACACCACCGTGCATGATCTCGAGGGCAAGCCGAAGGTCTGGTTCACCGACGCCGATGGCCAGGAGTTCGAAATCCAGGCCGACTTCCTGGTGGGTGCCGACGGGTCGCGTAGCCACTGCCGCTTCCAGATCCCCGAAGCCAACCGCAAGTGGTACTTCCACGAGTACCCGTTCGCGTGGTTCGGAATCCTTGCAGAAGCCCCTCGCAGTGCCGACGAACTCATCTATGCCAACTCTGAGAACGGCTTCGCCTTGATCAGTCAGCGCACCGAAACTGTTCAGCGCATGTACTTCCAATGCGACCCCAAAGAAAACGTGGCCGACTGGGATGACGAGCGAATCTGGGCGGAGTTTCGCAAGCGTGTCAACGGCAACGGCTTTGAGCTCAAGGAAGGACCCGTTCTGGAAAAGATGGTCCTGCCGTTCCGCAGTTTCGTGCACACCCCCATGCGCCACGGGAACCTCTTCCTTGCGGGCGACGCAGCACACACAGTCCCGCCCACCGGTGCCAAAGGCCTCAACCTGGCTATCCATGACGTCAAGGTGCTGTTCGAAGGCCTCGATTCCTTCTATTCGAACGGTTCGACTGCGCTGCTCGATTCCTATAACGACCGGGCTCTGGACCGTGTGTGGAAGGCCCAGCACTTCTCGTACTGGATGACGTCCATGCTGCACACCGTACCCGGAGCCGACGACTTCGATCGCGCCCGACAACTTGGTGAACTGCACTCCGTGGTGACGTCAGAGCACGCCAAAGCGTATCTGGCGGAGTCATACACAGGATGGCCGACGGCGAGGTAGCTCTGGTCGCTGGTCGTAAGTCGGCCGGGTCACAGCACGCCTCTATGTTCTTTGGGGTGTGTGGTGGTGGTTGCGTCGGGGTGTTTGTTGGGGGTCGAGGTGGGGTGGGGGGATGAACCATGGGGTGCCGGTTGTGATGTTGATGCGCCATTGTTCTTTGTGGATGAGGTGGT
>NZ_JAPSHI010000061.1:0-5055 GCF_031180005.1 Paenarthrobacter sp. | reverse complement strand
GCCGAGCCGGATGGACTGGCTACTGCCACCACAAGTGACACGTACTTTGCCAGCCAGTACGCCCTGCAGAACGATGGCCAGTCGTTTACCAACACTGCAGGAGACATAGTGGTCGCAGGGGGGACGCCGGACGCCGATGTGGACGCTGTGGAAGCGTGGCCCCTCGCCTCAGGCGCGAACATAAAGGTGGCTGTCCTTGATTCAGGCGTTGACGCCAACCATCCCGACCTCCGGTCAAAAATTGACGCGCGTGCCAACTTCAGCAGCGCCGCCACACAGGATGACAATTACGGGCACGGTACCCACGTCGCAGGAATCGTTGGCGCGGTGCATAACACCGAGGGCGTCGCCGGAGTCTGTCCGGGCTGCAGGATCCTCGACGGCAAGGTCCTCAATGACAGCGGATCCGGCTCCGCATCAGGTATCGCGAATGGCATCAACTGGGCGGTGAACAACGGCGCCAAGGTCATCAACATGAGCCTGGGAATGAGATCATCACGCACCCTCCAAACTGCCGTCACCAAGGCATGGGACAAGGGCGTGGTGCTGGTGGCCGCTGCAGGCAACGGTGGCAATACCACCAAGCTGTACCCTGCCGCCTACCCGAACGTCATCGCCGTCGGCGCAACTGACAACAGGGACGCCAAGGCATCCTTCTCAACCTACGATGCCTCCTGGGTGGACGTTGCAGCGCCCGGCGTCAACGTCTACTCCACCTTCCCGAGCCACAACTTCTACCTCATGCGCAACGGTCGTTCAATGATGTACGACGTCGGCAACGGCACCTCGATGTCGTCGCCGATTGTCGCTGCCGTTGCCGCCCTGGCGTGGAGCAAGACCCCTGCTGCCTCCAATGTCACGGTCCGTTCGACCATTGAAACCACCGCAGACAAGTCCGTGGCCGGAACCGGCACGTACTGGGCGCATGGCCGGGTGAACGCGTACAACGCCGTCAAGTAGCTGAGGACAGGCGTGGCAGGTGACGTCCGGCGTCGTGCTTGCTGATGTCCGTTGCCGTGAATGTGAGTCTCCTCCAGGTTCCGGATAGAGTCCAAGGAACTCACAACGCCCTGGCGAGGAGATTATGACAAAGCCACTGCTCCGGGACCTGTTCAAAGTCGCTTTCCCGCTTGTGGTCGCGGTCTACCTGTTCAACGTGGCCATGCAGGACGGGCTGGACTTACGGGTCTATTGGGCAGGAGCGAAGGAATTCCTGTCCGGTGGGGACCTCTATGCCGGCGGGCTGCCCGGCACACCCTATGGCGGGATGGCCTTCACGTACCCGCCGTTTGCAGCGGCTCTTTTCGTTCCCCTGGCACTGATGCCGGTGGACGTAGCGCTGGTCTGCCAAACCCTCCTCAATATCGTCTTTGCCGGTACTGTTGGCCTGCTGATAGCGCACTACCTGCGCTCCAAGGGCGTTCTTCCTGCGGGTAGGGGGCGTTATGGGTTATGGATTGATGCTGCAGCCATGACCGGAGTGGTACTGCTCCTGGGCCCATGGCGGAACTCCCTCGCCCTGGGGCAGATCAACCCGCTTCTCCTGGTGCTGATCTCCGTTGATCTGTTGGCCAGTACCCGGCGCCACCCGGACGGGTTCCTGCCGCGGGGAATACTTACCGGCCTTGCGGCGGGCATCAAACTTACACCGCTGGTATTTCTGCTCTTCTTCGTCATGCGCGGTGACTTCAAAGGCGCTGCCCGGATGATCGCGGCTTTTGC
This sequence comes from Paenarthrobacter sp., assembly GCF_031180005.1. Taxonomy (NCBI): domain Bacteria; kingdom Bacillati; phylum Actinomycetota; class Actinomycetes; order Micrococcales; family Micrococcaceae; genus Paenarthrobacter; species Paenarthrobacter sp. The sequence goes on along the minus strand of NZ_JAPSHI010000061.1, from coordinate 3,333 downwards.
CGGCACTGTTGCAATCATGGCTCTGGCAGCGCCGGGCTTCTCGGCGCAGTACTGGCTGTCGTCCCTCGGTGAGACAAATCGGGTCGGTACCCTCTCACGCTTTGAAAACATCTCGCTGCGCGGCTTCATCAGCAGGCTCGAACCCGACCCGGCAGCTGGCACGGTGCTGTGGGTCGGCCTGTGCGCCGCCGTCGTTGCTGTTGCCGCTTTCATCATTTATGTCTCACGGCACGACGCCGATCCGTGGGGTGCGGTGGCCGCTACGGCCCTCGTTATGCTGCTGGTTTCTCCCGTCTCCTGGGGCCATCATTGGGTCTGGGTGGTGTTGATCGTTCCGGCGCTTTTGGGGCGCTTCCGGGACAAGACGCCAACGACCTTCAGCTGGCGTCGCCTTGTTCCGTCCCCTGCGGGAATCCTCTGCCTCTTGATGCTTGCCTGCTTTGCCCTGCAACCTGTGGAGGCCGCCCAGCTGGCGGGTTCCCCCAACCCCTATGCAGCTGTTTCGGTCGTGTCGGAGATGCTTACGCAAAGCGGACTCTTCGTAGCCGTCCTTGTGCTGGCATGGCTGGCCGTTAGCCGCCCAGGAAGGAGCGCAACCGATCAGCGCCCGGACCTACACCAACGCTCCCCTGTCGCCTAACCGGGCTGTCGCCTAACCGGGGCTCTGGTGATATGAGCACAGCTGGCGCAAAATAGTAAGCACACTGATCAAACCGGTTGTGCGCGCATCACCCGAACGAATTGGAGAAGCAATGCCCGGATCACGGAGTCGAGTACTGCTGGCAGCCGCTGGACGAGGCGCACTGAGCGGTTTGGCTGGGGTTGCCGTTATGACTGCCGGGGAGAAAGTGGAACAGGCCCTGACTAAGCGCCCTAATTCCTATATTCCTGCACGAACGCTGCTCACGTTGCTGGGCAAGCGCCCGTCCGACTCCCAGAAGCCATTCTTTTGGAATCACGTGATGCACTGGGGCACCGGTGCCGTACTGGGGTCACTCCGGGGCATTTGGGCGGTCACGGGAATCCGCGGCCCGCTGGCCCACACGAAGCACACGGTGGTCCGGCTCGCGTTTGACCAGACACTGGAAAACGCCACCGGCGCGGGCGCGCCGCCCACGTCCTGGCCCGCGAAGGAACAGATTATCGACGTCGTCCACAAAGCTTTGTACTCCCTGGCTACCGGCCTGGTGGCTGACCGCTGGATACAGCCCGACCTCGAATCACGTCGCGGGACCACCAGCCACTGAGCTCCTTCCTAAGCTTCCCAGCCAAGCCAGCCAACCGCTTCGCTGGCGATGTCAGGGGGCACAGTGTGAGGGCCTTCGAACTCGTGATATGACACCTCGTAACCGTCGTTGTTCAGGGCGGGCACCAACATCCTGCTGGTGCGGTTGATCGGCAGTACCTCATCGAACACGCCGTGCGAGACGAAAATGGCCGGCTTGCCAGCGCGGCGGGCCGGCGGCACATACCCCGGCGAGAAGGCGATGACTTTGGTGAACAGATCCCCGTTGGCCAAGCCCAGTCCCAGGGCGTACGAGGCGCCATCAGAAAAGCCACCCACGGCAACGCGGCCCGGATCCACCTGGACCCGCTCGAAGACCCGCTGGAGGGCGCGGTCAACAACGTCAACATCCGGACCAAAATGCCCTCCTACGCCGTCCCACGTGGATCCCCGGGAGGAAGGCGCGGCCAGCACCAGGTTGTAGCTGTCGGCGAGAGGACGCAAGAGGGACAACCCGCCGGATGCCGCGCCGCCGGCACCGTGGAACAAGACCACCAGCGGCGCAGGCTTCCCGGCCTGGATCCCGGTGGGTACGTAAAGCAACGTGTCCCGACCGGACTCCACGCCCAGAACCGTTTCACCCGTCACCGCAAGTCCGGCAGGGGGTGTTCCGGGAGGGCGGGCCGAAAGCCTGGCAGGCTCCCGCGACTGCCCGGGTATACGGTCCATGTCTCCTCCAGCGCAGCCCGCGAGCAAAACGGCCGGCACGAGCCCTATAAAGCTGCGTCTCGTCGCCACGGCCTAATTCTATCGACATAGGTTTCGATAGGTACCGAGGAATAGCGGCCTACCCAAGCCATCCGATGCATGTACCGGCCATGGTCTTCCCGCAGGCGCGGTCTGGTGGGACCATGCCCGTATGAGCAACGAACACAATGAAGACCAGCCGGACCATATCCCGCACGAGCAGCGCCACAAGAACGACCACAACCAGGACGTCGGGGACAACGGAACAACTACCGGAAAGCCCGGCGGTGACGAAGTGGACGCCGCCGACATCGCCGCTATCCAAGACGATGAACGGCTGACAGCGGCGGATCGGATGGATTTGATTGCCAATCAGGCCATCCCGGAGACAGGGGGTTAAGGCACGGAGCCGACTTACGGGGGGCGGCCTTGCGCCAACCATGTGATCAAGAACGAAGCTGATCACAACACTCAAGCTGGCCTTTTTAGCCTGGAGGGGCCATGCTGGTCAAGAGGGAAACGAAAAATCGGTCGAGCCCACGACTCGGATCTGTAAGTCCTCCTCGAAGCCCACCCGCTGCTGTGGATCGTTTACGGATCGGCAGGTCCAGGGGATGTCCGTTGGCCAGATGTCACCGCATATCCGGTGTTGTTTCATAATGCTCTGCCTGCCTTCGGCCCGGAGGCATCAAATTACTGCCCGATCTTGCCTTGGTGCCGGCGGCAGTAGCGAGGGTTTCAATGCAAGATCCACGATCGGCGGCCCAGTTTCTGGTCCGCGGCGATAAGAATTCACTCCATCTCCTGTGGGCCTGGTACCGGGCCAACGGGGGTGAGGCTCCACTGGAAGAGTTCGACGCTTTCCTCCACAATGCGATGGTCCTGGATCCCTTTGACATCAGAATTTTGACCTGGGCCTTGGAGGACTACGAAGCAATTCCTACTTGATCTCGCCTATGTGATCGAGGTGTTCGCCAGCGACACGAGAGTCCCGACTACAAGGGCGCCGCAACTGCCGGCATAATTTACCCCCGCGCGGATCCCGGCACGCCGTGGCACGCCGCAAAGCTGTATGAGCGCGACGCCGACCAGCGTTGCGGCCTCGCTGAGACTCAGCGCTCCTAGCGGTTTCAGCACTGGCGCTGGCGTCAAGATCTGACGAGCCACACAGTCAAACGTGAAATCGCGCCGTTCAGAAGAAAGAAAAAACCCCGCCTCCCGGAAGTGCGGGAAGGCGGGGTTCTAGCTGGTGGCTCCGACCGGCGTCGATCCGGTGACCTTTCGATTTTCAGTCGAACGCTCTACCAACTGAGCTACAGAGCCTAGGTGACGTGTCACCATGAGAGCCGGAACCTCTTCCG
>NZ_JAPSHI010000022.1:0-65404 GCF_031180005.1 Paenarthrobacter sp. | reverse complement strand
AGCCCTCCATGGGAACGGGTCCGTCAGCCGGGTTGACCGGAATGCCCTTTTCCACGAGCTGCGTGCCTTCCGGCAACCTCAGCGAGTGGTCCACGGGAAGGACGCTGACCAGGTGCTTGCGGTCCTCACGGCTTGCGTCTTCGCGGAGGTAGGAGCGCTTGCCGATGAAGTCCTTGGCCTTGGAGACAATCCAGTCCATGCCGGCATCCTGAGGGGTGACCGTGCCGTCGGTGTCCTGCCCGACAATCGGGTAGCCCTTCTCGGCGCGGAGAACGTGCATGGTTTCGGTGCCGTAAGGGGTGATGTTGAACTCCGCACCTGCGGCAGCGACGGCTTCCCAGGTGTTGAGTCCGTACCAGGACGGGATGTTGATTTCGTATGCCAGTTCGCCGGAGAAGGAAATGCGGCAAACACGAGCCTGCACTCCGGAGGCCAGCGTGGTCTCGCGGAAGGTCATGAATGGGAAGGCGTCAGCGTCCAGGCCACCGTTTTCGGCGAGCTGGGGAGCAACCTTGGCGATCACGGCGCGGGACTTCGGGCCGACGACGGCGATGGTGCTCCACTGTTCCGTGACGGACGTGCAGACCACATCGAGTTCCGGCCACTCCGTCTGGTGCCACTCTTCCAGCCAGTCCAGCACCTTGGCTGCGCCGCCGGTGGTGGTGGTCATGAAGTAGCGGTCATCGTCCAAACGGAGGGTCACGCCGTCGTCGAAGATCATGCCGTCCAGGGTGCACATGACACCGTAGCGGGCGGACCCCGGCGCGAGCTTCTTGAAGGCGTTGGTGTACACGCGGTTGAGGAATTCGCCGGCGTCCTTGCCACGGATCTCGATTTTGCCGAGCGTGGTTGCATCCATGAAGCCCACGGATTCGCGGACGGCTGCGCACTCGCGCAGGACTGCCGTGTCCATGTCTTCCCCGGCCAGCGGGTAGTACCAAGGGCGCTTCCACTGTCCAACATCTTCGAACAGTGCGCCCTGGGCAACGTGCCACGGGTGGATGGAGGTCACGCGGGCGGGATCGAACAGTTCGCCACGCTGGCGGCCAGCCAAAGCGGCGAAGGCCACGGGCGTGAACGGAGCACGGTAAGCGGTGGTTCCGATCTCACCGACGCCCGGAATGTTCTCGGCTCCACCGAACTTCAATGCTGCGGCGATGACGCCGATCGCGTTGACGCCGGACGTCTTGCCCTGATCGTTGGCGGTGCTGATGGAGGTGTACCGCTTGACGTGTTCCACGGACCGCATGCCTGCTCCGGTGGAGCGAAGGACATCGGCCACGGACTGGTCGCGCTGGAAGTCGACGAAGTGATGGTGCCACTCGCCCGGTTCGCCAGTCTGGCCGGGAACCAGCCAGAGCTGACGGCTCGGAGCGCTGGCCACGGGTGCCTGCAGCTCTACGGGAGTGGTGGCTGACTCGAAACCAGCCGCGATGGACGCTGCTGCTCCAGCCGAGATGCCCTCTGCCAGGCAGTCCTGGAGTTCGAAGCTGCCACGGCCTGCGCCCACAACGTGCTGGTCCCTGACAGGAGCGGTGGGAATGAACGCTGCGAGCTCGTCATCCCAACGCAGCTTGCCCTGGCGCTGGCTGTGGAGGTGGACCACCGGGCTCCAGCCACCGGAAACCGCGAGCAGATCGGCAGCCAGCTGTTCGACGCCCGAGGTGAGTTCGCCGTCGTCGCTAATACTGCGGATGGTGACACCGTTCAGACGGCCGTTCTCGTCTGCGGAAGTGTCAGCCACCGCACTGCCGATGAGCACCCGGATACCGGACTCGACGGCGGCGGCGGCCTTTGCGCTGATCTGCGGGCGGGCATCGACGACGGCGGCAACCGCCACGCCTGCTGCCTTCAGGTCCGAGGCGAGAGCGTAAGCGGAGTCGTTGGTGGTGCTGATGACAACGCGCGAGCCGGCAGCCACGGCGTACCGGTTCAGGTAGGTGCGGGCGGCCGAGGCGAGCATGATGCCCGGACGGTCGTTGTTCTCGAACACCAGCGGACGCTCGTGGGCGCCCGGTGCCAGGACAACCTGCTTGGCACGGATGTGCCAAATACGCTGGCGGGAGACGCCCGAAGCTGCCGGAACACTCAAGTGGTCCGTGCGGTTCTGGGCTGCAATGAAGTAGTTCGAGTCATAGGAGCCGAACGCGGTGGTCCGGTTCAGCACCGTGCATTCGCCGGCGGAAACCAGCTCGGCTTCCACGTCAGCTACCCATTCCAGAGCGGGCCTGCCTTCGATCTGTTCGGCCAATTCCGGGGCGGTGGAACCGGAGAGCAGCGAGCCGCCAAGTTCTGGCTGGTCGTCGATCAGGATGACGCGGGCACCGGTACGGACGGCTTCACGTGCTGCAGCCAGGCCGGCGATACCGCCACCGACCACAAGGACGTCCGTGTGGACGTACTTCTTGTCGTACTCGGCTTTGTCCTCGTTGGGATCCAGTTTGCCCAAGCCGGACAGGAGCTCGATGTTCATGCCGTCCACCAGAGAAACTGCGGTGGCGGGAAGCATGGATTCGGCTACGTGGCCGCGGAAGCGGGGGGCGATCTTGACCAAGGCGTTGGACTCTTCCACGCCGGCGGCCATGATGCCGCGGGGGCGGTCCTCATAGAGGGAATTGCCGGCGTTGATGTGACCGTTGGCCAACAGTGCCGAAGCGATGGTGTCACCCGGGTGACCGGTGAATTCCTGATCGTCCACGGTGAAGCGCCAAGAGATGCTGCGATCGATGCGTCCGCCGGTGGCGAGGCGTGCGTTCTTGCTGGTCACTTCTAGACTCCTTCCGAGGAGGTGGGTGCTGTGGCGCCTGTTGTTGCGGCCCCGGGTGCGAGGCCTGGTTCGCCTGCTTGGCCGAAGTCGCCGCTTTGGGTGAACTCGCCGGGCTGGGCCGGTTCGCTCGTGGGGGTTGTGCCTGTTCCTGCCGCCGTACTCTTAGCGAGGTCGGGGCGGGGCTGGCCCATTGCGTAGATGGAGTGGATTTCGTAGCTCACGGTGTCGCGGAGCATGTTGAACCATTGGCGGCAGCCGGTGCTGTGGACCCAGCGCTCGGCGAAGGTGCCCTTGGTGTTTTCCCGGTAGAACAGGTACTCAGCCCATTCGCGGTCCGTGAGGTCGTTGGGGTTCTCCGGGTAGGCGATGTGTGCCTGGCCGCCGTAGTGGAATTCGGTTTCGTCGCGTGGCCCGCAGTTGGGGCATGAAATGAGAAGCATGTTTTTCCTGTCCTGTCCTGGCTAGTGGGCCACGGCTGCGGCGCCGTGTTCGTCGATCAAGGCTCCGGTTTCGAAGCGTTCCAGGGCGAAGGGCTTGTTCAGCTTGTGAGGAGCGCCGGTGGCGATGGTGTGGGCGAAGGTCAGGCCCGCTGCCGGGGTGCCCTTGAAGCCGCCCGTTCCCCAACCGCAGTTGACGAACATGTTCTCCACAGGTGAAAGGCCAACGATCGGAGAGGCGTCCAACGTGGTGTCCACGATCCCGCCCCAGGTCCGGAGCACGTGGGCCCGGGCGAAAATCGGGAAGAGCTCCACGGCGGCTGCCATCTGCTCCTCGATCACGTGGAACGAACCGCGCTGGCCGTAGCCGTTGTAGGAGTCCACGCCGGCGCCCATCACCAGTTCGCCCTTGTGGGCCTGGGAGACGTACACGTGAACGTGGTTGGACATGACCACCGTGGGGTGGACCGGCTCGTGCAGTTCCGAAACCAGTGCCTGGAGCGGGTGCGACTGGATCGGCAGGCGGAAGCCTGCCATTTCTGCCAGTACCGAGCTGTGGCCGGCGGCGCAGAGGCCCACCTTCTCGGTGTTGATATTGCCGCGGGTGGTCTTGACGCCGGTGACGCGGTTGCCGTCCTTGACGAAGCCGGTGACTTCACAGTTCTGGATGATGTCCACACCGAGTTCATCGCATTTGCGGGCGAAGGCCCATGCAACGTGGTCGTGCTTGGCGATGCCTGCACGCGGCTGGTACGTGGCGCCCATAACCGGGTAGCGGATGTTGTCGCTGATGTTCAGGATGGGGCAGAGTTCCTTGACCTGCTCCGGGTCCAGCCATTCAGCGTCCACGCCGTTGAGCCTGTTGGCGCCCACGCGGCGAACGCTTTCGCGGACATCACCCAAAGTGTGGGCCAGGTTCATAACGCCACGCTGGCTGAACAGGAAGTCGTACTCCAACTCTTCCGGGAGGATCTCCCAGAGTTTGAGGGCGTGCTCATAAATGGCGGCGCTCTCGTCCCAGAGGTAGTTGGAACGGATGATGGTGGTGTTACGGGCCATGTTTCCACCGGCCAGCCAGCCCTTTTCCAGGATGGCGATGTTGGTCATGCCGTGGTTCTTCGCCAGGAAGTATGCGGTGGCGAGGCCGTGCCCGCCGCCGCCCACAATCACTGCGTCGTAGCTTTTCTTCGGTTCCGGGTTGCGCCAGAGGAAGTCCGGGTGTTCGGGGAGGTGGTCTGCACTCACTGGGCTGCTCCAATCAGTTCTGCTTCGGTTACGGCGCCATTGCCGTTATTGGAAAGGTGCGGGTAAAGCGGGAACTTCTCCGCCAGTGCGGTCACGCGGCGGCGAAGCTCGACGGCGGTGGCGTCGTCCAAGGTGACGTCAGCTTCGGTGCCTGCTTCGGTGCCGTCTGCTTTGGTGCCGCTGTTCGCTGCGGCGATCAACGCCGTCGCGATGATGTCAGAGACTTCGGTGAAGTCCTCGGCGCCGAAACCGCGGGCGGCGAGGGCAGGGGTGCCGATGCGCAGACCGGACGAAACCATCGGCGGGCGGGGGTCGAAGGGCACTGCGTTGCGGTTGACCGTGATGCCAATTCGGTGCAGCGTGTCTTCGGCCTGCTGGCCGTTGAGGACGGAGTGGCGGAGGTCGGCGAGGACCAGGTGGACGTCTGTTCCGCCGCTGACAACCGAGATGCCGGCTGCAGCTACGTCTTCTTGGAGAAGTCGCTGGGCAAGGATCTTTGAGCCTTCGAGAACGCGGACCTGGCGTTCCTGGAATTCCGGCTCCGCGGCCATCTTGAAAGCTACGGCCTTGGCAGCGATGACGTGTTCCAGCGGTCCACCTTGCTGGCCGGGGAAGACGGCGGAGTTCACCTTCTTGGCGATGTCGGCGTCGTTGGTGAGAATCACACCACCGCGAGGGCCACCAAGGGTCTTGTGGGTTGTGCTGGTGACGATGTGGGCGTGCGGTACCGGGCTGGGGTGGAGACCTGCGGCGACGAGACCCGCGAAGTGGGCCATGTCCACCATGAGGTAGGCGCCCACCAGGTCCGCGATGCGGCGGAATTCGGCGAAGTCCAGCTGGCGGGAGTAAGCGGACCAGCCGGCGACGATCAGCTGCGGCTTGCTCTCGAGGGCGAGGCGCTCAACTTCAGCCATATCTACGGTGTGAGTGTCCTCGCGAACGCCGTAAGGAACAACTTTGTACAGCTTGCCGGAGAAGTTGATGCGCATGCCGTGGGTCAGGTGTCCGCCGTGGGCGAGGTTCAGGCCCATGATGGTGTCGCCCGGAGTGATCAGCGCGTGCATGGCCGAGGCGTTGGCCTGTGCGCCGGAGTGCGGCTGGACGTTGGCGAATTCTGCGCCGAACAGGGACTTCAAGCGGTCAATCGCCAGCTGCTCGATCACATCAACGTGTTCGCAGCCGCCGTAGTAGCGCTTGCCTGGGTATCCCTCGGCGTACTTATTGGTCAGCACCGATCCCTGGGCTTCCATGACGGCCGTTGGGGCGAAGTTTTCGGAGGCGATCATTTCCAGCGTGGACTGCTGGCGGATGAGTTCCTGGGCGATCGCCTGATCGACCTCCGGGTCCGCCTGGGCGAGCGGGCGGATCAGCGGTTCAACCATGGTGTTCTCCTTCAAAAGCTTGTCTAGTGGCCGACTGTTAGGCAACTGATATATTAGAACTATTGCCATAGTATGTTGAAGATCACATGGTCGTCAACAGGTCTGCGGTAACTCATCCAGCAGACTGAAGTAGGACGACGGGAGAGAGCAATGAGCGCCGCATTGGAAGCACTGGAATCAACTCCGCAGGGTTCGTCCCTGGCGGAGAACGCTTACCTGCTGCTGCGTGACAGGCTCATCATGCTGGATGTGAAACCCGGCGACCCCATCAACGACGGCCAAATCGCTGCTGAACTGGGGATCGGACGCACTCCCGTTCGGGAGGCCATCAAGCGACTCGAAAGCGACCACCTCGTGGTGTCCTATCCGAGGCGCGGTACGTTCGCCACCGGGGTGGACATTACCCAGCTTGCCGAAGTTTCCGAGATCCGCGAACTCCTGGAGCCGCTCGCCTCCAGGAAAGCCGCCCGCATGGCCAGCCCTGCCATGCGCTCGGAGCTCCGCGCTGTCGCCGCTGCAATCCGTGATCTTGAAGGCAGGGACAACTCCTCCCAAGAACTCATGCGGTACGACATCCAAGTGCACCGACTCATCTACAAGGCTTCCGCCAACGCGCACCTCGAAGACGTCCTCATTCGTTATGACAACCTGGCCACCCGAATCTGGTGCCACATGCTCGAAAAAATGCCTTCCGTTTCCGGTCACATCTCCGAGCACGCCGACCTCCTCACGGCCATAGCTGACGGCGACGAAGAACGCGCCGCCGAGCTCGCCCTGCACCACGTAGTCAGCTTCGAAGAGACCATCCGCAAGGTCCTCTAGAGCTTCCGAACGCCCTCTCACGTCCCGCGTGCTTGGCGGGTCGCTCTCTGGCCCCGAATTCCTGCGCGCTGCGCATATTCAGTGAGGCCTCCTGTATTTGGGTGTCGCTGATCATCCGTGGTGGCTCCTACGCGCGTAGCTGTCTCCCGTCCTTTTCTGTGGCACAGGAGCTTAAGGGCCGTCGAATGCTCCTCTGACGCAACAATGTTCCTACTGTTGCAACAGGCGTCATGCCTGCCAAATTCTGCGGGGAAGCCGGTTCTCCCGCAGCTGCGAACTTTCAATGCTCCTTGTTACTTTCATATTGACCCTTGACCGTGGCGTCGCTCACACATACTCTGGTGCAACAGCGTTGCGTTGAATGCAACCCCAATGATTTTGGTGGACACATGAGCAATGAATCCTCTGTGGCAGCCGAGCAAGGTGTTTCGCCCGCCTCCGGCTCCAACCACACCCTCAGCCCTAACAACACAGTCAGCAAGGACACTCGACGACGAGTGGTCACGGCCAGCTTCATCGGCAACTTTGTTGAATGGTTCGACTACGCCGTTTACGGCTATTTGGCCGGCATCATCTCAACAGTTTTCTTCCCGGAGTCAGACCGTCAGACAGCCCTCCTGGCAACCTTCGGGGTCTTCGCCATCAGCTTCTTCGTGAGGCCGCTTGGTGGTTTCATCTGGGGACATATCGGCGATCGCCTCGGACGAAAGCAGGCGTTGTCCCTCTCGATCTTGCTGATGTCAGTAGCCACGTTCTGCATCGCACTGATACCGGGCTACGCCACCATTGGCGTGATGGCGCCGATCCTGCTCCTGCTTGTAAGAGTCGTCCAAGGATTCTCCGCAGCCGGCGAGTACGCGGGAGCTTCCGCCTTCCTGGTGGAGTATGCCCCGCCCAATCGACGCGGACTCTATGCCGCCGTCGTGCCTGCCAGTACTGCAGCGGGCCTGCTGTTGGGATCCTTGCTTGCCGCCCTGCTGACGTCAGTACTTAGCGCGGAGCAGCTCAACGAGTGGGGCTGGCGGTTGCCGTTCCTGCTCGCCGCGCCCATGGGTCTGATCGGCCGGTACATTCGCACCAAGCTGGAGGACACTCCGGCGTTCCGTGAACTGGCCGAGAAGGACGACGGCGTCAAGGCTCCCGCGTTGGCAATGTTCAAGACGTACAAGAAACAGTTGATCATCGCCACAGGTGCGGTGCTGCTGAACGCCGTCGGCTTCTACGTGATCCTCAGCTACATGCCCACCTACCTATCGGAGGAGTTGGGCTTCGGTGCCACGGAGTCGTTCCTGGCCACCACCATCGCGCTGGCCAGCTACATCGGCTTTATCTTCCTGACGGGCATCGCTTCGGACAAATTCGGGCGAAAGCGCATGCTCATCACCGCTTCAGTCCTCTTCATATTGCTGACGGTGCCAGCGTTCATGCTCCTGGACACCCGCAACTTCCTGGTGATCGTCCTGGTGCAGATCCTGCTGGGCGGCATGCTCACCCTCAACGACGGCACCCTGCCCAGTTTCCTCGCCGAACTCTTCCCCACGAAGGTCCGCTACACAGGCTTCGCCGTCAGCTTCAACCTCTCCAACGCCCTGTTCGGAGGCACCGCACCATTCATGGCAACCCTCCTGATCGGCATGACCGCCAGCAAACTTGCCCCCGGCTGGTACCTCGTTGCCGCCGCCATAGTTTCCCTCATCGCAGTCCTGTTCGCCGCCGAGACTTCCAAAAAGCCTCTGCTGCAGGACTAGTACAACCACCTATTGAAAGGAACCACCATGACAATCACCCAGAACGAGGCCGTCAACGATGTGGCCAACCTCGAGCGCACCAAGGTCCTCAAGAATGGCGAGAAGGTCTCGCTGACCTTCTCCGACGTCGAGTTTGAGCGGCGCCTCAGCGGCCTCCGCAGCATCATGGCCGAGAAGGACCTCGACGCCGTCATCCTCACCAGCTACCACTCCATCAAGTACTACTCGGACTTCCTCTTCACCTACTTCGGCCGCTCCTACGGCATGGTGGTCACCAAGGAAGACACCGTCACCATTACGGCGAATATCGACGCCGGGATGCCTTGGCGCCGCAGCTATGGTGACAACCTGGTGTACACGGACTGGCGCCGTGACAATTACATCCACGCCATCCAGGAGGTGCTGCGCACCCGCGGCATCAACCCGCGCCGCATCGGCGTCGAAGATGACTCGCTGCCGCTCGACAACCGCAACAAGATCCAGGCCGCCTTCTCCGGGGCGACGCTGGTGGATGTTGCGCAGGCAGCGATGCGTCAGCGGATGATCAAGTCGGAAGAGGAGATTGCGGTCATCAAGCACGGCGCCCGAATTGGTGACCTCGGCGGCGAAGCCATCCGCAACGCCATCACAGCCGGGATCACCGAGTACGAGGTTGCTTTGATCGGCACGGAAGCCATGGTCCACGAGATTGCCCGCACGTTCCCGGACTCTGAAATCCGTGACACCTGGGTTTGGTTCCAGTCCGGCATCAACACCGACGGCGCGCACAACTGGGCCACCACCCGCAAGATCCAGGAACACGACATCCTGTCCCTGAATTGCTTCCCCATGACCAGCGGCTACTACACCGCACTGGAGCGCACCCTGTTCTATGGCGAACCAGATGCCCGCTCCCTGGAACTGTGGAACATCAATGTGGAGGTCCACAAGCGCGGCCTGGAACTCATCAAGCCAGGTGCGGTCTGCAAGGACATCGCTGCCGAGCTCAACGAGATCTACATCAGCCGTGGCTTGCTGGCCAACCGCACGTTCGGCTACGGCCACTCGTTCGGCGTGCTGAGCCACTACTACGGACGCGAAGCGGGCCTGGAGCTGCGTGAGGACATCGACACCGTTCTGGAGCCGGGCATGGTGGTCTCCATGGAACCGATGATCACGGTGCTGGAAGGGCAGCCGGGTGCGGGCGGATACCGCGAGCACGACATCCTGGTAGTCGGTGACGACGGTGCAGAGAACATCACCAAGTTCCCGTTCGGCCCCGAGTACAACATCATCGGAGCCTAGTGACCCGGCCGGTGGGCACAGCGTGGTGTCCACCGGCCGGTGCGCCTGCCCAATCGAAATATAGTGAAACCATGACTCCTTCGGAATCCAGCGACGCTCCAGAAACAAGCAACGGCAGTGGCGACAGCAAAAGTACCTCCGTCATCGTTAATGCCATCGCCGTGTTGCGGAGCTTCACCGCCGACGAACCGCTCCTGGGAGTCACCGAAATCGCGGGCCGCGTTAGCCTGCACAAGAGCACCGTCTCCCGAATCCTCGCGACGCTGGAACAGGAGAACCTTGTAGAGCGCGACGTCGATTCGCGCAGGTTCCGCTTGGGGCTGGGAATGATCGCCATGGCGGGCCCGCTCCTGGCGGAACTCGAAGAACGCCGGGTTGCCTACCCGGTGCTGCGCGAACTCACTGAGCGGACGGGGGAGACGAGCGCACTCATGGTGTGGAACGGCAACGAATCCATGTGCGTGGAACAGATCCCCAGCCGGCATCAGGTCAAACACCTCGCTCCGTTGGGGGCGCGCTACAGCGAGGCACTAAGTTCGTCCGTGCAGGTGTTCCTTGGCGCAGAGAATGAAGATCGGGTGCGTCAGCTCTTGCGCAGCGGTTCGATCACCCTTCCTGGTCTGGACGAGGAGGCAATTGAGGCGTACCTCGAGCGGGTAGGGGACTCCGTGAAGCGCGGTTGGGCAGTGAACTTCGGAGAAACGTCCATTGAGGAAGTCGGCGTGGCATCGCCCGTTTATGACCATCGGGGCGACATCGTGGCGTCCGTCCTGATCCCCGCGCCGAAATTCCGTGTTTCGCAGGACACCCTGGACAGCCTCGGTGAAGCCTGTGCCGCAGCCGCCGCCAAGGTCACCACGCGCCTGGGTGGCCGCGCCCCGCGGTAGCCCGGCAGCCCGGCGTCGAGCCCCCCGAAACTCGGCGGGCACAAAGAACGGCGGCCGTCCCCTCAAAGGGAGCGGTCGCCGTCGTTGATTTACAAGCCGTGCGGAAGGTCTACATCTTCCGTCGTGCTGTGGTTGTTTCGTCCATGGCATCCCTGCCCAGCCAGGCGCCCAGCCCAATCATGACAACGCCGAGGATCAGGTGCAGCCAGTTGTCAGCCGTATTGAACGGGACGAAGTTGGCAGCTGTTTCCTGGTTGATGACCAGGCCGTAGATCCAAAGAACGATGTACACGGCGCCGCCGCCCAGGAGGAACAGGCGGGCCATGCGTGCGTTCCTTGCCATGGCCAAGCCGGCCACGCCAAACAGCAGGTGAACGATGTTGTGGAGTATGGATACTTGGAAGATTCCAAGCAGCATGGCGCCGGATTCATGTCCCGCAAAGGTCATGGCGCCGAAATTGGTGGTGATTCCCGGGATGAAGCCCAGGATGCCTACCAGCAGAAATACAATGCCAACGCCCATGGCGGTGTTGCGAAGCGTCAACCCCATCATGTGGTGGTGTTCGGCGGGGTGCGAAGCGGTGGTCATCAAGTCCTCCCTTTCACGCTGTTACCCGGCTCTTCTCATGGAGAGCCGACCTGCGGCAAGGGGTGTCGCCAAACCTTGCCGACGCCGCCATAATACTCCTGAAATGCCTCCGATAGCAGGGGATGAGCCCAGTTCAGCGGCCGTTAGCATGGATTTATGAGCCAAGCTCCAGACGGACGTGTGCATACGATCTTCCATGACACCCGCGATCTCACGCCTTTCCGCGAGGGCTACGTCCGCACGCCGGTCCGTGGCCTGGCCGACGGTGTGAACGATGTGCTTACCGGCGTCCTCAGCGGCCGCGACCATGCGAGATTGTCCGTGGTGGGGAATGTCCCGCGGTTGAAGATGCTGTCCTCCAAGACTGCCAAAGCCATGCATGAGGCCGTTTTCACGTCCACGGAGCCGGATCGGCTTCTTGCTTTCGGCCGCACCTATCCGGGCTGGGCCGGCTTATGCCACGTGATGGCGGGCCTGCTCACGTACAAGCATGGCGGATTTCTGAGGGCTTCCGAGCTATTGCAGCGTGGTTTAACAACAAGGATCGACGACGACGCCAGCCAGTTCTCGGCCACGTACCTTGGGCAGGTGGTCACCAAAGTCGAGGTAGCCGAACGCATCGAAGTTCCGGTCCTCTTCAGTGAGGAAGCCGTGTTTCTGGCGTTGTCCCACTGCCTCCGGGAAATGGGGATGACCGAGGCGGCCTTGGAAGCGGTGGTGACTTTGCCGCCGTCGTTGCCTTCCGCCTTGGCGCGCTGCACGGCGGCGTTCTCTTTGGAGCGTCACCGCGACGTGGTGCTGTGGACCGAAGGGTTGCTGAACACGGATGACCTGTCCGCGGCGCTGTTGCTGATTCGGGCGCGGTCGCAGCGGGCAAGGGGCGACTTCGAATCTGCCCAGGTTGCCTTGAAGGAGGTCCTCCGGCGTCGGAAAACCAACCTGGCTTTGAAGAATGATGCCTTGACCGACAGGGCGTTGCTCGCGCTTGACCAAGGCCGTAGAACCCTCACTCCGCGATCGAAACGGCCAGTCCCGCCCGCCGAGCTTGAGACCTTGGAAGTCATCCGCAAGGACGCTGAGATGCGGCGTCTGTGGGAGAACGACTTCAGGCAGCTGGGCGGCGAATAAACACCCTTGTGCCGTACTCAGGAGAGGCGTATTCTCTTAATCAACCAATCAGTTGATCAATGATTCAGTTGATTAGCCTTGGTTGAAGAGAGGGTTGAAGCGGAGATGGAACAAGATGCCCTGGGGTCGGAGTCCCTGGACAGGGCCTTCATGGCGTTGGCGGATCCTGTGAGAAGAGCCATGGTCGCCCGGTTGTCCCGGGGAGACGCCACGGTCAATGAGTTGGCGGAACCGTTCGCCATCACCAAACAGGCGGTTTCCAAACACATTCAAGTCCTGGAGCATGCCGGTTTGGTGACCCGTTCCCGCGACGCCCAGCGCAGGCCGGTTCATTTGGATGCAGCAGCCCTGGAGCGACTGACGGCGTGGATCGACCAGTACAGGTTGATCGCCGAGTCCCGCTTCCGCCAGTTGGACCAGCTGCTTGGCGCCGGCGTCTCGCACCATGAACAAGAGAACACACCAGCAAAGAAGAAAGAGGAACTGAAATGAGCAATCCAACAACAATCACCGCTGACAGTGGCGTTCCGTTCGTTGACACGGTCCGCGAATTCGATGCCCCGGTCAGTGCAGTTTTCAAAGCCCACGTTGACCCGGATCTCCTGGCCAAATGGCTGGGCCCGCGCAGCACGGTGACGAAAATTACCGAATACAACGCCACTACGGGGGGTAGTTGGCACTACGAAAGCGGCGATGACAGCGGGATGTACGGATTCCGCGGCGTGTTCCATACCGTCGAGGCCGACGCGTTGATCATCCAGACAGTCGAGTTCGAAGGAGCACCGAACCAGGTGGTCATCAGCACCACAACGTTCGAGGAAATCGACGGCAGGACCCGGATGTCGGCGCACGAGGTCTACCCCTCGGTTGAAGCGCGCGATATGGCCTTGGCTACCGGGATGGATTACGGCGTAATCGAAGGATACGAGCGGCTGGACGAACTGCTCGCAGCCTAGCGTCTGCAGCCAGGTTGGCTGGGAACTAAATCTGCGGCAGAAGCGGCAGGAGTTGCTCTGACAGCAGCACTGTCCCGAGCCCGATCATGATGATTCCGCTGACCAAGGTCACAACCCGGGCGGCGCCGGGCCGGGAGGCCAACAGCTTCCTGGAAGTCAATGCGACGGCGGTGTAAACCAACCCGGCGAGGATTACGAAGGTCAGGCCCAGCAAGCCCGATTGGACCGGAACAGGCAGTGCTGCCTCGGGGCTGACGAATTGCGGCACCAGAGCCACGAAGAAGAGCAGGCCCTTTGGGTTAATGCCGCTAGTGCCCATGCCCTGCAAGAACGTGCGGAGCTGGTTTCCGGACTGCACGACGCCGCCTTCCGCACTGAAGCTGGCACCTCGCCACGAGCGGAGGGTAGCGGCGCCGAGCCACAGCAGGTAGGCAGCTCCCGCCATGGTCAGCCATCCCAACAGCCCTGGAACTCCGGCCAAGAGGGCCGCCAGTCCTGCCACCATCAGCAAAGTGTGGATGACGTAACCGCTGCAAAGGCCGGCGACGGCAGGGACGAAGCTGCGCTGACGGAGGCCTGCCGAAATCGAGTACGCCCAGTCGACGCCGGGCGTGCACGCCAAGCTGACAGCGACGAGCATGAAGGCGAGGAACAGCTGCGGATTCACGTTTTCTCTCCAGGGCTAGATGGTAGGAAAACTCTAGGGAAAATCCGCCCATAAGTGTTCCCGTATTTAGCCCGAAAGAAGCAGTTTTCGGTAAGATAATTGCGTGATCGATGGAATTGATAGAACTATTTTGCGCCACCTCAAAGAGGACGGCCGGATGACTGCCACAGCCCTTGCGTCCAAGGTGGGGTTGACCGTGGCTCCATGTCATCGTCGGCTGCGTGATTTGGAGTCCTCGGGGGTGATCCGCGGGTACCGTGCAGACATCGATCCTGCCGCCGTGGGCCTGGGATTCGAAGCGATTGTTTTTGTCACGCTCAGGCAGGTGGAACGCACCATCATGGCGGACTTCGAAGAGCGGGTTACTGCCAGTCCCAACATTGTGGAGGCTCAGCGACTCTTCGGATCTCCTGACTATCTCCTCAAGGTCATTGCCGCGGACCTGCCCGCGTATCAGCGCTTCTACGACGACGAACTCGCGGCACTTCCTGCGGTGGAACGCCTCACGTCAACCCTGGTGATGAAGAATCTGAAAACCAACATAGGACCGCCGGTCTGAGGAGACCTACTCCGCAAGCAGGCCAGTAGTCCGGTAGGGAATCACTTCGCGGAGGAACATGCTGGTGGACGTGCGCACGATCCCCGGGCACAGCCGGATTTCCTCGGATACCCGATACAGATCGTCCGGGCTCTTGGCTACTACCCTGATGATGAGGTCGGTATCGCCGGCGGGAGCATGGCATTCGAGAACTTCGGGGATCTCCCGCAGAGCAGCAATAGCCTCGTTCAGGTGGCTTTGATCGAGCTCGGCGCTGACGGCGGCAGCCACGCCACGTCCCAAGGCAGAGGGTAAGACGCGACTGCTGTTGGGTCGGAGGGCTCCGGACGCCGTCATCCGCTCCAGGCGGGACTGAACTGTTCCGCGGGCGAGGTGAAGCTTTTGGGAAAGCACCATGATGGGCACGCGAGGATCTTCATCCAAGGCGGCCAGGATCCGACGGTCGGTGGCATCGAGTTCTTGCAAAGTGACCACTTCCTGTCGAGCTTTTCATGTGAGACTGATCAGATCGATCAATCAATATGATGTCCGTTGCACCAACTGTAGTCCTTCTGCTGAAATGGTGACAACGAAGCAGGTCGCGGCTACCGCCAAACCCCGCAGGCACCAGGAATCCGGAACATCACCCGGAGCCCTGCACAGGTTTCCCGCAAGGAAGCAG
The DNA here is from genome assembly GCF_031180005.1 of Paenarthrobacter sp. NCBI lineage: Bacteria > Bacillati > Actinomycetota > Actinomycetes > Micrococcales > Micrococcaceae > Paenarthrobacter > Paenarthrobacter sp. Next base: position 50,272 of record NZ_JAPSHI010000022.1, on the reverse strand, counting down.
CCGCTGATTGACTCTTGTTCACAGCATTGTCATTCTGCACCCGCCCTTTTACCGGGGCGCACAGCAAGAGCCCCTGAGCTACCGGATCGTTGCGGTAGCTGAGGGGCTCTTGTGTTGCCCGGCGCCCGTTCCTGTCACCCGTGGCCCGGCGAATAGGCTTGGATCATGACTGCTGCCGGCCGCTTCGCCCCGAGCCCTTCCGGCGAGCTGCACGTCGGCAACCTTAGGACCGCGATTCTCGCCTGGTTGTTCGCGAAGTCCAGTGGCCGCGATTTCCTGCTGCGGGTCGAGGACCTGGACCGCGCCCGCTCCGGCGCAGAGGCGGAGCAGCTCCGCGATCTGAGGGCCATCGGCGTCAGTTGGGATGCCGCCGTCGTACGTCAGACTGAACGCGCGGCACTGTACGACGAAGCGATTGGACGGCTGACGGCCGAAGGCCGGACCTACGAGTGCTTCTGCACGCGAAGGGAAATCCAGGAGGCGCCGTCTGCTCCGCATGCTCCCCAGGGTGCTTATCCGGGAACGTGCCGACGGCTTTCCCATGCCGAACGTGAGATCCGGCGCGCCACGCGTCCCGCTTCCATCCGATTGCGGGCGGAGGTTTCGGAGTGGGCTGTTGAGGACCTGTTGCACGGCAAATACGTGGGTGTGGTGGACGATTTTGTGCTTCGCCGAAACGATCGCGTGACCGCCTACAATCTCGCGGTGGTGGTTGACGACGCACACCAGGGAATCGACCAGGTGGTTCGCGGCGATGATCTCCTCCCATCCACTCCGCGACAGGCCTATCTGGCATCGCTGCTGGGGCTGCCGATCCCTGAATACGCCCACGTTCCGCTGGTGGTTAATCACGACGGCGTGAGGCTGGCAAAGCGCGACGGGGCCGTCACGCTGAGCGACCTCGCCGCCGTCGGAATTCCTGCAGAACGTGTGCGTGACCTACTGCTGGCGTCCCTTGAATTGCCCGCGGGAATCTTGCAGGATGCCCTTCCTCACTTCACCCCGCATAACGTGCCAAAGACGCCCTGGGTGTGGAAAACTCCCCGGATCTGAACTGCCCGCCGCTGGTCTCGCCGGTTATCTGCGCTGTGCCGCCGGTACTCCGGCCGCCATTCCCGCCCACAAGGTGTCGGTGGTAGCCGTGACTACGTCTTCCACCGAATTCCCGTCCAACTGACCGCCAGCGGCGAGAAGAGCCGTGCCGTGAAGGCTCACGAAGCACACCATGGCGAGTGTTTCCGGGTCACCGTCGGCCAATGCGCCGGCATCCTGTGCCTCGGCAATCATTGCTCTGGCAACGTATATGCCTTGCGCGCCGGTGTTCCGCAGCTCTTCGCTGGAATCGGGATGGTGCTTGGTGGAGTACATCACGGTCAGCAGGGCGGGGTGCTCAACAGCAAAGTCGACATATGCCTTCCCAACACTGACGAAACGCCCTCGGAGGTCGTCGCCGGAGTGGGCGGCCTTCCGGATGCGGCAATTCATCGACTCGAAGCCAGCAAGTGCCACGGCGTCGATCAGAGCTTGCTTGTCGCGGAAATGCTTGGCCGGCGCGCCGTGGCTGACGTTCACATCACGGGCGAGTTGCCGCAGAGAGAGCCCATCCACACCAGCTTCTTCGATGGTTTCCATGGCGCGTTCCAAGAGGGCTTCCCGGAGTTTGCCATGGTGGTAGGGCTGCTCAGTCATGACTCAAGTCTAGCCAATGTAGTCATTGACAACAAAGTAGGCACTGCCTACAATGTAGACAGCGACTACATTAGTCTCCGACTCAACCGATTGGATTCCGCAATGACCATGACATACGCAGGCACCACTGCCCTCATTACGGGCGCCAGCTCCGGCCTCGGCGCTGAGTTCGCCGGGCAATTCGCTGCCCGGGGTTCGAATCTTGTCCTCGTGGCCAGGCGTGCAGACCGCCTGGAGGATTTGGCTCAGGACTTGCGTTCCCGCCACCGCGTCACAGTTACCGTCCTCCCTATGGATCTGAGCCGTGCAGGAGTGGGACGCGAGCTCCTCGACGAACTGGCCGACCGCGGGATTACCGTGGACACCTTGATCAACAACGCGGGTTTCGGCACCCACGGCCCCTTGGTGGAGGAAGACCCGGACACCATCGCATCGGAGATCGCCCTGAACGTTGCCGCCCTCGTAGACATTACCCGCGCCTTCCTGCCGGAACTGCTCGCCTCCGGGAAGGGTGCCCTGGTGAACGTCGCCAGCACTGCCGCGTTCCAACCCATCCCCGGCATGGCCGTTTATGGCGCCACCAAGGCCTTCGTCCTAAGCTTCACCGAAGCCGTTGCCCACGAAACCAAGAACGCCGGACTCAACGTCCTGGCCCTTTGCCCGGGTGCGACGCGAACTGAGTTCTTCGACGTCGTCGGTGGTGAGTCCGCAGCAGTAGGCAAAATGCAAACCTCTGACCAGGTTGTAGGGACTGCCCTCAAAGCCCTCGATCGCAAAGACACGCCGGGCAGCGTCGTCTCAGGTTGGGTTAACCGTGTTGCTGCCGGGTTCGCCCAGCGGCTGCCAAGGGCCGTTACCGTCGCCATCGCAGCGCGCGCTGTTCAGGACTCGTAGAACCGGCAGGACTGGTAAGACGTTGCTGCGGGTGCGTGAACAGCAGATAGCCTGAAGGTGAGGACCGGTCCCCATCGGTCCCTCTTCAAGCCGGAGGCCAGCATGACCGAACCACGCTTTACCGTTGAGACAGCCCAGGTTTTGGCCGAGGTGGCTCACAACCGGCAGAAGGACAAGCTCAAACGTCCATATCGGGAGCACGTTCTCGCCGTGGGCGATGCGCTCGCCGACTTTGACGAAGATATCCAAATCGCGGGCTACCTCCATGACATCGCCGAGGATACGCCCATCACCCGCCAAGCCCTGCTTGACATGGGAGTGTCCGAGCGGGCGGTAGACATCATCGAACGCGTCACCCGCCGCTTCCACGACGACCCGGATGATTACGACGCCGGCATCCGTTTCGTTGCGGAGGACCACGACGCAACGTTGGTCAAGATCGCGGACAATGCGCACAATTCACTGCCGGAGAGGGTCAAGGCACTAGCTGAAAAGTGGCCGGACAAGCCGCCGGTCACCCGATACGCCGATGCCCGACCCGTGCTCTACACGGCGGTTCCCCGCGAAGAGGTCCGGATGATCCTGGAGCGGATCAACCCGTACCTGCTTCGGGAACTGGACGAGATCGTTCCCGAGTAGCCTGCCCGCGCTCGTTGTGGGGCCTGCTCTGCGTGCCTGGCGCCGGAATTGGGGCGCAAAGCGGGCCCCGCAACGCAGGGGAATGCCTTAGCCCGCGGCGGTTTCCAGCCGCCGGAGTGCCGCGGCCCGGCCCTTGTGCCCGCATCGTTCGTCGTAGGCAATGGACAGGCCCAGGACCACCATCATTGCCAGCATGCAGATGGGCACGGAGGCGCCGGCGGCGGCCATGGCAATACTTGCAGCCAAGCCAAGGACCACCAGCACCGAGCTCCAGAAGTGTTCGCGGTCCAGGCCCAGCATGATGCCGTACAGCGTGCTGAGCGAGACCTTGAAAACAATAATGGGAATGGCGATGGAGGCCACCGCGGCGGCCGCAGGAATGTGGGCTTCGTGATCGATGAAGTAGGCAGCAACGTGTAGCCCAGCGCCGGTTGCGGCGATGGCGGCGAAGATGAACATGTGACCGTAGCCGAACACCCATGAACGGTGCCGCTGGACGTGAAGCGCCGGACCCGAGGGCAGGATGAAGTAGATCCACCACATGGCGAAGGCCAGCCCGGTGCCACTCAATCCAACCAAGGCGGCATCCACGGACCACTGGTGGGTGGCCACGATGGCACGCAAGGTTTCAATTGCACCAATCAAACACTCACCTAAGGCGATGATGGCCAGGAGCCCGTACCTTTCCGCAATGTGGTGCGCGTGCCACGGGGTACGGATCTTGCGTTCCGCGAAGTACGGCGCTGCCATTTCCATGATGAACAAAGGAGCTGCCATGAGGAACGTAGTGAGGACGCTCGCGTCAATCAGGAGAACCGCGACCCACCCGACTTGGACGATCGCCACGTACTTCGCGTAACGCAAGCAAGTTTCCCGGCGTTCGGGATCCTGCCGGGCTGCACGCAGCCACTGGAAAATCAGGGCCACCCGCATGACGATGTAGCCGAGCACCATGGTGAAGTTGTCCACGTGCTTGCCCTCGATGATGGAGTGGAACACCGGTTCGACGCCCATGGCCAGGATGAGGACACCCACCATCTGCACCATGGTGACCACGCGGAACACCCAGTCGTCGGTGTCGTAGGCGCTGGCGAACCAGGTGAAGTTGATCCATGCCCAGATCACCGCAAACATGGCGAACGAGAAGGCGAGGAGACCTGGCCAGAAATGCGCCTCTGCGACAGCATGGGCAAACTGGTTGCCGGCAACACCGAAAGCGATAACAAAGGTCAGGTCGAAGAAGAGCTCCAGCGGAGTTGCTGTGCGGTGCTTTTCATGGGGATCGCGGCCGCCCATGCGGGACAGCGCATGGCGAAGGGGATTCGAGGACATGGGACAAAGATTATCCCGTGATCAGGACCTCCTACACGCGCCCCAACACGTCGATGTCTTCCAGGAAGTCCTGGTGCACTTCGGCGCTGACGGTGGTGCGGGTATCGGAGATGGAATCGAGGTAGTCCTGGGTGACCGGCCCTTTACGTCCGTTGGGAGCGAGGCCGGAGCCGCCGTCGTCGTACACGGCTTTTTCCAGGGCCCGCTGGGAGGCGCTGCGGGCAGCGAACTCGATGTCCGCGGGTGAGAAGCCCTCGGTTCGCTCCACCAGCTGGGCGATGTCGACCGAGTCCATCACGGTGGCGGGGATGAATCGCTGCCACATGGCTTCGCGGGCGTGGACGTCCGGGAGGCCGATGGGGATGACGTAGTCGAACCGGCCGTGGCGCAGGAACGCGGTGTCCAAGGCCCGGATGAAGTTCGTGGCGCACACCAGCAAGCGGCCGGGTTGTTCGCGGAAAGCCGGGATGATCTTGAGGAGTTCGTTGGTGACCCCCTGCAGCGGCGACGGTGGATCACCGGCGCGCTGCGACGCGATTTCCTCCACTTCATCGATGAAGACCACGGCGTGTTCCAGCTCGGCGATTTCCAGGAATGTCTCGCGTAGTGCACCGGCCAGGCCCTTGGGGTCAGCGGCCAATCGGGACGGGAAGACTTCCACGAACGGCCACTCGAGCCTGGATGCGATGGCCTTGGCGAAGGTGGTTTTGCCGGTGCCCGGAGGGCCGAAAAGGACTACTGCCCGGGGCGGGACCACGCCGTACTCGTCCGCGAGGTCAGCCTCGGCCAAAGGAAGTACCAGTCGCCGCTCCAGCAGCTCCTTCTCCCGGCGCATGCCAGCCACGTTCTCCCACAGGTCCCGGGCAAGAATGCGTCCGCCCAGCAAGCTCAACGGTTCCAGTTCCTGCCGCTGTACCGGGATGGTCCGCTCGAAATAGCGCAGGTTTTTCTTCACCACGAACCCGCGTCCCAAGAAGGCTTCAACACGTGTTTCGGTCTCCGGCATCAGAGCGGAGAGTTTGTTGAGCCCGTGCGGGGCCATGCGGTTCTCGACGGCGGACAGCAGCGAGGTGCCGATGCCGCGGCCCCGGAACTCGGTCAGCGTGGCCAGGAAAACGATCCACCCTTGGTCATGGGCGGCGCGTCCGACGGCGGCACCCACTACCTGGTCGCCCTGGACGGCCACTACGGCGTGGTCCTTCTCGCAGGAGGCCAGTACCTCAGACAACGCGTAGACGGGCTCCACGCCATCGGCTTTGAGTGACTCCCAGAGGTGCAGGATGCCGTCCAAATCGGACGAATGGAAGTCCCTGATGCGCCAGTTGCTCATGGCTGTATCTCCTGAGTCTGCTAAGTGAGTCGCCGTTGATCTCTTGGACTTGAGCATAGGCGAACGACCGCTGCAGGAGGTTGCGGGCCCGTTGCGTTACGAAAACCGCCTACTGCGCCGGGCGCAGCCGCAGGCCCTGCATGCCGCCGTCGACCGCCAGTGAGGTCCCGGTCGTCGACCCCGACAGAGGACTCGCCAGATAAGCGACGGCGCCGGCTACCTCGGCGGGGTCCACCATCCGCCCGTGCGGTTGGCGGCTGTTGAGGGCGGCGCGCTCGGCTGCGGGGTCAGCGGCTGAATCGAGCAACCGGCCAACCCAGGGGGTGTCTACGGTGCCGGGATTCACGCAGTTCACACGGATCCCCTCACGGACATGGTCTGCTGCCATGGCGAGCGTCAACGACAAAACCGCACCCTTCGACGCCGAGTACAGGGCACGCTGCGGAAGCCCGGCCGTCGCCGCAATGGAACAAGTGTTAACAATCGCGGCCGCCGGAGACTCACGCAGGTGCGGCAAGGCTGCCCGGCTGACGCGGGCGATTCCCACCACATTGACGTTGAGAACGCGCAGCCACTCGTCGTCGTGGTTCGCCGCGATGTCGCCTTGGGCGCCGATGCCGGCGTTGTTGATCACGATGTCCAAGCGGCCGAACTGCTTTACTACGTGCTCGACGGCGGTGCGCACCGAGGCGTCATCGGCCACATTGCACTGCACACCGAAATGCGGGCTGGTTTCCGGGGCGAGGTCCAGGACCGCCACCTGCGCACCGCCGGCTGCGAGGCGGTCCGCGATGGCTGCCCCGATTCCGGAGGCGCCGCCGGTCACGAGTGCTGTCAGGCCTTGGAACTCGTTGCCCACCGAGGCTGCCATGGCGGCCTCAGGCGTTGATGCTGACGGGGGCTGCTGCCCCGGGGCGCGAGCCGGCCTGCGCTCGGAAGTATTCCTGTCGTTGGCGGCCCAGTCCCTCAATTTCCAGCTCCACCACGTCACCGGCCTGGATGAAGGGGAATCTGCCGGACAGTGCAACGCCCTCGGGGGTGCCCGTGATGATCACGTCGCCCGGTTCCAGGACCATGTACTGGCTGAGGTGGTGGACGATCGTGGCGGGGTCGAAGATCATGTCCGAGGTATTGGAGTCTTGCCGGCTTTCGCCGTTGACCAGGGTCTGCAGGCGAAGGTTGCCGGCGTCAACATCCGCGGACGGGACCAGCCATGGGCCCAGGGGAGTGGAACCGGGGAGGGTCTTGCCCTTGGTCCACTGTCCCGCGGCGCCGGGGATCTGGTAGTCGCGCTCGGAGAGGTCGTTGGCCACGGCGTAACCGGCGATGCAGGCTGTGGCCTCGTCAACTGTGGAAAGGTATGACGCTTCCTTGCCGATCACGATTGCGAGTTCCACTTCCCAGTCGTACTTTTCCGACGACGGCGGGATGGGGGCTGCGTCGAACGGGCCGGTGATGGTGTTGGTGGGCTTGAGGAACACCACTGGAACCTCGGGCGGCGTAGCGCCGGATTCGGCAGCGTGCGCGGTGTAGTTGAGTCCGATGGCAACCACTGCGCCGGGTCGGGCGACGGGGGCGCCGATGCGCAGGCCTTCAGGCGAGATCTCGGGAAGTTCCCCCTTGTTCAGGGCTTCGCGGCTGCGTTCGATGCCGTCCGAGGCGAGGAAACCGCCGTCGATGTCGTTGGTCAGGGCCGTGAGGCTGAAGTACTTCTCAGCGCCGTCGGCGTCCTGGGCGATGACGGCCGGTTGTTCGTTTCCGGCCGTACCCAGCCTGGCGAATTTCAAGGTCATGGCTTCCTCCGTGCTTTCGGGACTAACATCCGAGCTCTAGTGTGGTGTTGTCACCCATAATACGGAAATGTGACCCATTGACAAGGCAGACATCGGATGTTTAGGCTCGCTGATGAACCTTGCCGCAACTCAGGAGCCGTATGAGCATCATCACCGCACTGGATACCTTCGATATCCGCTTCCCCACATCATTGGAACTGGACGGCTCCGACGCCATGAACCCGGACCCCGATTATTCCGCCGCATACCTGATCATTCGCACGGATGCCGGGGACGGACAGGAGGGCCACGGCTTTGTGTTCACCATCGGGCGGGGCAACGAAGTGGAGACGGCGGCGATCGGGGCACTGAGGGATCACATCCTTGGCGCTGACGTTGACTCGCTGCTTGATGACATGGGTGCAACCTGGAAGCTGCTGGCACACGATTCCCAACTCAGATGGCTGGGCCCCGAGAAAGGCGTCATGCACATGGCCATCGGCGCCGTGGTCAATGCGTTGTGGGATTTGAAAGCCAAACGCGCAGGGCTGCCCCTGTGGGAGTTGCTCGCCGGCATGACACCCGATGAGCTCGTAGCACTCGTTGACTTCCGCTACCTCACGGATGCGCTCACCCCGGAGGAAGCTCTGGAAATCCTCCGCGACGCCGAACCCGGAAGGGAAGCGCGCAAAAAGGCACTTCGCACTGAGGGTTACCCCGCGTACACCACGACGCCGGGCTGGTTGGGTTACAGCGACGACAAACTGACGCGGCTGGCCAAGGAAGCCGTGGCCGACGGATTTGCCCAAATCAAGTTGAAAGTTGGCGCCTCCGTGGAGGACGACATCCGCCGCGTGCGGGCCGCCCGCGCTGCCGTTGGACCCGACGTCAGGATCGCGGTAGATGCCAATCAGCGCTGGGACGTGCAGGAAGCCATCGACTGGATGGCACACCTTGCTCCTTACGACATCGCCTGGATTGAGGAACCCACCAGCCCGGACGACATCCTGGGTCATGCCGCTATCGCCCGCGGAGTGGCTCCCATCCCTGTGGCCACCGGCGAACACGTCCAGAACCGGGTGGTGTTCAAGCAGATGCTCCAAGCCGGTTCGCTTCAGGTCCTGCAAATTGATGCTGCCCGGGTAGCGGGTGTGAATGAGAACATCAGCATCCTCCTTCTCGCTGCCAAGTTCGGGGTAAGGGTTTGTCCGCATGCCGGTGGTGTCGGTCTGTGCGAAGCCGTGCAGCACCTATCCATGTTTGATTTCATTGCGGTGTCCGGGACCAAGGAGAACAGGACCATCGAGTTCGTGGACCACCTCCATGAACACTTCGTCACGCCCGTGGACGTCCACGACGGCGCATACTGGCCGCCGTCGAATCCTGGCGCAGGAAACGAAATGCTCCGTGAAACACTGGCCGCGTACAGCTTTCCGAACGGCCCCGTATGGAAGGAATCCCGTTGATCCAGCACGCACCTTGGTTTGAAGAGGCACGTTTTGGGATGTTCGTTCACTGGGGCATCTACGCCCTGCCTGCCCGGCACGAGTGGGTGATGAACAGGGAAGAAATCACAGTGGAGGAGTACTCCAAGTACTTCCAGCGATTCGACCCGGACCTCTATGATCCCCGGGAATGGGCACGCGCAGCACGGGGCGCCGGGATGAAGTATGTGGTGCTCACCACCAAGCACCACGACGGCTTCTGTCTGTGGGACTCGGCGCTGACGGATTACAAGGCCACCAACACGCCCGCCGGCCGAGACCTGATAGCGCCCTATGTGGAAGCACTCCGGGCCGAGGGACTGAAGGTCGGCTTCTATCACTCGCTCATCGACTGGCACCACCCCGACTTCACCGTGGACGGCGTACACCCCCAACGGAACACGGCCGACGTCGAAAGCTTGAACGCCGGACGCGACATGGCGCGCTACCGCGAGTACCTGCACGGCCAGGTCCGTGAACTCCTGAGCAACTACGGCACCATCGACTACCTGTTCTTCGACTTCTCCTACACAGGTGGGCACGAACAAGAATTTTGGGGTGGCAAGGGCCGGAAGGACTGGGATTCGGAGGCGTTGCTCGCCATGGTGCGGGAGCTGCAGCCCGGCATTGTGGTCAATGACCGGTTGGAGATCCCCGGCGACTTTGTCACTCCCGAGCAGTACCAGCCCGCCGGCCCCATGATGGTCGACGGCGAACCGGTCACCTGGGAGGCTTGCCAGACCCTCAACGGTAGTTGGGGTTATGACAGGGACAACCTGAACTACAAATCCGTGGACCTGCTCATCCGAATGCTCGTGGATGGCGTATCCAAGGGTGGCAATCTGCTGCTCAACGTCGGCCCCACAGGCAGGGGAAACCTCGATCCGCGGGCCTTGACGTCCTTGGAAGGCATCGGCGAGTGGATGAAGCTGCACTCGCGCGCCATCTACGGGACGGGGGCCTCCCTGTTCACGGCACCCGCGGACGCCCGGTACACGCAGCGCAGGGACAGGCTCTATGTTCACTTGTTCGCTTGGCCATTCGAGTACGTGCACCTCCCGGACCTCGCCGGAAAAGTTGAGTACGCGCAGTTGCTGAACGACGCGTCCGAGGTTTTCCTCAAAGAGGTAGACCCCGGACAGCAGGCCATGAATATGACCCAGGGAGGCCAGCCGCCAGGGACCTTGACCATCAAGCTGCCTGTCCAGCGGCCGAACGTTGCTGTTCCGGTGCTGGAGCTGTTCCTGACACCCGAGGCCGTGAATGGTTGAGAGCATCGCCCTGCACACCAGACTCAAGCCGGGAAATGAAGAGGAGTACGCCGACGCGCACGCGAACATTCCCCCTGAGCTGGTAGCCGCGCTCAAGGATGCCGGCGTCCGGAACTGGCGAATCTGGCGCAACGGTCTCGATCTTTTCCATGTGGTGGACGTGGAAAACTACCAAGCCATGCGGCATGCGCTAGCCAAGCACCCGGCCAACGTGCCGTGGCAAGCCCGATTGGCTGAACTTTTGGAGGTCCAGGACGATTACTCGGGGGAGGATACGGGTATCCAGAAGGTATGGGAACTGCCATGAACTCACTTGATCCCGGCAAACTAGGCAAACTGGGCTTCGGCGGAGCGGGCATCGGGAATCTCTACCGGGCGATCCCGGACGGGGAGGGGCTCGCAACCGTGCTCGCTGCATGGGACGCGGGCATCCGCTACTTCGACACCGCGCCCCACTACGGTCTGGGCCTCTCCGAGCAAAGATTGGGCGCCGTCCTCCGTGATAAACCCCGGAACGAATTCGTCATCTCAACCAAGGTTGGCAGGCTACTCGAACCCAACTCCGTTGGCGGGCAGGACCCGGAGGGCTTCGAGGTCCCAGCGACGTCACGGCGCGTGTGGGACTTCTCCGAAAAAGGCATCCGGCGCAGCATCGAAGACTCCTTGGAACGGCTCGGCTTGGACCACGTGGACATCGTTTACCTTCACGACCCCGACGTCCACGATCTTCAGGCCGGAATCTCCCAAGGACTTCCGGCTCTCGAGAAGCTGCGCTCTGAGGGAGTAGTCCGGGCAATCGGCGTGGGCATCAACTCCGCCGAGGCAGCGTTGAAATGCGTCGAAGCCGCCGATCTCGACCTCGTGATGCTGGCCGGCCGCTACACCCTGCTTGAGCAGCCCAGCGTCCCGCTGCTTGACCGCTGTGTGGAGCAAAGCACCGGCGTCGTAAGTGTGGGCGCCTACAACTCGGGCCTCCTGGCCCGACCCGACGTTCCGGAAGACGCCCACTACAACTACGATCAAGCACCGCGCGACGTGCTGGAGCGCGCGCGTGCGCTCGCGGCCCTCTGCCGGGACTTCGGCGTGGAACTCCCGACGGCGGCGCTCCAGTTCCCGTTGCGGCATCCGGCCGTGGTGAATGTGACAGCCGGGGCGACTTCTCCTGAACAGGTGGCCACGAACGCTGCCAGAATGGAAGCGCCCGTGCCGGACGAACTGTGGAACGTGTTGGAGGAGCGCCCGACGTGATTGATTCGCATCTGCACCTGTGGACCTTGGACTCCTTCGTCACCGGCGGTGTGCGCCACTATCCGTGGCTCGGACCGCAACACGGTGAGCTCTTCCGCAGCTTTGGCGAGGACGAGGCGCGCGAGACGTTGGACGCTGCCGGCGTGAGGGGAGCCGTGCTGGTCCAGGCCGACGACACCGTAGCCGACACCGAGAGCATGTTGGCAGTAGCGGCGCGGAATCCCTGGGTGCTCGGAGTAGTGGGTTGGATCAGCTTGGATGCGCCTGCTGAAGCTGCAGAACAGTTGCACCGCTTCACAGCTCAGCCCGCCTTTAAAGGTGTGCGGCACCTCCTGCATGATGATCCCCGTGATGACTTTCTGGATCTTCCTGCCGTCCGCGATTCCCTGGCGCTAGTGGCTAGGGAAGGGCTCACCTTGGACATTCCCGATGCTTTCCCCAGGCACCTGGGGTCCGCGGTTCGGCTGGCCCGCGAGATGCCGGAACTGACGGTTGTGTTGGATCACCTGGGTAAGCCGCCGCTGGCTGATCCTGAACTCATGGACTCGTGGAGCGCTGACTTTCGGGCGCTCGGGCGGGAGCCTAACTCCGTTGCGAAGCTCTCCGGACTGCATTTGCGTGGCGTTGACTACACGGCGGATGCATTGCGACCCCTGTTTGATTCAGCGTTGGAGGCTTTCGGGCCGGAGCGTTTGATGATCGGCGGCGACTGGCCGGTCAGTACGCTCGGGGCACCCTACGGCCGGACACTCGATGTCCTGCTGGAGCTGGTGTCTTCCTTGGACCCCTCGGACCAGGACTTGGTGCTTGAGGAGACCGCCATCCGGACGTATGGCTTGGCAGTTGCCCCTCTGACCGACATTTAGAGCGCCAGCCGCAGCCAGTTCTCCACGCCGCTGATGTGCACGGTGACGAGGGCCCGCACAAGTTCGGCGTCGCCCCGTTCCAGTGCGTCCGCGATCGCGCGGTGTTCAGCCAAGGTGTGCGCCACGGCCTTCTCCTGCGTCAGGCCACGCCATATACGCGCCCGCACGGTGCTGCTGGACAGGGCTTCCAAGAGGCTCCCGAGGTAGTCATTTCCGGCGGCTTCGGCGATGATTCTGTGGAATTCCAGGTCATGGGCCACGAGCTCCTCGACGTCAGTGTTCTCGTCGATGCCGTCCATGGTGCTCCGCAGGGCCAAGAGCTCGTCCGGCGTGATTTTGCCCGCCGCCAAGTGTGCGGTGGCCGGCTCCAGGATTCGTCGAACCTCAAAGAGTTCCAGGATGGACCGGTCCTGGTGCAGGTCCACCACAAAGGCGACGGCTTCGTTGAGGAGCTTCGCGTCGAGGCTGGTCACGTAGGTGCCATCACCACGGCGGACGTCCAGCACGCGGATCAGTTCGAGGGCTTTCACGGCCTCACGCAACGAACTTCTGGAAAGACCGAGCCGTTCGCTCAGTTCCTTTTCCGGCGGAAGTCGATCGCCGGCCTTGAGTTCGCCGCGGATCAGCATGTCTTTGATCTTGCTGATCGCCTCATCTGTGACAGCCATGGACCAATAGTAGCCACGAATGATCGGATGTCTGTCTCCGCCGCGTCCTCACCCAACTGAGTCGCAGATCAGGTCGTTCTCAGCCCTCAAAACGACCTCAACTGCGACCTACTTGGGGGCGTTAACCGACGACGGCGGCACCCGGGTTCCGATCGTTACGGAACCCGGGTGCCGCCGTCGTGATTTAGCGGTTGTTACTTATCGCTTACTTGTCGCCGCCGGGGAGCGGACGGTTGGCCAGCACCGGCTCGCTGCCGGTGTAGCCGTCTCGGGTGGCGGCTAGCTCGTGGATTTGCTTGCGGCACAGGAACCATCCCCAGACCATGAGTCCGCAGGCAATCGCGGTGACCAGCATGGTCAACGGGGACTCGATGAACACCATGATCAGCACGGCCGCCAGGAAGATCAAGGACAACCATCCCGTGTAGGGGGCGCCGAACATCCGGAAGGACGGGCGCTTCAGCCATCCCTTGTCGGCCCAGCGCTTGAGCTGCATCTGGCACAGGACGATGGTGGCCCAAGTGACGATGATGCCCACGGAAGCGACATTCAGGACGATCTCGAAAGCGTCGGACGGAACGAGGTAGTTCAGCGGGACACCCAGCAGGGAAACGCCGGCGGTGATCGCAATGCCACCGTAAGGGACGCCGGCCTTGTTCATGCGCTGGGCGAACTTCGGGGCAGAACCGGCCACCGACATGGAGCGGAGGATGCGGCCTGTGGAGTAGAGCCCTGCGTTCAACGAAGACAGTGCTGCGGTGAGCACAACGAGGTTCATGATGACGTCCACGCCCTCCACGCCGATGGAACCGAAGAATGTCACGAACGGGCTGACGCCCTTCTCGTAAGAGGTGTACGGAAGCAGGAGAGCCAGCAGAATCACGGAGCCAACGTAGAAGAGGGCGATGCGGATGACCACGGAGTTGATGGCCTTGGGCATGATCTTCTCGGGGTTTGCAGTTTCACCGGCGGCGGTACCCACCAGCTCAATCGACGCGTAGGCGAACAGCACACCCTGCATGAGGATGATCATGGGCAGGACCCCGTTGGGGAAGACTCCGCCGTTGTCTGCGATGAGGCTGAAGCCGACTTCCTGGCCATCCACCGGAGTGCCGAAGATGACGAAGTAGGTGCCCACCAGGAGGAAGGCCACCAGTGCTGCCACCTTGATCAGCGCGAACCAGAACTCCATTTCACCGAAGACCTTCACAGAGACCAGGTTGAGGCAGAGCACTACAACCAGTGCAATGAGCGCCCACGCCCACTGCGGAACGGCACCTATCCAGGCGACGTATTTGCCGAAGAACTCCATGTAGAGCGCCGCTGCGGTGATGTCCACGATGGTGGTGGTGGCCCAGTTGATCCAGTAGAACCAGCCGGAGACGAAGGCCGCCTTTTCGCCGTAGAACTCACGGGCATAGGAGACGAAGGATCCCGACGACGGGCGGTGGAGAACGAGTTCACCGAGTGCGCGGAGGATCAGGAAAGCGAAGAAGCCACAAACCGCGTAGGCGATAACGAGCGACGGGCCGGCAGCGTTGAGCCGGCCGCCGGCGCCCAGAAACAGGCCGGTGCCGATTGCGCCGCCGATCGCGATCATCTGGATCTGGCGGGGCTTGAGATCCTTGTGGTACCCGGAGTCCTCTTTGTGGAGGGCTTTCTCGCTGGCGTGCGCTTGGGCCGGGACCGTGTGGTCCGTGATGGGATTGGTCATTGGAATCCTTAGGGGTGTCCTGTTGGAGGTGTCCTGGGCACGTCCGGTCGGGGATCCGGGCACGCAGAACAAAGCCTCGTGGGGGTATGCCTCATGGGCGGGACGTGCTGTTGGCAGCCCAGTTCAGATGGCTGGCTGCCAGGCAGGGCTTAGAGGCCGGGTTCGGCCTGCTTGCTCAGGTTTGCCAGACGTTCCGGGCTGAGCAGTTCCTCGAGCTGGGTGGCGGTCAGGAGACCGTGCTCCAACACGAGTTCCGCAACGCCCTTACCCGTTACCAGCGCCTCCTGGGCAATAGCGGTGGCGGAGGCGTAACCGATATGGGGGTTCAATGCAGTGACAAGACCGATCGACTGCTCAACGGTAAGCCGTAGCCGTTCGGTGTTAGCTGTGATCCCCCGGACGCAGCGTGCTGTCAGGGTGCGGCACGCTGCCTCCAGGTGGGAGATGCTCTTGTGCAGGCTGTGCACAATGATCGGCTCGAAAGCATTCAGCTGAAGCTGACCTGCCTCCGCAGCCATGGTGACGGTGACATCGTTGCCGATGACCTCGTACGCCACTTGGCTGACCACCTCCGGGATCACCGGATTGATCTTGCCAGGCATGATCGACGAACCGGACTGTACGGCCGGAAGGTTGATCTCGCCCAAACCCGCCCGCGGCCCGGAGGACAGCAAGCGGAGGTCGTTACAAATCTTGGAGAGCTTCACTGCCACGCGCTTCAGCACGCCGGACAAGTGAACGAAGGCTCCTACGTCCTGCGTGGCCTCAATGAGGTCAGCAGCGGTCAGAAGGGGAAGGCCTGTGATTTCGGCCAGATGGCGGCAAGCGGCCTCAGCATAGCCGGCCGGAGCGTTCAAACCTGTGCCGATTGCCGTGGCTCCAAGGTTGATCTCGTGGATCAGCATGTGGGACTCGTCCAAGCGCGCCCGGTCCTCACCGATTGTCACGGCGTAACCGCCGAACTCCTGGCCGAGGGTCATGGGAACGGCATCCTGGAGCTGCGTGCGTCCCATCTTCACCACAGTCCGGAACTCCCGGCCCTTCTCGGCGAAGGCCAGCTCGAGTTCCTCGAGGGCTTCCAGGAGCTCTTTCACGGAGAAGATCGTGGCGAGGTTCACCGCGGTCGGGTAGACGTCGTTGGTGGACTGGCTCAGGTTCACGTGGTCGTTCGGGTGCAGCTTGGAGTAGTCGCCCTTAGGGTGACCCAGGATCTCCAGCGCACGGTTGGCGATGACCTCGTTGGCGTTCATGTTGGAACTGGTTCCCGCGCCGCCCTGGATGACGTCCACCATGAACTGATCCTGGAGCATGCCGTCCATGATGTCCTGGCAAGCCTGCTCGATGGCACCCGCCTTTTCGGCGTCCAGGAGGCCAAGCTCGTGGTTAGTGCGGGCCGCGGCCTGCTTCACTGCAGCCAGGCCCCTGACGAGGTGCTTATTGGTAGAGAGGGGCTGCCCTGTGATGGGGAAGTTCTCTATTGCGCGGAGGGTGTGAACGCCCCAGTAGGCATCTGCGGGTACATTACGGTCGCCCAGAAGGTCGTGTTCGGAACGGAGGGGGATCGCCTGATCGACGGTGGTCATAGCTGTCCTTGGTTTAGTTGCTGAAAATTTTGGTTGCGCGGATCTCGCCGACCGGAAGGCCGCCGCCCAGCACAGGTGGGCTCTGAAGCGTGTCCAAACTGCCGCCGTCGACGCCCAACTGGCGGAGAACCTCAACCGTGACGGGCATGCGGGCGCGATCGCCGCCGTCGGAAATCTTCACCGCCATGCCGGTGCCGTTCGGGAGTCCGACAAGCTGGAGTCCCTCGAAGCCGTCCTTCGCGAGGAGTCCGGGGATTGCCCGCATGAGGGCGGTGACATCGCGGCCTTCGCCGGCAACCATCTGCGGGTAGCGGCGCATGGCGTGGGCAACCTTGCCTTCGTCGGTGCTTTCGTCGGCAGCGGCGAGGCGGCCGTAAGCGCGGGCCATGCCACGAAGGGAGTGAGCGAACAGCGGAGTGCCGCAGCCGTCAGTACTGACCGCCGCAGCTTCTTCACCGGTCAGATCCGTGATGGTGTCGCGGACCAGGACCTGCAGCGGGTGCTCGGGGTGCAAGTACCCCTCCACAGGCCAGTCGTTGATGACGCAGACGGCGGTCATGGAAGCGTGCTTGCCGGAGCAATTCTGTGCAATTTGGGTGGGGCCGTTGCCTTGGCGGAGCCACTCTTCACGCTCAGCGACGCCGTAAGGGAGGTCCGTGCTATTACCCAGGGCTTTATCCGTCAGGTGATGCAGCCTGAGGATTTCCTGGGCGCCGTCACGGTGCATCTGCGCACCGGAGTGACTGGCAGCGGTCAACGCGAGGAGGTCCTCGGGGATGTCCAAACCGGCCTTGAGCAGGGCAACAGCCTGCAGCGGCTTCAGGCTCGAGCGTGGGTATATGGGGGCGTCCGGTTCGCCGGCTTGGATTGCGGTGCCGCCATCTGCGCTGACCGCGATCAGCGAGCCGTAATGGATGCTTTCGACCAGGCCGTCGCGGGTTACCTCTACGAGCGGGACGTGGTTCGGTGCTTTGATGTGTCGAGCTTGTTGGGGCGCTGCGTGTGCAGGCGCGGCGTTTTCGGGCACGGCGTTTTCGGGCGCGGCGTTGTGGGCCGGCGCTGCGGGGACGGGCATGGTGGCAGTGTCCTTTGGGGGTGTCATTTGCTGAGGATCGTGTCCAGCGCCACGCTGACGGCCTGCAGGTGAGCGGCCATCGCTTTGCTTGCGGCTTCGGAGTCGCCGACTTCGATTGCGTTGAGTACGGCGACGTGTTCCTCGTCAGAGCGGTGTTGCCGGTCTGCCACGAGGTTCAAGGTTTCGGACTGGTGGGCCAGGGCTTCACGTATATCGGAGACGACGCTGGCAAACACCCGGTTTCCGCTGGCACGGGCCACGGCTGAGTGGAAGCTGGCGTCGAGGTTCACCCAGGCTTCGGGATCGTTCTCCGTAAGCATCTCTTGGACGATTTCCTTGAGGTGCTCCAACTCATCGTCCGTCCTACGTTGGGCGGCGAGGCCCGCTGCGGGGATCTCGATGTGCGGACGTGCCTCGTTGAGATCGCGTGCACTGTACTGACCCAAGGTAAGGTCATTAGCAACCTTGTTGGCCACAACGAATGTGCCCTTGCCGGTTTTGGTAGTGGTGAGGCCCAAGGTGTTGCAGGACCTCAACGCTTCCCTGATGACGGAGCGGCTGACGCCGTACTGGCCGGCCAGCGTCGCTTCCGAGCTCAGCTTGGTTCCGATATCGAACTGGCCGCCTTCGATGGCTCGCCTGAGTGCCGCAAAGACCGCTTCAGCAGCGGAAATGCGTGAGATCGGCGTATGCCCACTCTGGGGTCCTTGCTGTCCGGCTGTCCGGCTGTCTGACAGGTTCACGTTTTGAATATGGCACGGGTCACAAGGGGCTGTCAACGCTGAAAGGTTTGCTTCACGGTTTGGCGTCACGGTGGATGGGTTCAGTTCCTGTTTAGCCGAATTTTCGCGTCATGAGCGCCGCTTTGTAGCGCGACTCGGCGGCGTTCACCTTGCAGGAAGGGAAGGACCGCGCGTTTCTTGTGTGAAGCGGCGGCCAGCGGCATCGACAGCGACAAGGGCGTGGCGTCAGGGATTGCTTGGTATTCCGGGTCGTAGCGGAATGTCAGATTTCCTGACGGCGTCAGCTCAACCCGGCGACGAAGCGCCCTGTCCATGAATACCTCGAGGGCGCGGGTACTTACGTACTTACCATCGGACTTTGCCTGTCACGCTGTCCCGTATGGCTAGCTCGTAGCCAAGAGCTTGGAAGACGTCCATGAATTTTGAGGTCTCCACAGTTGGCTTCCCGGACTCAAGGTCGATCACGAAGGTTCGTGAAACGTTCGCGCGGCGGGCAAGTTCGGCCTGGGTCCAGCCTTGCTCTTCACGCAACTCGCGTACCAGTGGGCCGGCCTCTCGTACCGTGCGCATTCCAACTCCTTGTCGGCGTACGGCGACTTTCGGAAATGTCGTCGTACGCCGACTCTAGCATTTGTTGCCGTACGGCGACAGTGCATCTCGGTCCGGCCGGGCTTGCTTGAAGCTATCAGCAGGGGCGCCAGGTCTTTCCGCCCGGTGCGTAGCATCGGGGGCCGGTATAACCCGGTGCCGGATCCGCCGGAACAGCGGGTGCGGGCGGCACGTACTGCTGAACTGGCGGAACATACTGTAGGACCGGCGGCGCGACTGGAGCCGGAATGTTGCGGATCCGTTCCGCCTCCGCAGCTGCAGCAGCAGCCCGTGCCTGCGCTGCTGCTGCAGCTTCGTCCGCGGCCTTCTTGGCAGCAGCAGCGGCTTCCTCAGCAGCCTTTCTCTCCGCTTCTGCCCGAGCGGCAGCGGCCAGACGCTCCTCCTCGGCCTTCTTTTCCGCAGCCGCCAGTGACGTTTGCTGAGCCTTGGCCTTGGTCAGCGTGTTTTCCGCTCGAGTGATCCTGGTTGAGAGGGCAGCCAGCTTTGAGGTTGCCTCAGCTGACTCGTAGGCCGCCCAGACGATCGACTGCTCGGTATCTCGGGCCACGGAAAGGAGATCGCGCGCGGCCTTCGCCGTGATGAGCGCTGCCGCAATCCCTGCAGCGGTGGCACCCGCGGCCGCTGACGTCGTTGCCGGGGTGGTGTTTTCAGCGGCCGCAAGTGCGTCCGAGGCTGCTGCCACTTGGGCGGGAAGGGTGCACTCGACTGCTTCCGAGAAGAGACCGTCTTGAGCAGAGCGTGCTTCCGAGTGCGCTGCTTCCACAGGCGGAAGGAACTTCCGGTTTTCGCCGACCACCATGGGAACGCCAAGCCCTCGGCGGGCGATCTCGGCGTTGACGAGCTGGTTGCTGGCGTTGAAGACCCCTGCCAAGGTTCTGCCGTATTTGTCGTGACGTTCGACGTCGAACTCCAGCCGAACCTTACTGCCCGCGGGCAGGGCCTCCTTGAGGTAGTCGCTGGCTTCTGGACCGAGGCATTCGGTGGGCTTGTTCGGATCCTTCGTTTCCGGAGTGTTGACGTTCAGCAGGCGAACGGTCTGATCTATGTTGTTGATGGACACGATTACGGTGTCACCATCGACTACCCGGACTACAATCCCTGAGTCTGCGTTTGCGGCAGCGGCCGCAACCAACGAGCCGGTTACGACCGCAACTGCGGCCGCAGCTCCAATGATTAGCTTTCGCACGATGTTGAGCCTTCCTCGGTGAAGGCCGGAAGTGGGTGGTGGCTGTGGGGCAGCCGGTTTTGGGTGCGCAAATAGTCCCCCTATTTATGCGAATGGCTAAGAGTGATGGTTTGGCTGCTTAGCAGCCGAGAACACTTTAAGCTACAACTCACATCCTGAAGACTTCCTTCAGCGCACGACGCCAATGTGACGCGCTCCCTTGGCACAATGGACCATGCTCTTCACCAAAAAGTCACTCACTGAGGACGGGTTCACCGGATTCCGACCGCTCGACGAACTCGATCCCATGAGGATTCCCCAAGGACCTGGCATCTTCGCAATCCTTCGTCCCGCGGATTTTGAACCGGTGTTCCTAACGAAGAGCACCGCCGGCACGTTCAAGAAGAAGGACCCTTCCCTCAAACGTGAGGCGCTGGAGTCCGAATGGATTCCGAATGCTTCCGTGTTGTACATCGGCAAAGCCAGCGCCGGGAGCCAAGGCAACCGCGGGTTACGCAAGCAGCTCCAAGAGCTCATGGATTACGGCCGTGGACGACCCACCGTCGTCTGGGACGCCCGGCTCATCTGGCAACTCCGCGACGCCCTGGACCTGATCGTTGCATGGAAGGAACTCCCCGCCTCCGAAGTCAACGCCGCCGAGGCCGCCTACCACGCTGACTTTGTTGCCGCCTTTGGTCGTCTTCCGTTCGCCAACCTGGTTCAGGCCCGCTCCAAGAAGTAGTGCTTAACGTACGACGGCGGTACTCAGCTTGCGTCGTCGGCCTGCCGCTGGCTTGAATTCCGGCGCATAATGGCATCCATGACGGACCTTGTCTCCCCTGGAAGCAAACCTCATGGATCCCGCATCACTGTGGAGGTGCCCGTCGTACGCGTCGGGGCAGGGCTTTCGGACTACGAGGGACTGAACCGCTTCGTCGACTCCCTGCGGAAGCCCCAAGGCTTGCACATGACGCTGCTGCATATTGGGATTCTGGACGAGCTGGGAAGGGACATCGTTGCATGGACCAAGGGATTGTCACCCCCGGAGAAAGTGCTCCCCGAGATCTCCAGTTGGTTGACGGAGTTGCCTGTACTGCAGGGTTTTCTGGGGAAGTCGGACAAACTGATCCCCTTGGGCGGTGGACGTCTTATGGGGCTCGAAGTGGACGTGCCGCAGGAGGTTCACGACTACCAAGCACTCTTGGTGCAAGGGCTGCACGTACTTCTTGACGACCTCGGCCTCGACAACATCGACGACTTCATCTTGAGCTCGCCCGCACTTGGTTACAGATCGCCCCGATGGTTGCCCCACATTGCGGTCGGGAAAGCCCGGACCAGGCATGAGCCGGCGATGGAGATCGCTACCGTGGCCATTGAGTTCGGCGACTCCCGGATCCGTAATCGGGCGGCGCTCCCATTGCCGTAACTCACGGTTGCACTGATTGACGCAAGGGAAGTTCTACAGCCGGTAAAATAGGGTGCGTCTCCCGTTTTCTACCTGAGGACTTCCATGCAGCCCCGCACCTTGTTCCGTACCGTTGCTTTTGCCGAGGCCGTGACATGGACGCTGTTGTTGATCGGGCTGTTCCTTAAGTACGTCACGCGCACCACAGACGTTGGTGTGAGCATCGCCGGAGGCATCCACGGGTTCGTGTTCCTTTGCTACGCCGCGACGGCCGCGTTCACGTGGATCAACCAGAAGTGGACAACCCGCACCGGCCTGCTGGCCATCGCTTCAGCAGTGATTCCCTATGCCACCATCCCCATGGAGAAGTCGCTGGACCGCCGCGGCCTCCTCGCCGGTGATTGGCGCTTGGCTGCCGGGGGAGAGAAGCCTCAGGGAGGCTTCGAGAAAGCCCAAGCTTGGGTTCTCCGGAACCCGATTCTTGCTGTTGTGGTGACTCTCGTGGCCGTGGGCGCAGTGTTTAGCTTCCTGCTGTTCATGGGTCCTCCAGGTACCTGGTTCTCCTAGGCTTCAGCAGACGAAAGGCATCAGTTCTTAGCAACTGATGCCTTTCTTCACTTAAAGCGAAGGATCCCTGACTCCATGGGCCGCACCCACCCACTTTGAATCGTGGGTGGTCTCGACGCGCCGACTTAATGGTGTGTCGCCAGGATTAGGCGATCAAAGTGGGAGGTGGCGGTACGTGCGCCGTCTGTCTACCTGTCCTCCACGCCCGGGCAGCCCCAGGAGTTGGGGTTTTCTTGGCAGGTGTCGGCGACGAGTGCTTTTTCTGTTTTCCAGACGTGGATGGTTTTGGCGGGTGTGGTGATGTCGAGTGTTCCGTTGATGGGTAGTGGTGGTCCGTTGTTGACGGAGTAGGTGCCGGTGAAGTTGGTGGTGAGGCTTGCTTGGTAGTTGCCGGTGTCTGTGTAGGTGTGGCTGGTTCGGGTCTCGTTGTTGAGCCATTCGGTTTCGGGGATGGAGTAGCCGGCCGCGGGTGTTGGTCCGAGGGGGGTGCCGTCGCCGAAGGTGTAGGTGTAGTTGGCGGGTGTGGCGGTCAGGTGGACTGTTTGGCCGAGGATGGTGACGTCGAAGCCTTGTTCTCCCGTGGTGGCGTAGAAGTTGGTGGGTCCGCCTTTGAGGGTGTGGGGGAAGGGTTGTGCTTCGAGGCTTCCCGGGTTGACGGGAAGTTGTCGGAAGTCGTTGAGGATCCTGGCGGCGATGTTGGCCAGGACGTTCTCGGGTTCGGGGTCGTAGAGGCAGGTGGGTCCGCTGACGGCTGGGTAGTCGGTCCATGTCGGGTTGGTGATGGACTTTGGTGCCTGTCGCCAGATCACCGGTGTGCCTTCTTCGCCTCCCGGTGTCTTGGCCGGGCATTCCATCGTGAGGCAACCCCTGTCGGGAGTGTCCGTTCCACCTGATCGGCAGTGCACGTCAGCCATGTACTGATTTGGATCTTCCGCGGCGACGTCCTGTCCCAAATCCGTGGAGGGCACTCCGGTCACTGGATCGATGATGAACTCGGCGCCTACCGAAATTGAGCGATCACTGAAGCCGGTTCCTGGACTGGGCTTAGTGGCCGCCCAGGAAGGCCACGAAAAGGGGATCGTCAAAGCGAATAGAGCACCGACGGCTACGAATCTGACGGAGAGGGAGCTCATCTAATTACGCCAAGGTCCGTTGTAGACCAAGATCCATCAGCAAACTCACCAAAGAAGGCAGCCGCGTCATTTATTGCAGCTGTCGGCTCTCGACCATGCGAACCATCCACGTTTACGTACAAGATTTGCTGCTGCAACACTTGTACTTTTGCTGGTTGCGAGGCTGCTGAGGGCTCCCAAATAACGTCGATTACAGGCGTCTGGTACTTTCCGCCGACCAGCCATCGGCCCTCTGTATAGTTCGTGGCGACCCCTGACAAGAGGTCCGCACAGAGTAAACAGCTCTCATTGGACAGCTCCTTGGCCCTCGCTGTGTCGCCGGTTTCGTAGGCGTAGCTCAGCAGTTGGAACCAGTACCCAATAAACGCCTCCAGCCCCGCCTTCGAGTTCTCCTTCGCCAGCTCCGGCATCACCGGAATGGGCACGTTCTCCGCTTTCCCCTTCGCGTCGGCAGGCTTGTAGACAGGAGGCGCTGACGGAGTAGCCGACGCCGAGGGAACCGAAACGCTCACGGTGGGCGACGCCGTCGTCGAACTTGTTTCTGAAGGTGGGCCGCCAGACGCGGAGCCACCCTGGCAACTGCTCAGAAGCAGCGCAGCGGTCAGAACCAAAACCGCCGTTCGGACGCGAACGAAAGAAAAAGAAGCAAACAAATGGCGTGACATGACAGGCTCCCCAGCAGCTGTTTGGCGGTGTGCCGGTCAGTCTAGGCGGGGACGGGTAACCGTTCATGTCAGAAAACGGGGCCTGTGGATAAGCGGTCTCACACTAAGCAGGATCAGGGGGAGCGGGAAAAAGCTAAGTGCTACGTGGGGGTCCTTCAGCAGCTAACTTCTTGATCCAATCAGGAGTCACTTTTCCGAGGCGTCGATCCGTGACGAGTCGCAGCTGTGCCGCCGCGATCTGCACCCCGCGGTCCCGTGCTGCGGCGCCACGATCGATGCGCGTCGTTGTATCTATTGGAGACCGGATTTGTCCCGATGGTCCCACCGGTTCTGCACTCATCGCTGGCCTCTCAAATGATGTCGTGTCTAGTTGACTCATTGTTGCCGGAATCGGACTTCTGGTCCAGTGCGTTGTTCAGACCGGAACTTGGGTGATCAAGGAAAGGTTCACCGGATGAAGCGGTGCCCACCCGTCGAAGATCTGCCGCCTCTTCCAAGGGCTTCGCCCAAGCAACGGTTGTGATTTCGACTTCTTCCGAGCTTGGTGTTGACTCGGCCAAGATGGTCATTACCTGTAAGCCGACCTGAGCGCGGCGTGGCTCTTGGGGACAAGATACTGTCGAATGCCCATTCTGCCCTCCGCCACCACTCCGCCCGGTTGTCTGCAGCGCTCTTCTGACTCAGCGACTTCCAAGCGATCCAACCTGCGATGGCAGCCGCGGTCAGTACAGCCAGAGGAGCCAGAGCTGACAGGAAATGCCACCATTCGGTTGGTGCCGCGTGCAAGGTCACATTGACGGGAACAGGAACTGGCGGCAGCGTGGTCGCAACTTCAATCTAAAGAAGATGTCCCGGGAATGGGCGCCCTAGCGGTGGTATGTGGAAAGCACCTACCCCCGCAGCTTCTCCATATCCCGGCGGTCCTTCTTGGTGGGTCGGCCGGCGCCGCGGTCACGCTGGGGGAGACCGAGCTTTGGAGCAACGGGACGCGGGGGAGTGTGGTCGGTGAAGCAGTGGGACGCGGCTTCGGCACCCACACGCTTGGCGATGAGTCGCCGGACTTCGAGGATCCGTTCCCAGCCTGACTCCCGGACCCGGATGGTGTCTCCAATGATCACGCTCTGCGACGCCTTGACCGGGTTCCCGTTGATCCGGATGTGCCCTGCGCGGCAGGCGGCCGTGGCAGCGGAACGGGTCTTGTACGCGCGGATCGCCCACAGCCAAGCGTCGACTCGCACGTTGGCCGGGGACGAAGACGGGATGCTCATCATTGAATTGTCGCCGATAACAGGCATGTGTGCACTGCGGACTCAGTTTCAAGGCGTCAGGGGCGCCGGGCGGGCCCGTGAGAAACGAACCCAATGAATGTGACTTGCGGCAATTCAGCATTTTCGGTCTGCCTGCCGTAATCCGATGAAGCGGCATTCTGACGTAATTTCCATCGACCTAAGAACTCCGATCAAAGTAATTTTGGAAAACCGGCGGGAATCATGAGTGGGCGAATAATGTGTGTTAGCTTGTGACTCGTACTGACGAGTACGCAGTGCCCGAGTTCAATCTGCAAAGGACCTGCTCGCGCGGGAATAGCGTGATGTCACAACGAATCAGTTCAACGGAGGAACCGGCGGCGTCGAGCGCCGCTGCCCACACCATCCTTTCGCCTCGGACGTTTGTCTCCCTGGCCGGGACCATGTTTGCAGTCGATCTCCTTAGCGCCGGAAATGGAGCTATTGACCTGGCCTTCGTGGCCCCGTTCGGTGCCCTTATGGTGGCCGGCATAGGTTTGGGCGATCTCGTGACCGCACTTTTCATGGCC
Organism: Paenarthrobacter sp.; assembly: GCF_031180005.1. NCBI lineage: Bacteria > Bacillati > Actinomycetota > Actinomycetes > Micrococcales > Micrococcaceae > Paenarthrobacter > Paenarthrobacter sp. The sequence goes on along the minus strand of NZ_JAPSHI010000022.1, from coordinate 24,604 downwards.
TTCTTCGCGGGAATCATCGACGTTTTTGCCGTGAAATTGGCTCGCGCCGAAGGGCGGAACGACGCCAGCAGGTTATTGCCCAAATTGTTTACCGCGCTGCTTCTCGTTGCTGCTGTCTGGACTGCAGCCGGAATGGTGGTCACCCGGGTTGTTCCCCTGATATTTGACGTTGTAGGCTCCGAGCCTGCTGTGGCTGCCATAGCCAGCGACTACTTGACCGTACGCATGATTGGCATTCCATTCACGTTGGCTCTTGCTGCCGTCTCGGTCACCCTCCGCGTCGTGGGGCGACAACGCGCTTCGATTGTCCTCATTGTGACCGTGTTCGTGTTGAATGCAGCCTTCAATGCCGCCTTGGTTTACGGCCCGCTGAAAGTGGTAGCAGCCAACCCCGTGATCGCGGTGGCCATCGCTACGGTGATCGCCCAGGTTCTCACTGCTGCCTGCGGGTTTGTTGTCCTCGCACGGCATTTCTCCCGAGGTCGCGGGGAAAGAGTTGCCGAAACTGATCAACCGCGAATCATCCCGCTTACGCGGGAGATGTTTGTAACAAGCCTCGGTGTCGGGTTGCGGCAAATGAACAACTACGCCGCTGCCGTGGTGCCCTTCATGCTCATCAGCCGTTTGGACGTAGCCACTGTTGCCGCGGCAGCGGTGGCTACGAGGATCTGGACTCTCTACTGTCGGGTTCCCCAGGCGACGCTCAGCGCTGTTGGCGTTTTTGTTGGGTACTCCCGGGGCAGAAGCCAGCAGGACGCCCACGCTGTGGTGCAACGTTCGCGTAAGTATGTTGTGTGGCCCAGTTTCATCGCAGCGGCTGGTGTGGCAGCGGCCGTGCCCGTTCTTGCCAAGGTCTTGGGCGGCGATGAGGTTGACGTCGGATTGGTGTGGATACTGACTGCTGCCTATCTCATCGCAGTACCCGCCTATGTTATAGAGAATTTGTGCGGGGAGATCTTGACGGTGGAACAGCGGTCGTCGTGGCTCTCCCTGCCATCAACCGTTGTCACGTATCTGATCACCATCCCGATTGCCATCCTCGGGATACTGGTGTGGCAATCGGCGATGGTTGCCGTTGCCTCCGCGGCCGTGGCGTCGCTTCTTCTTGCCCTGAGGTACAGCATGCGGACAAGGCAACTCGGCTATCGCATAATCGGGAGGTTCTGAGTGGCGCGCCTGACCACTTGGCCGGGAACCCGCCGTCGGGAACCGCGGGTGGCCCACCTGCGGCGGCTGTAGCGCGCAGTCCATCCCAAACTACCGCACCGTCACCTCAACCACCTGCGCCATGTTGTTCCCGAAGCCTTGATAGTTCCACACCTGCTCAGTGGGCTGCAGCGCGCCGGACGTATCCATTGCCCGGCACCTCAGAACGTGCTCGCCCGGGCTCGCGACCCACACCATGGACCACGACCTCCAGGCGAAATCACCCAGAGCAGGCTCGAGGTGCGCTGGCATCCATTCGCCGTCAATGCCTACCTCGACGCGCTCAACCTCGCCGTGCCCGGACCACGCGCGCCCGTGCAGCATCACGGGACCAGCGTCCACCACGCGTCGCCGGGTGTAGAAGTCCGGGATGCCCGGCGGAATCATGAGGGAGCGGACGCGGATGTGGCTCACGGGTATGCCTGGACCGTCAGGCCCTTGAAGGTAGTGGTACGCGACGGCCTGCTGGAAACCCATGAACCGAGACTTCACGGCCTCGATCGACGTCAACCACTTCACACTCGCCATGCCGTACCAACCCGGCACCAGCAGCCTGAGCGGGAACCCGTGCTGGATGGGCAAAGGGTTGCCGTTCATGGCGTAGACCAGCATGACTTCGGGATGCATCGCTTCCGCCACTGAAAGGCTGCGCGCATAAGGCTCCTCGACGCCTCCTTGGATGCCGTCGTCGGCGCCGGTAAAAACAAGTTCGACGGCGTCACTCGCCAAACCGGCTTCCTCCAGCAAGGGCGCCAACGGGGTTCCGGTCCACTTGGCTGTGCCCACGGCACCCAGAACCCAGGGTTGGCTGACGGGTCGAGGTTGCAGCAGGGACCGGCCATTGCCTGCGCATTCAAGGGTGACAGGCATGGTGACGGCGGGCCGGGCTTTGATGTCTTCCAGACTCAACTCGAGGCTCCGATTAACTGCGCCACCCAGGCGTAATCGCCATGTCTCCGCGGAAACGTGCGGGATATCGAAGTGGATCAGCAGGTAGTGAAGGCCGGCCGGCGTGATGTCGTCGTGCAGGGCCTCCAGTGGCATGGAGTGATTCCGCCCGGAGAGCTGCAGTTCTTCGTGGGTCAGCGGACCTTGGGTCGGTTGGCCGGGGTTGGCGGCCTTGGTTGCTCTTTGTTTGACATGGTGCTTGGACATGGGACGGCGGCGTTCTACTGGAAGTTAAACGCTGCGGAGTGCCGCAGCACTTAGGTCAAGGATCACGCCGCGGGCGAACCCCGTCAAGAGCTCGTTGTGAGGCCTGCTCTGCGCCCAAAAGCGAGCAGAGAGTGCGCAAAGCGGGCCCCACAACGCAAGGGAGCTACCGGCGTCGTAATTCCGGGTACTCAAGATGGGGTGCAACCGTGCCGGCGTCACGCTCTAAAAAGTTCACGGCCGGGGCAACGATGTCGTCGATTTCGTCGAGAATCGACTCGCTGAGCACCACATCTGCAGCTTTCAAATAGTCGGTGAGGTGGTCCTCGGTTCGCGGCCCGATGACCACGCTGGTGACTGCTGGGTGGTTCAGGGCGAAGCTCACTGCAAGCTGGATCAGGGTCAACCCATGGCGCGCCGCAAGTTGTGCCAGGGCATCTGCTGCGTGCAGTTTTCCTTGGTTAAAGGGCGCATTCACGTCGAAGCGGCCCGGAACCGCGGCCGATCGCGAACTTTCCGGCTGCCCGCCGCCCACTCGATAACCGCCAGCCAGCCACCCGCCGTCGAGCGGTCCGTAACTCAAAATCCCGACGCCGTACTGCTGGGTGATGGGGAAAACGTCCCGTTCATTCGCGCGTACCAAGAGCGAATACGGAACCTGGTCCACCACCGGCGGGGTCAGATGGTTGGTGTTCGCGATCCACTGGGCCTCTACAAGCTGGGCGGGGCTGAAAACGGACGTGCCGTAGTACAGGATCTTGCCCTGCCGGATGAGGTCGTTGAGGGTTGTGATGGTTTCCAACAGGTCAGTGCTGTAGTCCGGGCGGTGCGCTTGGTAAAGGTCGATCCTGTCCGTGTTCAGTCGCCGCAGGCTGTCCTCCACAGCCCGGACAATCCACCGGCGGGAGTTACCCGCGTGCGCAGGGTTGGAGCCCATCTGGCCATGGAACTTTGTGGCAAGGAAAACGTCGTCGCGGCGGCTGTGGATGGCCTGGCCAACCACGGTCTCGGCCTCGCCCTGCGAGTAGATGTCAGCGGTGTCAACGCTGGTGATACCGGCGTCAAGGGCGGCCTTAATGATGCGGATGCTCTCCGCTGGACCCGTGGGTGCGGCACCGGTGCCGAAGTTCAAGGTGCCCAGAGTGAGGGGGCTGATCAGGGCGCCAGTGCGTCCAAGCGTTCGTAGCTCGTTGAGGCTCATGTCGGCTTCCTGTGGTGGGACGGTGCTGGTGGGATGTTCAATCGAGGCTACACACGGCCGCCGGAGGCATAAACGCAAATGGTAGAAGTTCTTCGTTTTTCGTCTTGGGAGGTAATGGAAGCGGCCTTACTTCGCGACATTTCTTGACATGCGGCAACACAAATGTCTTTCGAATCAACAAATATTGCCGTTGCCCCAAGCAGGTGAATTATGGAAAGGAACGCAGGCGAACGCATGATAGGGGAAAGCGGAATGACACAGACCACAGTGGAAGAAACGGCGGCCATCAAGGCGGCATTTGCGCAGTTTCCGTCCGGAGTTGCTGCGTTCAGCGCGATGGTGGATTTCACGCCGGAAGCCTTAGTGGCATCGTCCTTCACGGTTGGCGTCTCGCTGGAGCCGCCGTTGGTGATGTTCGCCGTTCAGAACTCCTCCAGCACTTGGCCGAAGCTCCGTCAGGCCCAGCGCCTGGGCGTTTCGGTGCTCGCCGAGGGGCAGGAAGCGGCGGCCCTCCAGTTGGCGTCCAAGACGCGCGACCGTTTCGCCGGGCTGGATACCAGCGTGAGCGACTCAGGTGCAGTGCTGATCGACGGCGCGGTGCTGGGTTTTGAATGCGAAGTCATCTCCGAGACACCGGCCGGCGATCACGCGATAGTGGTTCTCGAGGTCAAAGCGACCACCATCAACCTTGAGTCGAAACCCTTGATCTACCACGGTGCGACATTCCGACAGCTGGCAGCATAAGCGTCAGCTGGCAGCGTAGGCGTCAGCTAGGAGTTGCGGCTGGCGCCGCTGAGCGAACCTTTTTGAATCGGGCTCGGAGACTTTCCACTCTTGGAAGTGTTCGGGCCTGGTTTCTTTGCCCCGTTGCTTGAGTTAGGGCGCTTGGCATCGCCGGTCTGCGTCGGTCCGTTGTCCGGCCTCTTCGGCGGGAAGTCCGGACGCTTTGGAGTCGGAGTTTTGCCATTGGACGACGGCGTGGGGTCGTCAAGGTCGCGGACAGTCACCTTAATGGCGGGCGGCTGTTGGGCTTTGGCTCGCGCCGCGGCGCGTTCGTCTGCTTCGGCCACAGCATCCGCCCAGTCCTTTGCGAGCACAGGCGGTTCCTTGGCGGCTGCGACGACTATGGGATGGTGGGCGGTCTGGTGTTCCACCACCGATTTCACCTCGGCCGGTTTCGGCAGGTTGCGGGGGTCGACTTTTGCCTTCCACGCGCCTTCCTTGAGCGTGGAGGACGCGCCCGAGAGCCGCCGTCGAACATCTCCCATGAAGTCGCGCTTAGGCGCGGCAGCTGCTGCCGGCGCGGTAACTGCAGCAGTTGCAGGGGCGGGCACGAAAGAAGGTGCGGGTTCGGGCACGAAAGCAGGCTCTGGTGCGGAAGGCGCGGAATCGTCGGCGTCAACATCCACGGGATCAGGCTTGCGCGCCGGATGCTGGGGGAGGTGAACGATGGGGGTGTGGTCCTTCTTGGGGAAAATCCCCACCATCGCCAAGAGGATGATCGACAGTAGCCGCCCAACTCCGGCGACCACCAGAGTGATGATAATGATCAACCCGAGCCCCAGGAACATCAGGACGGCGAGTCCCAGTGTGCCCAAATACGTCAGGTTGATGGCGAGTGTTGTCGGATCCTCCACGTTAGCCTCCCCTGGCCGTCGTTTTGTGATGCGCCCATTGCCCACCCAGCTTGCTTATATAGCCTAAGGTCCAGCACCGACGGAATCACGCCCCGCCCCACACTCCGGCAGGGTTGTTTCAAAGCTGTTATACGGCGTGGGAAAATGTGTTGCCCAGCTCTCATTTTCAGCCTCAGATTGGGACCTCGTGACCCCTGTTTCAGCCCGGCTCCATAACGGCGCCTGCCCGTGCCTCTCCGGCGAGCAGTACGTCGATTGCTGCGGACGCTTCCACCGGGGCGAGGCGGACGCGCCCACGGCCGAGCAACTCATGCGCTCCAGGTATGCCGCCTTCGTCGTCCTTGATGCCGGCTACCTCCTGCGCACTTGGCACGCCTCCACCCGTCCAGCGTCCATGGATCTCGATCCAGACATGGAGTGGCGCAGGCTGGACATCGTTTCCACGTCGAATGGCGGGCCCCTGGACACGACGGGCACAGTGGAGTTCGCTGCGCACTACAGGCTCGACGGCGAACGCGGCGTACAGCGCGAAATCAGCCGCTTCGTGCGGGAAGAGAAGCGCTGGTTCTATGTGGACGGGGACGTTCGTTAGCCGGTCACCGGTAGCTGCGGTGCAGGTTTTCCTTGGTTGAGGCGCCCGGCGAGGCATCGGCGATCCACGGGCCGGTTCCTTCGGACTGGTCCAGGACGCCGGCCTCCAACCAGGCGTAGTCGCCGGCGAGGACCTTGCGCGAAAGGTCGTGATCGCCGTCGTCAGTATTCCTCCACAGCTGATCGAAGTATTCGTCCACCCGCACGCGCGCCTGCTCGCAGAACGCCTCGGCCAGTTCGTACGCGGTAGCGCCTTGTTCCGGGTGGGTGCGGAGCAGCATTTCGGCGCGTGAACAGCACGCGGCCATGGCGAACAGCTCAGCGCCGATGTCCACGATTCTGCCCAGGAACGCCTGCTTGTGCTCAAGCTTGGCCTGCCACCTGCCCATGCCATAGAAGGTCTGCCGGGCAAGCCGCCGTGAGGATCTTTCAACGAAGCGCAGCTGCTTGGCCAAGCGCCCGAACTCAGCATAGGACCGCGGATCCATCCCGGCACCGGCCACGAGTTTCGGGAGCCATTTTGCGTAGAAGCCGGAGGCCCCGACGGCGGCCCTCGCCTTGTCTTGCAGGCTCGCATCCGCAGAGGCGAGGTCGCCCGCGGCGGCAAGGTGGGCGTCCACTGCATCGCGCGCGATCAGGAGTTTCATCATTTCGCTTGAACCCTCGAAAATCCTGTTGATCCTGAGGTCGCGCAGGAGTTGCTCCGCCGGCACTGCCCGTTCACCCCTGGCTTCCAGGGAGTCGGCTGTCTCGAAGCCCCGGCCGCCGCGGATCTGCACCAATTCGTCAGCAATGCGGCAGCTCAGTTCCGACGACCACAGTTTGGCCAGGGCAGCCTCGATTCGAACGTCCTTTTGGCCAGCGTCAGCCATCTCGGCAGACAACTCAAAAACCGCTTCCAATGCAAAAGTGGTGGCGGCGATGAACGCGATCTTCTTGCCCACAGCCTCGTGCTTGCCGATCGGACGGCCCCACTGGGTCCGTGCGTCCGACCATTCACGGGCGATCTTCAAACTCCATTTTCCTGCTGCCACGCACAGGCCCGGGAGGGAAAGCCGTCCTGTGTTGAGAGTGGTGAAGGCGATCTTCAGTCCCTGGCCTTCGCGGCCCAGAAGATTGGCTGCTGGTACACGGACATCGTGAAAACGGGTTACGCCGTTCTCGATTCCGCGCAAACCCATGAAGGCGTTGCGGTTCTCCACGGTGATGCCGGGGGAGTTCATCTCCACCACGAAAGCCGAAATGCCGCCCTTGTGGGCGGTTCCGTCGGCGTCGGTACGGGATGGTGTCCTTGCCATGACCACCACGAGCTCGGCGATCACACCGTTGGTGGTCCAGAGTTTGACGCCGTTCAAAACATAAGAAGAACCGTCTTGGGAAGGAACGGCAGTGGCGCCCATGCGCGCGGGGTCGCTGCCGACGTCGGGCTCCGTCAGGAGGTAGGCCGTGATGGCGCCGGCGGCGCAGCGGGGGAGGTATTCCTGCTTCTGCTCCGGCGTGCCGAAGACCTTCACGGGTTCCGGTACGCCGATGGATTGGTGGGCGGAAATGAGGGCGCCGAGGCTCGGATGTACCGACCCCAGTAGGGCAAGGGCGCGGCCGTAATAGACCAGTGACAAGCCCAATCCGCCATATTCACGCGGAATCTTCATGCCGAAAACACCCAGGTCCGCGAGCCCTTTCAGGTATTCGTCGGGAATCCTGGCATCGCGCTCGATGGCGCGGCCGGACATGGTTTTGGCGAATGTCACCAAGCGGGCCATGAATTCCTCACCACGCTGCACATCGTCAGTTCTGGCTTGCGGCCATGGGTGTATAAGACTGAGGTCAAAGCTGCCCAGGTAGAGGCCCTTGGCGAAACTGGGCCGGTTCCATTCTGTTTCCCGGGCAGCCTCGGCAACGGCGCGGGCTTCTTCTGCGGTGGCATTGACGCTTGCAGCGGTGAGACTGTTGTCAGTGGCGGACGTCATGGGATAACTCCTCTAGCCGGTGGTGCCGGATGGAGCCAGGATCCGCCTTGGGTGCGAACCCTTCAGCTGTCCCTCAATGCTACCCGCGAGTAGCTACCGGTGCTAGGGGAAACCTGCGGCTGGAATTCGCTAGGAATTTCCACTTGGCCAGCGTGGTGAACCACGCGGTCCCACGCAAAGTTAATACCGTGGACAAGGCCGCCCAGCACCGCCTTAATGGCGTACCAGGCAATGCCCATTGCTCCGATAAGAATAATTGTTGCCATTGCTGCTGCGGCAATAAAGGCCACCAGAATTGCAGCGAAAACCAGCGTTCCAATGAATACGTAGGTGGCTGTATCTAACGCAGTGAAGTCGAAATTCATGGTTCCCCCCGGGGCGACGATGCATGGGTTGACGCGGCGTGGCTGCGTCGATGCTCTGACACTAGGGGCGGGGGCACTTTCCGGCCAGAGCAGAAACGTGTTATGACGGCGTTGATATGGGATCGAAACCATACCGGGCGGTAGGTTACGGAATGGTTGCGGCGCTCTGCGTTAACCTTGTACGGGGCAGTTTTCGCTGCCCGCCAAGTTTCGCAGCAGCTGAAGGAGAGTAGTTGTCCCGTTCAGCCATGTCCTCCGCCGACGCCATCAGCGCCAGGCTTCGTGACCTCGAACAGTTGACCAAGGGCCCCGCCTGGGCTTTGACGCGATCGGCGCCGTGGGTGATCGCGGTGTTGCAAGCATCCTTTACCCGCACTCGACCGCAGCTTCCGCTCGAAGAGTTTCACGCCGACGTCGACGCTTTCCTTGAGCAGCTCCGTCGGCAGGACCCGGCGTTGGGCGGCCAGCAGAACGGCAAGCTATTCGGCGACGAATGGACCCGGAAGCAATTCCTGACAAGGCGCAACCAATCAGGTCAGATCGTCTACGAAGTTACCGAACCCGCGGCCCGTGTGCTCGCGTTTCTGGACAGCCTCTCCAGCGAGCGTTCCACGCTGAACGGTTCCCGGCTTGGCACGCTTCTGGGCGACGTTGAGAAGCTCGCCAACGAGACCAACCCGGACCAGAGCGCAAGACTGGAAGCCCTTGAAGACGAAATCCAAGAGCGCCAGCAGCTAGTGGAAGACATCAGCTCCGGAGAGTTCGACGGGCTCTTGGACGACGAAGAAGCCGTTGAAGCGGCGGGCAACATCCTGGACCTCGCGGCCAGCCTGCCGGCCGATTACAAGAAGATGCGTGACCGCATCGAAGAGCTGGTGGGCGAACTCCGCAACCAGATCATCGAGGAATCCCTGAGCAAGGGGGCTACCATGGCCCAGGTTTTGGAAGCCGACAAGCGCCTGCGGCAAAGCCCCGAGGGCCGCACTTTCCGCTCGTTCACCGCTTTTCTGGAGGATCCGCAGCAGCAGTTGCGGTTCCGATCGGCGATCGGGGAGGTGCTGAGCCGGCAGTTCGCGGATGACCTGTCCCATGAGGACCGCGAAACGCTGAAAAACCTGGTGGCCGAGCTGCGAACGCAGCACAGCCAGATCCAGCGGATCTATGGCAAGCTCTCCGAAAGCCTCAACACTTACATCCAGAGCGATGACGTCAGGCAGTCCGTCAGCCTGCGGAAGGTGCTGGCTGAGGCCGAGCAAGCCATCCGATCCATGCCGTATGAACGGGACCGACCCGGCCTGGTCCACGGACCCGCGCTTTTCAATGCCGGGTTCGAGTCGCTGGCCATGGTCAAACTTTTCGACCCCGACGAATTCGCAACACCACCACGTCTGGCCGATCCGATCGCTTTCAGCGACTCGGACAGGGTGCGGTCAGCGCGAACCGGCAAAGCGCGGCCTGAGCTTGTCCGGGCAGCCATGGCAGGTGCAGCCACGCTGGGCGACGCGTGGGAAAACCTGCCCGCCGAAGAGCGGCACATCAACACCGTGCGCACCCTGCTGTCCATGGCACTGCAGACCGGCGCGGCCTTCGACCGGGCCGCCTGGGAACACATCGACTTCGAACAAATCGACGGCAGCATCCGCACCGCGTACCTGCCTGTCGTCTCGCTGAACAAGGACTCTGATGACTGAAGAAATCACGACGACGGATATCACCGAAGCGGACGAGGTCACCGAAGAAGTGACTGATGTTGAGCCTGCTCCTGAAGTCAGCCACACGGACCCATTCCGAGTCACGCCGCGGGACACGTTCGTGGACGGCGCCGCGCTGTTCCCCGGCGACACCGGAGTGCTGCCCATGAAGGTGCGGCATGCGCTGGTGAAACTGCTCAAGGGCCCGTATATCGACGGTGGCCGCGATGAGAAATTGTGGACAACTCTGCTGGATAACCAGTTGATCCTCCGTAGCCGCCTTTCCGAGCTCTTCCTCACCCTCCAGCTCGATCACGACCGCAAAATCGCAGTCCTCCGTCCCGTTGACCCCGAAGTCATCGGCGCCAGTTCCCGTTCCAGCATCCTGCGCCAGCAGCGAGCCCTGAGCCGGGTGGAAACCATCGTCCTGCTGCGCCTTCGCCTGCTGCTGGACCGCCACGTCACAGCCCAGACTGACCCGACCATCACCCGGGAAGAAATCGCGGACCTCGTCGCCAACTACACACCCTCCGGCCAACAGGACGCCCTCCGCGACTCGGACGTTGTCACCCGCACCATCACAAAGCTCCTGGCCCGCCAACTCATCCTCCCCACCCCGCTGGATGACACGTACACCATCAGCAACGCCCTCCCGCTGGCACTCCCCTTCGAAAACATCGGCGACATCCCGGCCCAAATCGAGGCCCTGATAGCAGTAGCGGCCGACGAATCCGGCACGGAGCCCCTCCTGGACCTCGACCCCAACCAACCCACGCCCTCAGCTGACTACCTGGACGAGGACTCTGAAGGTGACGGGTCCGCTGACGTGAGCGCCGACGTCGAGCGTTCTTCGGATGAGATCGGTGATGCCGATGAAGTCGGGAACGGCACCAGCGGCGATGCCGGGGACATGCGGCAGCATGCGTCTAAGCGAGGGACGAGCGAGCATGCAGAGCATGTGTCCGGTACCGCCGCGGACGCGACCAACGCTGAAGGGACCCAGAAGTGACGATCGCAAGCATGCTCCCGCTCGGCGAGCTCACGAACCCGGGCCAGATGCGTTTGGCGCTCGTGCAGGTGGTCAACTGGGGCACCTTCCATGGGGCTCACACCATGCACGTGGACCGCAAGGGCACCCTCTTGACGGGTAACTCGGGTGTCGGCAAGTCGACTCTCTTTGATGCGATGCTCCGTGTGTTTGATGCCCGTCCGCGCTCGAACGAGGCTGCGGCCCAGCGGTCCGGCGGGTCTGTGGAGGACAAGAGGACCACCTTCACTTACATGCGCGGCAAGGTGGGTGATAAGGCGGTGGGGGATAGCTCGGCGAGTGCCTTCCAGCGCCCCGGTGCCACCTGGTCCGCCGTCGCACTGACGTTTGATAACGCTGCCGGCACGAAGGTGACGGTGTCGGCTTTGTTCGATTTGCCAAAGAATGGCACGGAGTCGAGTGTCGGGCGTTTTTATGTGATTGACAGCAAGCCGTTGGACCTTGAGGCGATCGAGGGCATTGCGCAGAAGCGGTTTACCAAGGGCGCGTTGGAGTCGATCTTCCCCGAGGGCCAGGTCTTCGACGTGCACAAGGCGTTCGCCGAAAGGTTCCGCAGGCTCCTGGGTATCAACTCGGACCAGGCTCTTCCGCTGCTTCGCGTAATCCAGGCCGGTAAGGGCTTGGGCGGCAGCGTGAACACGTTCTTCCGCGACCAGGTGCTCGACGCTCCGGCCACGTTGGCTGCCGCCGATGACGTGGTGGAGGAATTCAGCAACCTGATGTCGATTCGGCAGCGGTTGGAGGATGTCCGACAGCAGCGGGACCAGTTGGCTCCGGTTCCGGGGCTGAACAAGGAGTACGCGCAGGCGTTGCTGGACGCGAACCGTCTCCGGGAGTTGGCCGGCGAGGAGTTCGAGGCCTACAAGCAGCAGCTCGCGGTCACGGTGCACGCCAAGACGCTGGCCCGTTTCAAGGAGTTGGCTCAGTCCAAAGCCCAGGAACTGGCTGCTGAACGCACTGTGCGGGATGCCTTGGCCAAGGAGCTCCGTGACCTTGAGCTGGACTACAACAACCGCGGCGGCAATGCCATTTCGGCGATTGAGCAGTCGTTGGAGAACGCCCGGGTTGGCCTCAAGCTGCGTCAGCAAGTTGAGGATTCGGCCAAGAAGGCGTTGGCCGACGCCGGACTGAATCTCGAGTGGTCCGCCGAGGGGTGGGATCAGGCGCATGAGCAGGCAGCTGCTCGCTCGGCGGAGTTGAAGGACGATTCCGAGGCGCTCAAGGAGCTTCGTTTTGAGGCCTTTGACGGCCATGCGACCAAGAAGCGTGAGCTTGCTGCGGCCCAGCAGGAGCTGCTTTCGTTGCGGTCGCGCAAGTCGTTGCTGCCGCCGTCGAGCATTGAGAACCGGGCTGCTATCGCAGCAGCAACAGGGATTCCGGAAGAGCGGATGCCGTTTGGCGGTGAGCTGATAGATCTCGCAGAGGGGCAGGATCATTGGCGCCCTGCTGCCGAGCGGGCGCTGCGTAACCTCGCCACCACGTTGCTGGTTCCGGGCGAGCATTTCGCCGCGGTGACGCGGTACCTGAACGACAACACCGTTCGGGGCGCCCTTCGCGCTGTCGATGTTTCCAAACCGCTTGCCGGTGGCGCTCTGGCTGTGGAGGACGTGTCCGACGGCGACCTCTTGACTAAGTTGAGCATTCTCACCTCGGGCGCCAATGCCGACGCCGGGGAGTGGATCCGCGAGCGGATTGCCTTGGACTTCGCGTACCCGTGCGTTGAGGACCCTGACGAGCTTGCGTTGATGGACAAGGGCCTGAGTCTGGGTGGCGTGGTTAAACGCAACCGGCACACAGTGGAGAAGGACGACCGTTTCACGAGCCGCCAGGACTACGTCCTCGGTTTCGACAACGCTTCCAAGCTCGAACTGGTGGCGGCGCGCGTGGGGGAGTTGGAAAACGAGCTCGTGAAGGCCGCGGAACTTGCCCAGAGCCGCGAAGATTCGCATCAGGGCATGGCCCGTCAGCTCGAAGCGCTGCGCACGGTCGCTGAAGATGAGCGCCCGTGGGAGCAGGTCTCCGCAGTCGTCGCCGCAGATGAGCTCGCCAGGATCGAACAGCGCCTGACGGACGCCTTGGCTGCACAGGCAGACCTGGAGCCCTTGCGTGCCAACATTGAAACTGTCCGGGAAAAGCACCAGTCCTCCACAGGTACGGCGGCCGTCCTCCAGAGCGAATACAAGGCGCTGGACCACAAGATGACCACGGCGGATGGCCTGCTCGATACGGCGAGGTTGAAGCTGGAGCAAGCACCGCCGTCGGCCTCTACCGTCACCGCGCTGGAGCCGTACTTCGACGGTGCCGCTGAAGTCTCCGAACTGTACGAGCTCGACAACCTCGCCAACAGCGTCCGGAACAGGCTGCTCGACGAACTGCATGCCGCAGAATCCCGCGGCCAGGCGACGGCCGAACGGCTGACCCGCATGTTTGAGGCGTTCGTGCGCGACTGGGGAAGCGCCATCAGCGCCGACCACGGCACCTCGATCGGAGCCGCCGGGGACTTCGAATCCCGGTACCACGCGATCGTGAGCGATGGCTTGCCCGCTCAGGAGGCCGAATTCCGGCTGTTCTTCAACCAACGCACGCATGAATCGTTCAGTACACTCCTTCATTTGTTGGACGAGGAACGCCGCAGCATCACCAGCCGCATCCTGCCCCTCAACGGCATCCTGTCGCAGGTCAACTTCCATGAGGGCAGCTTCCTGGAATTGGACATCAAGCAGACGCTTCCAGCCACGGCCAAACAATTCAAGGACGCAATCCAGAACGCCCTGAAGGCGAAGCACACGCGGCCGTCCCGCGGTGCTGCCGCTTCAATGGGTGCTGGTTCAACGGCAGAAATCGAGGACGACGCCGAGCTCACCGCGCGCTATAAGTCGTTGGAGACGTTGGTAAAGCGGCTTGGCTCGCAGACGCCGGAGGACCGGCGCTGGCGGGCGGAGGTGCTGGACGTGCGCGGTCACCTGTTTATCCAGTGCAAGGAACACCGCGAGGTTGCTTCGAAATCGGGTAAGGCCGGCGCCTCTGGAAAATCGGGCAAAAAGAAGACCGAGGTCTTCATGCATGCCGACACCGGCTCCATGTCAGGCGGTGAGCGTCAACGCTTCACGGCGTTCATCATGGCCGCGGCTCTGAGCTACCAGTTGGGAATCGCCGAGCAAGGCTTCACCACGTACGGCACGGTGATGATGGACGAAGCCTTCGTGTTGGCTTCCGAGGAATTTGCGGGTGCGGGTATCAAGGCGCTTCACGAATTCGGTTTCCAGTTGCTCCTCGCGGCCCCGGAAAACGTGATCGACCTGTCCCGGCACCTGGGCTCCGTCACGGAAATCCTCCGGGACAAGCGCACTAACCGCTCGGGTGTGCTCACGGCTCCGGTCATCGCTGGACCCGGGGAGCCGGGAGCGTGGCGTTCCGAGGCCAACCCGGTTGACATCGTTCTGCGCTGACGTCACCTCTCGTCCGGCGGGCCCAAGTAGGTAGCAGTTCAGGTCGTTTTGAGGGTCCCAAACGGCACTTGCTGCTACCTACTTGGGCTTGTTACTTGGAATTACTTCGCACGGACCCGGTCAAGGAACTGTTCAGTTCTTGACTCCAGCCCTGCGATTTGTCGAACAACGACGGCGGCCGGGTCCGGGTTGATCTCGTTGGCGGGCGGTTCCTTCCGCACGTTGGCGCTGCAGCCGAATTCGGCGCAGATCAGTGTCCCCACGGTGTTCCCGTCCTTACCGGATTGACCGGCTTTCTTGGCGACCCACAGGTAAACGTCGTCCTTCGAAAACACGTCGCGGCAGAGTTCGCAGAGTACTACGCGCCTCTTCCCGGAGCCGCCTTCAGGTGCGCGGAGCATGATTCCGGTGAGTTTGCCCCGGTGCGGAACCACGAGGTAACCGCGCTGAGGCATCTTTTCGTCCCGCCAACCCAGGAATTCCAGGTTGTCCCAGTCGATGGTTTCGAAGTTGCGGGGGAGGTTCAGCCTGGCAGCCTCGGAGCGACTGGCGTTAATGAAGGACGAACGGATCTGTGGGGCAGTGATTTTCTGCATGGCAAAGCTTCTTTCGGAAATGGTCGACGTACGCGCGCTGAAGATGTGCGCGGGAAATTGCAGCAGGCGTCGGTCATCGTGCGAAGAAGGGCACAGCTCTATAGCCCCTAATAACAGGGCGTGCCTTAAACCCAGGAAGATGCCGACGTGCGGGGGAGTGCCAAGCAGGCCAAAGCGGCCACCTCGCTAACCATGGCTGCAGCAACTGAAACAGTGCGCACGCTCATCCCCTCGTCGTGATCCTTGGAAGCGGTAGTCCGCTGCCGCTAATACTTTCAAAACTTCCGGGCAGATGTCCACTGGAAGAGGGTTCGGGTGAAGGGCTCGGGATGTGGAAGAGGGTTCGGATGAAGGGCTTGGGATGTGAGAGAGCGTGTGAGCTGCGTCCCATTTCGATTAACAGTCGGATTAGGTGACGCAAACGTTTCTTAATTCGCGACAGGCTAGGCTAGCCTTACTTAGGTTCGCATCACTTACTTAAGGAGTACCGTGGCTTCCCTTCTCCCACGCCGCGCCCTGCTGAAAACAGCAGGAACCGCGACGGCCGCTTTGGCCGCCGTCGCTCTTACCCTCACCGGCTGCTCGACCGGCCCCGCAACGTCCGCTCCGGCAACTGAGCAGGCAGCATCGGCGACTTTCCCGGTGACCATCAAGAACGTCTTTGGTGAGACCACCATCAAGGAACAGCCCAAGCGCGTAGTTACCGTCTCGTGGGTCAACGACGACATCGCGATCGCCCTGGGTGTTGTCCCTGTCGGCGTTCCGAAGAACGAATGGGGCAACAACGACAAGGGCTCAACCCCTTGGAAGGATGCAGCGCTGGAGAAGCTTGGCGCCGGCTTTGGCACCGACAAGGCTCCGGTCCAGTTCTCCGAGGCTGACGGCATCAACTTCACCGAGATCGCCAAGCTCAGCCCGGACGTTATTCTGGCCGCTTACTCGGGCCTGGAAGAGGCTGACTACAAGAAGCTCAGCGAGATTGCACCCGTTGTGGCCCAGCCGGAGCTCGCTTACGGCACGCCGTGGCAGGAAAGCACCACTTTGATCGGCAAGGCACTGGGCAAGGAAGCCGAAGCCAAAAAGCTGATCGAGGACACCGAGGCCACCGTCAAGGACAAGGTTTCCAACTTCCCGCAGATCAAGGACAAGACGTTCATCTACGGCAACCTCGAGCCCGCCAAGGGTGACGGCGCCAACGTCTACACCGCTATCGACAACCGCCCCCGTTTCCTCTCCGAGATCGGCATGAAGCTCGCTCCCGTGGTGGAGCAGAACACCAAGACGTCCACCGACTTCTTCATCCCGTGGTCCGCTGAGAAGGCCAACGAGCTCGAGTCCGACATCTTCGTCACATGGGTTCCGGACGCCACTACAGCAGAGGCCATCAAGACTGACCCGCTGCTCGGCCAGATCCCGGCCATAAAGAAGGGCGCGTTGGTTGCCGATTCGGACAACACCCTGACGCTGTCCATCTCCGCTTCCTCGCCGCTCAGCCTGCCGTGGGCACTGGATACTTTCCTGCCGCAGCTGGGTAAAGCAGCGGACGCGGCTGGCAAGTAACTGCAATGAAACTGAGTACGACGGCGGCAGTCCAGGGGCGGGGCAACGGTACCTTGGTACCGGCTGGCCCGGGAGGCATCGCCCCTGACGCCGTGGAAACCGGAGGGGGAACCGGTTCCCGCAGCACCGCAGGCAAGCGCACCGCTTGGTTGCTGCTGGCCGTCGTCGTACTCACTGCAGTGTGTGCTGCATCCCTCGCGATCGGCGCACGCGGCCTTCCCCTAAATACGGTTTTGGAAGCACTCACTAACTTCAATCCGGAAGACGGTAACCACGCTGTGGTCCTCGCCCGGATTCCCCGCACCGTGCTGGGCCTCCTTGCCGGAGCCGCACTTGGTTTGGCCGGTGCAGCCATGCAGGGCGTAGCCCGCAACCCCCTGGCCGATCCCGGCATTCTGGGACTCAACGCCGGTGCTGCCCTTGCAGTCGTCGTGGGGATCTACGTTTTCGGTATCGGCTCGTTGTCCGGCTACATCTGGTTCGCCTTCATCGGCGCCGCAGCGGCCGCCGTCGTGGTTTATGCGATCGCGTCCATGGGACGCGACGGGGCGACGCCGGTCAAGCTAGCTCTCGCGGGAGCGGCCTTGAGCGCCGGCCTGTTCTCTCTGATGAACGTCATCCTGGTTTCGAGCCAAGACACTTTCGACCGCTTCCGTTTTTGGCAGGTGGGCACCGTCGGCGGACGTGACTGGTCCGTCCTCCTTCCCGCGCTGCCGTTCCTCGCCGTCGGGGCCGTGATTGTCCTTGCCGGTGGCCGCATCCTGAACAGCCTGGCCTTGGGCGACGACATTGCCCGCGGTCTCGGCCAAAACGTCACGCTGGCCCGCAGCATTACTGGGCTGGGCATTGTGTTGCTGTGCGGATCCGCTACCGCCGTCGCCGGACCTATTGCCTTCCTCGGCCTGGTCATACCTCACGCCGTCCGCTCGCTGACTGGCCCGGACTACCGGTGGATCCTGCCGTTTTCCGCTGTTGCTGCCCCTATCCTGCTGATCAGCGCCGATATTGTTGGCCGCGTGATCCTTCTTCCCGGTGAAGTTCCGGCAGGCATTATGACGGCGATCATTGGCGCTCCCGTTTTCGTCTGGCTCATCCGCCGCGGAAAGGGGGCCGGACTGTGACCACCATTCACAAACTCCCCACCGAGTTGGCACTTAACACCAATGATTCCCACAAACATGGGCATCAAATGTCACTTCGGCGCGTGCTGAGCCCCACGTTCTTCCTCGGGCTGGCAGTCGTGGTCATATTCGCGGTGTACGTTCTCCTGGGCAGCTACACCGTGACCATCCCCGACTTCTTCACCATCGTCGTCAACCACCTGACTGGCGGCGAGAAAATCCCCGGAGCCAGCTTCATCGTGATGGAGCATAAGCTGCCCCGTGCCGTCGTGGGCACCATGATCGGTATCGCTTTCGGTTTGGCCGGTGCACTGTTCCAGACCATGCTCCGCAACCCGCTGGCCAGCCCGGACATCATTGGAATCAGTTACGGTGCCAGTGCCGCAGCCGTGACGGCCATCGTGATCTTCGGCGCTTCCGGAGCCGTGGTTTCCGGTGCAGCCCTTGGCGGAGCGCTTGGTGTTGCGGCCATCATCTACGCGATTTCCCGCGGCGGCACCGGCGCGGGTGGAGGCAGCCGCGGCAACGCAGCAGGCAACCGCCTCATCCTGGCCGGCGTTGGTATCGCCGCCGCACTTCATGCAGTGGTCAACTTCCTCATGACCCGCGCAGATATCCGAACTGCTGCGGACGCCCTCATCTGGCTCAACGGCTCCCTGAACTCAGCCACTTGGGACCGGGCGGGCGTCCTCGCAGTGTCATTGCTGATCCTGGTCCCCGCAGTCATTGCCCTTGCCGGCCCATTGCGGATCCTCGAACTCGGCGACGACGCCGCTGCGGGCCTCGGAATCAGGGTCAACGCAGCCCGGCTGGCGCTGGTGCTGACCGCAGTCGGACTTGCCGCCGTCGCAACCGCTGCCGCCGGTCCGGTAGCGTTCGTCGCTTTCCTCGCCGGACCGATAGCCCGCCGCGTCGTCCGTAAACCCAGCCTCCCGGCGTCGGCCCTCACCGGCGCCCTCATCGTCTTGCTCGCAGAGTTCTTCGCCTCCAACATCGCACCCGTCATCCTCGACGGAACCGTCCTTCCGGTCGGCGTTATCACCGGCGCCCTCGGTGCCCCCTTCCTGCTGTGGCTGCTGGTCACGTCCAACCGAAAGGAGGCCTGACATGGCCGTCCTTAATGCCAACAACCTCACGCTCCAGTACGAGGCACGCAAGGTGGTGGAGGGACTCACCACCGAGATCCCTGAGGGCAAAGTGACAATGATCGTGGGCGCTAACGCCTGCGGCAAGTCCACGCTCCTGCGCGGCTTGTCGCGTCTCCTCAAGCCCACTGGTGGTGCGGTGACCTTGGACGGCAAGGACATCCACACCCGTCCCGCCCGCGAACTCGCGCGCACCCTTGGCCTGCTCCCACAGCACCCCACCGCCCCCGACGGCATCATCGTCCGGGACCTCGTAGGCCGCGGGCGCTACCCGCACCAAGGCTTCTTCCGCAGCTGGAGCGCAGCCGACGACGCCGCGGTGCAGCGCGCGCTCGACGCCACCTCCACGCAGGAACTCGCTGAGCGGAGCATCGACGAGTTGTCCGGCGGACAGCGCCAGCGCGTGTGGATCGCCATGGCCCTCGCACAGGAAACGGAAGTCCTGCTGCTGGACGAGCCCACCACGTATTTGGACCTGGCACACCAAGTGGAAGTCCTGGACCTGATCACGGACCTCAACCGCAGCCGCGGAACCACCGTGGCGATCGTGCTCCACGATCTCAATCTCGCTGCACGCTACGCCGACCATGTCATCGCCATGAAAGGCGGGTGCATCGTGGCCGAAGGACCGGCGCCCGTCGTCGTGACAGAAGAACTGGTCTTCAACGTTTTCGGCCTGGAATCCCGAGTGGTTCCGGACCCCATCTCAGGCACACCGCTGATCGTACCCATCGGACGCCACCACGCACGCCCCGCTTCAACCAACGAACTGGAGATCGCCTCATGAGTGCACAACCGACCCAGGCAAAAGCAAGTGCCGCCGTGGAGCCCATGACCCTCGCCTTCGACGTCACCGTGACGGCTGTTCAGGAGCTCAGCCCCAACTTCCGTCGTATCACCTTCGGCGGTTACTCGCTGCGTGACTTCGGCGTTGCCGGGGACACCCTGGACCTCCGCGTGAAGCTGATGATCCCGTCCTTCGACGCATCCGGCAACGTCATTCCGCTGCCTCCCTTCAAGATGGAAGAGGCTGGCTGGTACCAGGAATGGTTGGCGATGGACCCGTCCGTGCGCGGTGACATGCGCACTTACACCGTCCGGTCCGAGCGTCTCGACGCCGTTTACCCCGAGATCGACATCGACTTCGTCATGCACTTCGACGATGCCGGACACGGCGGACCCGCTGCAAACTGGGCTGTTTCTGCGAAACCAGGGGACGCCATCACCATCATCGGCCCCAACAATCGCGCAGCCCAGTGCACCACGGCCGGTGCCTACGGCGGCATCGAATGGCGCCCGGGTCTGGCCCAGCGCGTCCTCCTGGCGGGCGACGAAACCGCCGTTCCCGCAATTAGCGCCATCCTCGAAAGCCTCCCGGCTGACATCACCGGCCACGCTTTCCTCGAGGTACCCGAAGCCGGCGACTTCCAAGACATCTCCACGGCAGCCGATATCGAAATCACCTGGCTCGCACGTGGCGCAGCCATCGGACGCTCACGTCCCCACGGCGAACTCCTCAAGGAAGCCGTCGCCAAGGCCGTTCCCGTGCCGGGCTGGGTAGGCATCAAGGGCGTCGGGACCGCCGCCGGACCCGAGCCCGAAGACGTCAACGTGGACCAGGACATCCTCTGGGAAACCCCGCAGCGCATGGACACCGCAGCCATCGAAGCCACCAAAAACCCCACCCTTCCAGCTGGTGCCCTGCCGTTCTACGCCTGGATCGCCGGTGAAGCGTTCGTGATCAAGGAAATGCGGCGATACCTGGTGCGGGACGTTGGCATCGACCGCAAGCAGGTTGCTTTCATGGGTTACTGGCGACGCGGCAAGGCCGAGGGCTAAGCCTCCTCTGCTAGTCCGCCGCTGGGTGGCCGGTTGGCGGCCATCCTCGGCGTGCTGCTCCTTCGTCGCTTTGACGCACGCTGCCGGATGGCCGCCAACCGGCCCGTCCTTGCGCCAGCTTCCAACGCTCTTTCACTTCCCTCGGGCTTGTTCACTTTGGGTTGGTTCCGGTGTAACCGGGGACGGGTAGCGTCGGCTGCGTGCGGGAGGAATTCGGGGACGGAAAAAAGGTTCGACGGCGGTATGTCGCCATCGGGGATTCCTTCACCGAAGGAGTGGGGGACCCGAGCAACGTATTGCCCAACGGTGTCCGCGGATGGGCAGACCGGGTTGCCGAGAAATTGGCGAAGGCCCAGCCGGGGTGGGAGTACGCCAACTTGGCAGTGCGCAGCAAACGGCTTCGGCACATTATCGATGAACAACTCGAGCCCGCCCTCGCTATGGAGCCGACGCTGGTCACGCTCTACGCAGGCGGCAACGACATCCTCGATTTCGGTACCGACATGGATGCTCTCCTCAATGACTATGAGTTGCTCGTAGCGCGCCTCAGCGAAACCGGGGCCACGGTGGTCCTGTTTACCGGCTTCGACGTAAAGGTGTCTGCCGTCTTGGAACCTTTCAAGAAACGCAACACCCACTACAACCAGAGAGTCCGCGACATCGCAGCCAAATATGGCGCAGTCCTGGTGGACTACTGGTGCTTCGACGCGTACAAGGACTCACGGATGTGGGCTCCGGATCGGCTCCACATGTCCAAGGCGGGCCACAAATATTTGGCTGCCCAGGTTCTGGATCACCTCAACATCCCGCACAAATTCTCCCCGAAAGAATGGGACCCGCCCACCCGCCTGTCCATGCGTGAGTGGGAGCGCCGGCAACGCCGCTGGGTCAACGACTGGGTGGTTCCGCTGTTCGGACGCAAGCTACGCGGCGTCACTCTGGGGGATTCCATCAGCCCGCGTTGGCCGGAGCCCGTGAAGGTTCCACATAAGGGCGGCCTGAAAAAGCTCATCGAGGACCGGGAGAAAGCACAGTGAACCAGCCTGGGAACCGCTCAGGCAAAACCTCAGCTGTCGAGCAGGTTTTCGTAACCCTCAGCCACGCTGGTGGCAGTGAATTCGATGATCTCGAACTCGGCCACTCCGTTGCTGTAGAACGGGTCCTTCGCTAGAGAAGCATCCAGCGTCGCCCTGTCCACTTTCGAGAGCAGAACGCCGCCGGTGGCTGGGACGCGGCGTCCGGACGCTAGGAAGGTCCCGGCGTCGAACGCTTCTTTAAGCCAGGCCATATGGCCGGGGCGGTGGAAATCGACGATTTCGTCGGGAACTTTGTAGGTCAATGAGACGACAAACATGCCGCCAGCCTATCGCCAAGGCAGCCACCGCGGACCGGGCAAGCAACGAATTCTCATAAGATGGAGCCATGACTCAACCCCGCTGGCTGAACGCCGACGAACGCCGTGCTTGGCTGGCCCTGCTGAGCATCAACACTTTGCTCCCCTCGGCGTTGGACACCCAGCTTCAGTCGGCCGGCAAACTCTCCTTGTTCGACTACAACGTGCTTGCGATGCTCTCCGAAACCGAGGGCCGATACCTTTCCATGAGTGAGCTCGCCGCACGGACAAGTGCCTCGTTGTCACGCCTTTCCCACGTGGTGACCAAGCTGCAAAAACGCGGCTGGGTGGAACGGCAAGCGCACCCCGGCGACGCCCGTGTGACCGTAGCCCACCTGACCGACGCCGGCATGTCCACCATCGTGTCCCTCGCGCCGGGACACGTGGAGTCCGTGCGCACATTGATGCTCGATTCCCTAAGCCCCGAGGACGTCTCGGACCTTGCACGCATCGGCGAGAAAATTGTTGCCCGCTTGGACAACAACCACTGGATCCTGCGCGATTCCTAGCCCTCCTGCTGCAGGCTTTGTGGCCTCAAGCGTTGAAGTGGCAGACTGACGGCATGGATTTTTCTGCCCGTTATGTTGCCCTGGGGGACTCGTTCACCGAGGGTGTTGGAGACGACGATCCCGCCCGCCCCAACGGCGTTCGCGGCTGGGCCGACGTCGTTGCCGGGCAGCTCGCCTACAGCAACCCGGACTTCGGCTACGCCAACTTGGCTATCCGAGGCCGGAAGCTCCGGCAGATCATGGCGGAGCAGGTTGATGCTGCCGTCGCGATGAAACCAACTTTGGTGACGTTGTATGCGGGGGCGAACGACATCCTGCGGCCCAAGATCGATATTGACTCGCTTTTGGAGGAGTACGACGCCGGCATCGCCAAGTTGAGCGCGTCGGGAGCCACCGTGGTCCTCTTCACGGGCTTTGATGCGAAGGGCTCGAAGGTTTTCAGTGCCATGCGCGGCCGCACTGCGATCTACAACGAACTGGTGCGCGAAATCGCCGAAAACCACGGCGCGCTGCTGGTGGACTACTGGCGGTTCGACGAGTACGACGACTGGCGCCTCTGGGGCGAGGACCGGATGCACATGTCCACCGCAGGCCACGTCAACATGGCAAAGCGAGTCCTGGATGTCCTCGAGCACGAGCACGTCATCGAGGTTCCCGAACTGGCGCCGGTCCGACTGATGAACCGCGTTGAGGCATTGAAAGCAAACGCACGATGGTTCCGGGAATCCGCGGCGCCATGGGTTGCCCGCCGGGTGCGGGGGGTGTCTTCCGGCGACGGTTTGAGCCCGAAATACCCGGAACTGATTCGGCCCCTGTAGTCCGCTGTCGGGCGACCCGCCAAATCTGAGTCGGTGTTCCGGCGGTGGACGCCAAGGGCTTATGATGCCGGATTGGTCTTAATTTGGCCTGACCCGTAGAATAGTTAGGCGCTAGGTAGTGCGGATCGTGTGCAATTGCTCCGGTTGGTGGTGACTGTCGGTTTTACTGACGTCCCGGTGGCCGGTAGTTAGGGGCTCAAGTTGCGTGCATTCCTGTATTCGCCCGGTATCCCAGGATCTGTTCCAGTGATTATCACTGCCCGGTCCTGAGGCCAACCTTCTTCGCCGCACTTGCTGTGGAAACTACCGAAATGGTTTGGACCCGGAAGCGGACGCTGCCTGTCGCACGGCAACGCAGGAACATCTGCACGCCGTTACATTCAATCTTTGGAGGAGAGTCATGGCAGCACACTGCCAAGTGACCGGAGCCGAGCCGGGCTTTGGACACAGCATTTCGCACTCGCACCGTCGCAACAAGCGTCGGTTCGACCCGAACATTCAGAAGAAGCGCTACTGGGTTCCGTCCCTGCGCCGTAACGTCACGCTGACCCTGTCAGCCCGTGGCATCAAGACAATCGACGTACGCGGCATCGACTCAGTCGTCGCCGACATCCTGGCACGAGGAGTGAAGCTCTAATGGCAAAGGACAAGGACGTACGTCCGATCATCAAGCTGAAGTCCACTGCGGGCACCGGTTACACCTACGTAACCCGCAAGAACCGTCGTAACGATCCTGACCGCCTGGTCTTGAAGAAGTACGACCCCAAGATCCGCCAGCACGTCGAATTCCGAGAGGAGCGCTAAACACATGGCAAAGAAGTCAAAGATTGCTCGCAACGAGCAGCGCAAGGTCATTGTTGAGCGTTACGCTGCCAAGCGTCTCGAACTGAAGAAGACCCTGGTTGATCCCAACGCGACTGACGAAGCACGCGAAGCTGCACGCCTCGGCCTGCAGAAGCTGCCCCGCAACGCCTCCCCGATCCGTCTGCGTAACCGCGACCAGATCGACGGCCGTCCCCGCGGCACGCTCCAGAAGTTCGGTATCTCCCGTGTTCGCTTCCGCGACATGGCTCACCGCGGTGAGCTCCCGGGCATCACCAAGTCTTCCTGGTAATCACGAAGCTCTGAAAGGGCCGGCAACCGTTATGGTTGCCGGCCCTTTCTGCGTCTAAGCGCGTCTACCCTTCCGACGCTCGTTACCTTTTTCGTAGCCTGTTTCCTGGTGCAGGATATGGGTGTGCTGGCCTGCTGATCCCGGCATGATTGCGTCGCTCTGTCGATCCGATGATCTTGAGAGTGTTGTCACCGGGGTT
>NZ_JAPSHI010000060.1:0-5102 GCF_031180005.1 Paenarthrobacter sp. | reverse complement strand
CGCCCCAGCGCCTCCACCACAGACTGGACAGACTCGTCCAGCTCCTGAGGGGTTGCCAACCCCAGGTCCTGCTCAATCACATGGACCTTGCGTCCGAGGGCGTGGACTTTCTCGGCTGTTTCCTCGGCCCCGGCCCGGTTCAGCAGTGCAACGTCGGCTCCGGCCTCCGCCAGCGCCACTGCAGCGCCCTGCCCCAGGCCACGGGATGAACCCGTCACCAGGGCAATTTTCCCGTCCAGTCGGAACGAATCGAGAACCATCAGTTTCCCTCCATAGCTAAATCGTTGTCTTGCCGTCCCAGCGGACGGTCACTCAAGGAGCCGTACCCAGGCGTTGGCCGCCCGGCGGCGACTCAGTAGTAGGTCCGCAAATACTCAGCGAGGCACAGGATTGCCATCGCCTGACCGTACGGCATCGACGTGCGTGGGATGTCGCGATAAAAGTCCAGGTCAGAACCCATACCGGTGCCGAACGATACTTGCTGCAGCTCGCCGTCTGCCGAGATATTTGAGATGACAGCCCTGATTGCCTTCTCCGCCACGGCAGCGTACTTGCGGTCGAGGTAGCCTTTGCGCACTGCCTTGAGGATTCCATAGGCGAATCCGGCAGTCGCCGACGCTTCAAGGTACGAGGAAGGGTCATCCAGAAGCGTGTGCCACATTCCTGAGGCATCCTGCAATTCAGCAAGGGCCGCGACCTGGGCGTCAAGGACCTCAATCAGAAACCGGCGCACCGGGTCGGACTCGGGCAGGTCCACCAGTTCCAGGAAGTCTGGGATCACCATGGTCAGCCACGAGTTCCCACGGGCCCAGCGGGCCTTAGCAAAGTTGTGGTTGCCGTCAAACGACCAGCCATGGAACCACAGCCCTGTCTCCCGGTCCATGAGGTACGCCACATGGGTGAGGAACTGGAAGGTTGCCTCGCTGACATACTGCGGCCGGCCTAGCAGCAGGCCGATCTTGGTCAACGGCAGGACGGTCATCATGAGGGTGTCGTCCCACAGCTGGTGATGGTTCTCCTCGGCCAACGTGATGTGCTGCATGCCGCCGTGAGGTGTCCGCGGCATCTCACGCATAGCCCACTCGCCCCAAGAGTCGAGCCACGGCAGGAGCGCGCGGTCGCCCGTCTCCTCGTACCGGCAGGCAAGTGTCAGGAACGGTGCCATTGTGTTGACGTTTTTCGTGGTGCCCTCGGCCAGCCGTGCAGTGAACCAGGAGTCAATGATGTCCCGCACCGTCGTTTCACCGGTCTGGTCGTAGTACTGCCACATCCCGTACAGGCCGACGCCGTGAGTCCACTCCCAGCCGGCCCAGCCTTTAGTATCAATCACTCGGCCGTCGTCGAGGTGAAGGAGGAACGCTCCTGTCTCGTCCGTGATATTGACCAGATTTTGCGTCAAGAGGTGGACCATTCTCTGGAGCTCCACCCGGGAGATGAACCGCTCCGGCGCCCGCAGTAGCGGGCTGTGCTTGACTGCCCACACTGCCTGTGGCTCTTTCTTCGTTTCAGTCATTACTGCTTCCAGACTCTTGTTCCGTCGTTGCCGTGCCTCCGCTGAAGGCGGATGAGGGCTGAGCTCACGCGTGTGCATTCTTAAGTGGTTGCGAATCAGCCTTGTGCCCTTCGAGGTCCTCGAGCGACTTGCCTTTAGTGTCGGGAGACAGGAAGGTAGCGAGCGCCGCGACCAGGCAAATGCTGAACGTGGTCAGCCCGATGACCATCGGCACGTTCGTCGATCCGGGCGGAGCGATTGCCGTGAAGATGCTCGGGAAGAACGACGCGATCATGAGGCCGACGTTCTGTGACACGGCGAATCCAGTTACTCGGATCCGCATAGGGAACTGCTCCTGGAAGAACGTGGCGAATGTCGCGTTCCACATCTGGAAGAAGATCCCCTGCACGACCACGACGCACACGAAGACCAGAACCAGGCTTCTCTGGTCAATCGCCCACAGGTATCCGCCCGCCAGCAGGCCGCCGCCGATTCCGCCAGCCACCATAAGAGCCCGGCGGCCGATCCTGTCGGAAAGCGCGCCGAATACCGGGATCGTCACTACCGCAGTCAAATTAGCCACGAGGGTTACCCAGAGGAACTCGCTGCTTGAGTAGCCGATGCCGTAGCCCTTTTGCGTGGCGTAGGACACGCCAAAGATGAGGGTTGCCATGCCTATCACGTTGGTGAATGTCATGATGACGCACCGGACCAGGCCCCAGGGGTGGGTGCGCAGGAGGTCGATGAGCGGGAACCGCCGCTTCGCCTTGCCTTTTTCGGCCTGTGCCAGGTACGCCGGGGGCTCCTGCACCCGACGCCGAATGATGTATCCGGCAAGGATCACGAAGGCGCTGAGCAGGAAGGGGATGCGCCAGCCCCAGGTCTCGAATTGGTCCTTCGGGAGCAGGGCGGAGAGCGGGAGCAGGACAGCGGTGGCCAGGATTGAGCCGACCTGCGTGCCCTGAAGGCTGAAGCTCGCGAAGAAGCCGCGCCTGGCATCGGGAGAGTGCTCCACAATCATCGCGCTGGCACCGCCGAGCTCGCCTGCGACCGCGAACCCCTGGATCAGGCGGAGGATTACCAAAAGGACGGGCGCGAGGATGCCGACCTGTCCGTACGTGGGCAAGAGTCCGACCGCGAAGGTCGCGAAACCCATCAGCAGCATCGCGAAGACGAGCACCTGCTTGCGGCCATGTCTGTCGCCGTAAGCGCCCAGGACGACAGCGCCGATCGGACGAGAGACATAGCCCACCGCGTAGGTCGCGAGCGAGGCGATGATCGCGACGGTCGAGTTCTCGGACGGGAAGAAGATGGAGGGGAAGATAAGTGCCGCGGCCAGCGAGTACAACGCGAAGTCGTAGTACTCAAGAGCACTTCCGATCCAGCCGCTCATTGCGGCCTTTTTCGGGTCCCTCCGGCCGATGCTGGCTTCGAGGTCGGGGAGGTTATCCCCGGAGGATTTGATGTTCATTCGCTGATTTCCTTCGTCATCATTGGCAAGGAACCGGAAACGTTCCACTCCGACTGGTTCTCCATGATCGTGACTTTTTGGTGGAAAACCCGGGGGAAGAAGCCCAAGAGCCCCGGTCGTTTGAATCGATTCATCAATCGTATGCGGTGACGTACATTACGTCAACGCATCCATCAAAAACCGCATAACGGAGCAGGCGGGACACCTTTCACGCGGTGCTGCTGTGAGCATGGTCATCCGCCAAACTCGGGGAGGAGGGTTGTCTGCCTGAGGGCTTTGTTGGGCTTTCCTGAGGCTGTTGCCTCCACGCCACAGGCCCCTGCTGCGCGCCTGGCCTCGTCTAGCCCTTGGGGCCGGTCATGGGCTGGATGTGCCATGGCGGCGGGCTACCGCTCCGAATGACTCCGCAATAAAATCGGCAATAAAAGATGCCCGCTGCTCCTCAGCCAGTGGCTGCCGTATATGCCTGCCTGGCCGCGAACGATTATCGAGGCAGGCTAGTTGCGAGCCAGTCCGCGGTCCATTGCCGGGGACGGCGCGGCAGTGCCTGCGGTACTTTGCCTGACGACCAATTCCGGCTCAAACACAACCGCTCGGTGGCGCGGATGCTGCGCGTCCAGTTCCTCCGACAGCAGTTCAATGGCTGTTCTGCCGATAGTCTCGGTGGGCTGTCTGATGGAGGAGAGTGGTACGACGGCCGATACGGCAAAGTCGATGTCGTCGTAGCCGATCAGGGCAATATCGTTGGGGATCCGCACGTTATTCAACATGGTCAGCGATTGCATGACGCCCAGCGCCAGGAGGTCATTGGCGCAGAAGATGGCGTCCGGCATGTCGCCGGTGCGCCGCGCCACCACGCTGTTTCCCGCTGCGCGTCCAGCAAGGACCGACTGGCCACCCGAGTCGAGAACTTCCAGTGCCGCCCCCTGTACTTCGGCGACAGCGCGGCGGGCGCCGGCGAGGCGGTCCTGGACCTGGCTGATGGAGAGCGGCCCGCCCACGAAAGCGAGCTTCCGGCGCCCCAGGTCGAGGAGGTGGCGGGCGGCGAGGTAGCCGCCGGCGTCATCATCTACCGACACAGAGCTGAAGCGGTTTTCATCAGCGAGGCGGTCCACCAGGACGGTGGGGATGCCGCGTTGCCGCAGTGCCTCCAGCCTGTCTGCCACATCTCCCACAGGGGACAGGAGCAACCCCTGGACGCGCTGTTCCTGGAACAGGTCGATGTAGTGCGATTCGCGGGTTGCATCGTGGCCGCTGTCGCCGAGCAGGACCGCGCTGCCGTTCACCGCCGCGGCGTCCTCGGCGGCCCGGACCAGGGCGGTGAAGAACGGGTTGCCGACATCTAGAACTACGACGCCGATGGTGCGGCTGTGCCCGGCCCGCAGCTGC
Organism: Paenarthrobacter sp.; assembly: GCF_031180005.1. Taxonomy (NCBI): domain Bacteria; kingdom Bacillati; phylum Actinomycetota; class Actinomycetes; order Micrococcales; family Micrococcaceae; genus Paenarthrobacter; species Paenarthrobacter sp. Next base: position 750 of record NZ_JAPSHI010000060.1, on the reverse strand, counting down.
CGTGCTGCATCGTTGCGGATGAAGCCGAGTTCATCGATGGCCTTCAGCACCCTGTTTCTCGTGCGTTCTGAGACTCTGTCGGGGTTGTTGAGGACGTTGGATACCGTTCCTACCGCGACCTGTGCGTGGCTGGCGACGTCCTTGATGCTGGTTGGCCGGGACATTTGCTGGTCCTCCGAAAGATCGTTTGCTCGGGTGCAAAGCTTGACACCCTTCCGAACTCCAGAGTACTTTGAATCGTAGTAATGAAACGATTCAATCTCCTTCCATGCATTTCCGCCCACCCACGCAGGAGCTCGAAATGAGAGTTTGCTTCCGGTCCTCCGTCCAGCCCGAGTTGCTGGAGGAGTACATTCGGCGCCACGCCGCGGTCTGGCCGGAAATGCTCGCTGCCCTGAAGGAAGCCGGCTGGAACAACTATTCGCTGTACCTGGACAGCGACGGACTTTTGATCGGCTACCTCGAATGCGACGATTTTGACGCCGTGCGGGCCCGGATGGCTCTCACCGACGTCAACACCCGCTGGCAGGCGGAAATGGGCGCGCTCTTCCACAGCAGTGAGGTTCCCCCTGACGAAGGCTTCCGGGTCCTCGAAGAGGTCTTCAACCTCGACGAGCAGCTGGCCGCGGCAACAGAGACAAAGCACCAAACGCTGCCGACACTGTCACCGGCAAGCTCTGACACCGCCAAACTCTGAAACCGTGAAACTCTGACGAAAGAAAAATCATGAACAACACAGCATCGGCGCTG
>NZ_JAPSHI010000043.1:0-19964 GCF_031180005.1 Paenarthrobacter sp. | reverse complement strand
GAGGACCGCAAGCACCTGGTCAGCGTCCTTCCCGTGGACCACTCGCTGAGGTTGCCGGAAGGCACGCAGCTCGTGGAAAAGGGCATTCCGGTCAACCCGGCTGACGGACCCGTTCCCATGGAGGGCTTCGTGACTTCCAGCTACCACAGCGCCGCGCTGGGCCGTTCCTTCGCCCTGGCACTCATTCAAAACGGCCGCAACCGCATCGGCGAGACCCTGGTGGCCTCGCTGGGAGACCAATTGGTGGACGTGGTTGTTGGCGAAACCGTACTTTTCGATGCTGAAGGGACCCGCAAAGATGGCTGAAACAGCAACACCAGCAGAAACCGCACACGTCAACCGCGTTCGGGGTGCCCGCCGCAGCCCGGCCGAACACCTGGCTGACGCTTTCACCTCCGGCTCCGTGCCGGGCACGGTGACGCTCACCGAAATTCCGTACCAGACCATGGTGGGGATCAGGGTTCACCCAGCGTCCGACGCCGGTGCCCGGGTTGCGTCCGTGACCGGCGGCTTGCCTGCCACTTGCGGCGACGTGACGGGGACGGGTTCCGTGAACGCCCTGTGGCTGGGCCCCACCGAATTCATGGTGGTTGCCCCGGAGGAAGCCCATGACTCACTGGGCGGTTCCTTGGTCAGCGATCTGACCACCGCACTGGGCAACGACGCCGGCCAGGTGGTGGACTTGTCCGCGAACCGCACCACGTTCGAGCTCTCCGGCAGCCACGCCCGCGCAGTGCTGGAGAAGACATGCGCGCTGGACCTCCACCCGCGCGTCTTCAAGGCCGGTACGGCTGTCTCCACTGAGCTTGCGCACATTCCGGTGATGCTCTGGAAGACCTCGGATGAGTCCTACCGGATCTTTCCCCGGGCCTCGTTTGCCGACTTCCTGGGACGCTGGCTCCTCGATGCCATGCGGGAGTACGCCTCCCCAGAGGTCCCCTAATGGCACTAAGTGTGCTTGACCTGTTTTCTGTTGGCATCGGGCCGTCTTCTTCACACACGGTAGGCCCGATGCGTGCGGCAAAGCAGTTCACGGACGGTCTCGAATCGTCCGGCCAACTCCCGGCTACGGTGCGCGTCCAGGCTGAGCTTTTCGGCTCCCTGGGCGCCACCGGCCGGGGCCACGGCTCTGACAAGGCCGTGGTGCTGGGGCTGCAAGGCCACTCTCCCGAAACCGTGAACACCCACACCGCCGATGACCAGGTGGCCGCCGCTGCGCTCGATGCGGAACTTCGCTTGGGCGGCAACCACCGTGTGGACTTCAACTGGGACGAGGACGTGGTCCTGCACCGCCGCAAGTCGCTTCCGGCACACCCCAACGGCATGACGTTCCGCGCGCTGGACCACACGGGCAACGTGCTGCGGGAACGCAGCTACTACTCCATTGGGGGCGGCTTCGTGGTGGACGGGGACGTCTCCGGAGCCGACAAAGTGGTAGCCGACGACACTGTTCTGCCCTACCCCTTCACCACTGCCGACGAACTGCTGGCCATCTGCCTACGGGAAGGCAAGTCGATCTCGGACATCATGCTGGCCAACGAACTCGTATGGCGTTCCGAGGAAGAGCTCCGCGAACGGCTGCTGGGCATCTGGGCCGTCATGCAGGAATGCGTTGACAACGGCTGCTCTGCCGAGGGAATCCTGCCGGGAGGCCTCAATGTAACGCGACGGGCGCCGTCGTTGTTCAAGAAGCTCTCCGAAACTGACGCAGACCTGAACGGTGCGCACTCTGCCGATCCGCTCCTCGCCATGGAATGGGTGAACCTGTTCGCCCTGGCTGTGAATGAGGAGAACGCCGCGGGCGGCAGGATCGTCACAGCGCCCACCAATGGTGCCGCCGGAATTGTCCCGGCAGTGCTGCACTACTACACAAAATTTGTTCCAGGAGCCAACGACGACGGTGTCGTTCGCTTCCTGCTGGCGGCGGCCGCCGTCGGAATCCTGTTCAAAATCAACGCGTCCATCTCAGGCGCCGAGGTGGGCTGCCAAGGTGAAGTGGGCTCCGCCTGCTCCATGGCCGCCGCCGGTCTCTGCGAAGTCCTCGGTGGAACGCCCGGGCAAGTGGAAAATGCCGCCGAAGTGGGCATCGAACATAACCTCGGCCTCACCTGCGATCCCGTGGGCGGACTGGTGCAGATCCCCTGCATCGAACGCAATGCGATCGCCAGCGTCAAGGCCATCAACGCCGCCCGCCTTGCCCTGCACGGCGACGGCAGCCACAAAGTGTCCCTGGACAAAGCCATCAAGACCATGCGCGAAACAGGCGCAGACATGAAATCCAAATACAAGGAGACCTCCCGTGGAGGCCTCGCCGTCAACGTAGTGGAGTGCTAGCCATGACTGCCATCCAAACTGAAACAACCGCCGTTTCCTCTCCCGAGACCACGGTGGAGCACGTCCTCACTTTGAACTGCCCCGAAGGTCCGGGAATTGTGCACGCTGTGTCCGGCTTCCTGCTGGAACACGGCTGCGACATCATCGACAACAAGCAATTCGGTGATCGCGCTGAGGGTCACTTCTTCATGCGGGTGCACTTCGCGTCGACCGGCAACGAATCCACCGTTGACGAGCTTCGTTCTGCGTTCTCTCCCGTTGGCGAGAAGTACGGCATGAACTGGCAACTGGAGCAACAGGGCTACAAGCGACGCGTGCTGATCATGGTCTCCAAGTTCGGGCATTGCCTTAATGACCTCCTGTTCCGCGCACGGATCGGAGAGCTCCCCATTGACGTGGTGGGCGTCGTTTCCAACCACACGGACCACCAGGGTTTGGCGGAGTGGCACGGAATTCCGTTCTTCCATGTCCCTGTAACCGCTGCCACCAAGCCGGCGGCGGAGGGGCGCCTGCTGGAGATCATCGATGAACTGGACGTGGAACTCATTGTCCTGGCCCGGTACATGCAGGTCCTCAGCGACGACCTCGCCCGCAAGCTGGACGGCCGCGCCATCAACATTCACCACTCGTTCCTGCCTAGCTTCAAGGGTGCCAAGCCCTACCACCAGGCATACGCGCGTGGAGTAAAAACTGTGGGCGCCACCGCACACTATGTGAACGGCGAGTTGGACGAAGGTCCCATCATCGCCCAGCAGGTAGTGGAGGTGGACCACACGTTCGGGCCGGACGATCTCGTAGCCGCCGGCCGGGACACCGAATGCAAGGCCCTCAGCAACGCCGTTCGCTGGCACTGCGAGGGGCGGATCATCCTGAATGGGAACAGGACGATCGTGTTGAAGTAGGGCCCTGCAAGCACCCATTTCGATGGTTCCCTGCGCAGACGCTGTTGCGAACGGCGGTGTGTGCAGGGAACCATCGAATTGGCGTTTAAGGGCCTACAACCGGGCCAGCCTCGTTGCCAGATGCAGCGCCGCCAGCCTTCCGGTTCCCCGCGGATCTCCGCCACACAGTTCAAAGATCCGTTGGAGCCGGTGGTGCAGGGACTGCCGTTCCAAGTGCAGTTCCCGCGCAGCACGGGCAGTGTTACACCCGGTATCCAGCCAGACGGCCAGGGTCCGCATCAGTTCGGACTTCTTCAGGCGATCATGCTCGACGACGGCACCCACCTGCCGCTGGACGAACACCTCGCGGGTGGCGGCGTCCAAAGACTCTTGGGCAAGGAGCTCCACGGCCAGTGTGTCAGCGTCCACAACACCGCCGCCGGCGCCGCCACCACCATCGGCCGAGGGAAGATCCAGCGCGCGACGTGCCTCGGCCAAGGACCACGGCGCATCCCTAATTCCGCTGCCCAACGGCCCGACGGCCACCAAGGACCCAGCCGGAACCTCCAGTTGACGGAGTGAATCCAGGAGCACACGTCGAGTGGCCGGCCCATTTCCCGCCGCCCCTCCGGGCAACGACGCGAGTGCGATCAATTCCGCATTGTTGGCGTAGCTCGCGCTGAGCGGCACACTCTCCCGAAGCAGCGCGTCCACTGCCGGCCGAAGATGCCCGGCACCGGTTGACCGAATCACTACGGCCGCCACCGCACCCTTGACTGGGAATCCCGACGCCGGTCCCAGCTGCTGCAGCTGCCACTGCTGGCTCCCGGAATTGATGGCACGCATGAGTTCGATGCCAGCCAATTCCTTCAACCCTGGCGGCATGCGTTGCAGCAACGCCAGCCCGAGGATGTCCACGGAACGTTCGCCCGCCACCTGCGCGAGGCCGGCATCGCCGTCGTCGGGCATGTGCAGTTCAAGTCTCGCGGCGAGGACGCCGCGCACCGGCACATCCACGGTAGTGACGCTGCCACCGTCGTCGAACGATCCGGCGGCACCGAGGGTAAGGCCCGACGGCGAGACCAGCCGGGAGCTGGCACCTGTACTTTCGGATAGGACAGCCAGAAGCTGGTCGAGCCCGCCACCGTGGGCAAGTTCTGCGGCCATCGCATGGCTAGCTTGGTCGCCTCGCTGAAGGTGCTCCACGGATTCGCTCACCAAAAGCGAATTGATCTCCTGCATGATTCCAACGAAGGGGACCACCTGGCGTAGCTCTATGACCGGCAAACCGGCGGCTTCGGCCACCTCCAACATGTTTCGCGGAATTTCCGGGAAGGCAGGACCTGTCTCGAGGGCCAGCGCGGCAATCCCCCGGGCTGCCAGTTCGCGGACGTAGCCGGCTTGCCGCTCGGCAGTGACACCGGCGAGCGCCTGGCCTCCGCTCAGCAACAGCTCGCCGCCGCTGAGGAGCGGGGCGATGTCCAATACCTCGCTGGAGTGCACCCAACGGACGGGCCGGTTCAGTGCTTCGGGGACGTTATTGAGGAACCGGGCTTCTGCGGATTTGAGGCTTTGGTACTCCAAAGCCGCACCCAACTCAATGGACATGACACTCCGTACGGTGATCGGTTATTTGCTTAGACACATCGTATCTTGTTGCTGTGATCCGGAGCACATACGCTGAAAGAGTCCCTTTCACACACGGAGGCCCTCCCCATGCAAGACAACCTCTCCCCAGCGTCTTCAGGCGCATCGCAGTCAGGTCCGGCAACGGCGCCGGGCCACGACAGCGAAGCCTGGCTCCAGCCCATCCCCGAGGCCGACCGCACCCGCAAAGTTTCCGGACAGTTCTGGATTTGGGCGGGTGCAAACCTCGCACCCATCAACTGGGTACTCGGCGCCCTCGGCATCCACCTTGGCCTCGGCTTCGCCGACACTGTGATCGTCCTGGTCCTGGGAAACCTGATCGGCATGCTGCTCTTCGGCTGCTTTGTCCTCCTCGGCCAGAAGACCGGCGCCACTGGCATGGTGCTTGCCCGCGCCGCGTTCGGCCGCCGGGGCAATTATCTTCCCGCCGCCATTCAGGCTCTCCTGGTGATCGGCTGGTGCGCAGTCAACACGTGGATCATTCTGGACCTGGTCATGGCACTATTCGGGACCCTTGGTTGGGTAGATCCCGAAGCCCAAAACTACAGCTGGAAAATCGGCGTCGCCACGGCCATCATGGCAGCGCAGGTTGCCATCGCCTGGTTCGGCTACAAGGCCATTGCAGCCTTTGAAAAATGGACGGTCCCGCCGACCATCATCATCCTGGCCGTCATGTCCTGCGTGGCATGGTTCGGCATGAAGATCGACTGGGGCTACGCCGGGCCTGCCGGCAACATCCTCGAAGGGTCGGAACGCATTGCGGCCATGAGCGCAGTGATGACCGCAATCGGCATCGGCTGGGGCATTACCTGGTTCACCTACGCCGCCGACTACTCCCGCTTCGTCAGCACTTCGGTTCCCAAGCGCAGGGTGTACCTCGCCTCGGTCCTCGGCCAATTCATTCCCGTGGTGTGGTTGGGCGTCCTCGGCGCAAGCCTCGCGACCAACAGCGGCGAGATCGACCCCGGCAAGCTGATCGTCCAGAACTTCGGCGTCCTGGCCCTCCCCGTCCTGCTCATGGTGCTGCATGGCCCCATCGCCACCAACATCCTGAACATCTACACCTTCTCCGTGGCCACCCAGGCTTTGGACATCAAGATCAGCCGCCGCAAACTCAACCTCTTCGTGGGCGTCTTCTCACTCATCGCCGTCGTGTTCTTCATCTTCCAAGAGGACTTCGCCGCAGTGCTCGACGCTTGGCTGATCGGATTGGTCGCTTGGGTGGCCGCCTGGGGTGGCGTCATGCTGGTGCACTACTTCTGGCTTGAAAAGCGCTGGCCGGCAAAGGTTGATCGCCTCTTCGACCCCGTGGGAACGCACCGCCTGCCCGTCATCAACTGGGCCGGAATCGTGTCCCTCCTGGTGGGTATTTTCTCCACCTGGCTGTTTATGTACGGACTTGTTCCCGCCATGCAGGGCCCCATCGCCGTGGCCCTCGGCGGCTGGGACCTCTCCTGGCTGGCTGGTGGCCTCACCAGCGCGGCGAGCTACGCAATCCTCGGCCCGCGGGCACACAAGAAATATCTCCTAGCGGAATCGAACCACGTTTCAGTCACGCAGCCGGCCGCACCCGCTCCCGTAGTTCCCGAAAGGACCACAGCATGAACCAGCCCGCTTTCGCTGATTCGCTCCACCCGATCACGTGGCCCGAGGGCTACCAGGCAGCAGCGTCCTTCACCTTCGACGTCGATGCAGAGTCCTGCACCATCGCGCACGATCCTTCCAGCACCCGGCGCATGTCCCTCATGAGCCACCAGTCGTACGGCCCCAAGATCGCGGTGCCGCGCTTGCTTCAGATCCTGGACCGCCAAGGCATCAAGGGGACGTTCTTCATCCCGGGTTTCACTGCGGAGAGCTACCCGGACGTCGTCCGCAGGATCGCCGATGGCGGGCATGAAATCGCCCATCACGGTTATCTTCACGAGCCTATGCAGGGTATCGACGCCGCAACCGAAGCCAGCTACCTGGACCGAGGACTCGAAGCCTTGGCCAACGTCGCGGGGATCCGGCCGGTTGGTTATCGGGCACCTTGGTGGGAGTTGAACTGGCAGTCGCCGGTACTGCTTGCGGATCGCGGCTTCCTTTATGATTCAAGCCTGCTCGACGGCGACGCCCCCTACCGCATGTCGGTAGCCGAGGGTGATTCCCGGGACATCGTGGAGATCCCCGTGGACTGGGCCTTGGACGACTGGGAGCAGTACGGGTTCTACCCCGGAGTCACCGGCAGCGGGGTCATCGAGAGCCCGGCCAAGGCGCTGGAAATGTGGACCCTTGAAGCCCAAGCGCACCACTCCCAAGGCAGCTGCTTCGTCCTGACCAACCACCCGTTCATTTCAGGCCGACCATCCCGTGCCGTCGCCTTGGAGCAGCTGATCGAGAGGGTCAAGGAACTGGACGGCATGTGGGTCACCACGCTGGCTGAGATCGCGCAGCACGCCAAGGACACCGTGCAGGAAATCCACACCCACGCACGCATCGATGTTCCGCTGTTCCCCGGAGCCGGAGCAAGCTTCCGCCCCGCGCGGGTCCACGTCCCCGCGCACCACTAATCACCCGCAGGTTTAGGGCGGTTTAGCCGTTCACGGCGTTGATCCAGACGCCGATGATCCACGTGCTGGCCGCAGCACAGGCGAGTCCGAACTCCACCAGGATGCCAATGCCGGTGGCTTTCAGCGCAGCGCCGCTCGAACGCACAGCTGTACGGAAGTCACGGATCCGCTGGACTTCACTGAGGAGTAGCCCGATGGCGAACCCAACAAAGAGCCCCACCACGGGAATGACGAACATTCCCACCACACCCAGGACCACACCGATCAGTACTGACCTGTTCGGGATACCGTGCTGTTTCAGCTTCCGTCCGGTGAGTACGGCGCTGGCCGCCATTCCCGCCACTACGAAGACCATTCCGACGGCGAAGATCACCCAGCCGAACGGACCGGCACCTCCCCAGATGGCCCAAGCCAGCAGGCTCGCGCCAATGAGGATGCTCCCGGGCAGCACGGGAATGATGGTTCCGGCGACACCTACCGCAATGGCCAGGCCACACAAGATGGTCACGATAAGTTCGGCATTCATGGCCCCAAGTCTAGGGGCCGCTTGGCAGGCCGACGGCACAGCCAGACCGGCTTAACCACAGACGACGGCGACGCTCCCCAACATGGGAGGCATCGCCGTCGTCGGTTCTAAGTCTGTAACCGCTATTCAGTCACGGCGGCTGCAACTGCCGCGGTGACGGCCGGTGCAACTCGGGCGTCCAACGGGCTTGGCACGATGTAATCCGCCGAGAGGTCTTCTGCGGCCAGTTCGGCGATTGCGTTGGCGGCAGCGATCTTCATGGCCGGCGTGATGCGGCGGGCCTTGGCGTCGAGTGCGCCGCGGAAGATGCCAGGGAAGGCCAGCACGTTGTTGATCTGGTTCGGAAAATCGCTGCGGCCCGTTGCCACTACGGCTGCGTACTTCTGGGCAACCTCCGGAAGGACTTCCGGGTCCGGGTTGGACAAAGCGAACACGATCGACTGGTCGTTCATGAGCTTCAGGTGTTCTTCGTCCAGCTTGGAGGAGGAGACGCCTACAAAAACGTCGGCACCCGTCAGGCCTTCACCCGGACCGCCGGTGATGCCGCGAGGGTTGGTCCGCTGGGCCACGCGGGCCTTGACGCTGCCGGGATCAGCCACGAGGTCGGCACGGTCAGCGTTGACCACGCCCTTGGAGTCGAGCAGGATGACGTCCTCGATGCCAACAGCAAGAAGAATTTCGGCGATGGCAATACCTGCGGCACCTGCGCCGGAAACAACAACCTTGAGGCTGGGGAGTCCGCGCTGGGTCACCTTGGCAGCGTTGGTCAGGGCGGCAAGAACCACCACGGCGGTACCGTGCTGGTCATCGTGCATGACCGGGCAATCCAAGGCTTCGATGAGGCGTTCTTCTAGTTCGAAGCAGCGCGGAGCCGAGATGTCCTCAAGGTTCACGGCGCCGAAGCTCGGGCGCAGACGGACCAGGGTCTCGATGATCTCGTCAACGTCTGTGGTGTTGAGCACCAGCGGGATGGAGTCGAGGTCGCCGAAGGACTTGAACAGGGCCGATTTGCCCTCCATGACCGGCAGGGAGGCGCTGGGGCCAATGTTGCCAAGACCCAGGACGGCGGTGCCATCGCTGACCACAACAACCAGGCGCTCGGCCCAGGTGTGGGTGCGGGCAAGCTCGGGGTTGGCGTGGATCGCGCGGCTGACCTGGGCGACGCCCGGGGTGTATGCGATGGAAAGGTCGCGCTTGTTGTTGAGCGGAACGGTGCTGGAAATGGTCAGCTTGCCGCCTTCGTGTGCGGCGAAGATCTCTTCTTCGCTCAGTACCAGGGCGTCGTTATCAGTTGCAATTGTCTCAATGGACACGTCTTTGTCTCCTCAGGCTAGCCGTGAACCCACGGCATGATTCGGGCAGGAACAGAACTGCTGGTGCGGACCAAGGGTGACTGGTCCGGCATTGCTTCTGCAGATAGGGGGCTGCTAGCCGCTTCGGTGTTTCCAGCCTAGGGAAGCGCGGAGGGTACAAGATTCAATACCAAGAGAGACGATTCGAGAGTAAAACGTTCAACCAGGGGAGATTGTGACTTACGTCATTCCAAAAAACGCATTCTTGTCCCCTACTGGTCTAGACCAGCAGGCCCGTTTACTCTTCGCCGGTGAGGAGCGAGCACGCTTTCTTCAGATCCTTCTCGGCCTCAAACAGAGAGAGCCTGCGACAACGGACAGCCTGCACCAACCCGCTCACCAGGTGTAACAGGATTCGGGCCCTGACGGCGTCCTTACCAGGGTCCCTGCTCAACGAACCAACCACTTCCTCGGACAGGGAATCGATTTCCCGCAGTAACTGCGCCGTGTCATCGTCCTTGCCCGCTGGCCTGATGAGGCAATGTTCCACACCCGGCTGCATGACCCGCAGGTGGAAGATCTCCATCATCAAACCCGCGAGGGCATGCCCTTTTCCTTCCCGCAGTCGGACGCCATCGCGGAGTTCCCGCAGCTGCTGCCGATAGACAGCAAGCATGAGGTGGGCCGTAGAGGGAAAGTAGCGGTAGAGCGTGCCAAGTGGAATATCAGCGCGGGCAGCAACGTCAGACAAGCTCAAGGTATCGAACTGCCGCTGGGCAAATCCTTCGGCCGTCTTCAGGATGCGGGCATAGCGCAGCTGCTGCCGCGGCGTGGTGGGTGCGGCAGCCATGCGGGGCAGCCCCGTGGTCAGGTCAAGGGAGTAAGGTTCCAGTGAGTTTGATGCGGGCATTTCCGGCGATCTCTTGGCAGGCTGACAAGGAAACGGCCGGCTGGGTCAAGGACCGCGGCTGGCCGATCGCATCAATGATACGGGAGCAAAATGACCGTTTCCTGAGAGCTCCCTTTGCACCCATGACCCCATGCCGTTCCCGGCTATCAACCCTGCAGGCACATACACTTCTTGCAGGTTTGGATCGCGCACCGGGAGGAACACACATGGGGACATTACGACGTCGGATCGCAGCGGCGCTGCTGACCGCCACCGTGGCGGCCATGGCACTTAGCCCCCTTTCGGCGTCGGCCGCGCCCAGCAGCGGACCAGACCCGATACTCAACGGGGAAGCGTTTGTGGGGAAGAAGCTGACCGCCGACATAGGTCCCTACACTTTTTATGGCTGCGGTGGGGGCAAAGGCCCGGACTTCACGGTCTACTGGACCCGGGATGGCTTCCTCGTGGCCGGCGAAACAACCCGGAGTTATCTCCTTGAGGCTGATGACAGGGGCGCACGGATGGCCGCCCACGTCACGGCCAGCAAAACGGCCTGCGGCGGAGAATCCCTGCACAGCAACGAAAGCAAGCCTGTTGGTGCTGTGAACCGGGCGGCAGGTTTCACGGGACGCAGCTTCGAGCTCCTAACCCGCGCCAATGACGGCTCGCTGGTGCTCTACGGGCGAAAGGGCAACGCCTGGGACCCTGCCCGGACGGTGGGATATGGCTTCAATATCTTCAACACAGCGTTCTCCCCCGGCGACTTCGACGGCGACGGCAAAAGCGATGTAATCGTGCGCGACTCCATAGGCGGGCTCTACCTCTTCGGTGGAGACGGGGCCAGGGGATGGAAACCGGCCAAGTCAATCGGCAATGGATGGAACGTGTTCGACTCCATCGTCGGCCCGGGCGACTTCAACGGCGATGGCCACAACGACGTCCTGGCAAGAGAACCCGGCGGCGCCCTTTACCTCTACCCGGGCAATGGCGCGGGGGGCTGGTTGGCTCGAACCGCCGTCGGGACCGGCTGGAACGTTATGGATGCACTGGCCACCCCCGGCGACTTCAATGGTGACGGCAACGTGGACATCCTGGCGCGTGATCGCAACGGGCACCTTTTCTTTTACGGGGGCAACGGCGCGGGAGGCTGGTCGCGGTCTTGGATGATCGGCGTCGGATGGAACGCGCTCAAGTTCATAGGTAGCGCCGGTGACTTCAACGGCGATGGCTTCCCCGATGTTCACGGGATTGACCAGCAAGGCCGCTTGCTCGCCTACTACAGCGACGGAAGGACCGGCTGGAAGGGCTCCGAGGCTGTAGGCGCAGGCTTTGGATGGTTCACAGCAATCTTCTAGGAAAATCCCAGACGCGGTACCATTAACCGCATAAAGTCTGGGGAGGACACAATGTTTGCTTCATCACGCCCTACGTCCGGCGTGCGCCGGGCAATTGCCGGGATGGCTGCTGCGATCTTCGCGGCGGTTGTTCTTGCACCCGCTCCCGCCATGGCCAATATGGACCCTGAACCTCCAGTAATCACCGGCGCACCTTACGTTGGTGCCACCCTGACAGTGTCATGGGACCCTATGGCCTACAAAGGCTGCGCCCAGGCCTCCGGGCCGGATACACGCATCTACTGGACCCGCGACGGCGAGTTGGCGGCCGACCATACCACTTGGCCCCACTATCTCCTCGGCGAAGAAGACCGCGGCAAAACCATCGCAGCGCACCTCGTGGCGAACCACCCCTGCGAGGGTCTGGAAGTTGCCAGCGAAGAAACTGCACCGATCTCTGCCTCGAACCGCCCCAACGGCTTCACCAGCCGCGGCGCCTTCGAGCTCCTCGCCCGCCGCACCGACGGCGCCTTGGTGATGTACCCGCGCGTGTTCAATAGCTGGGAACCGGCACGGACCGTCGGCGCCGGCTGGAACATCTTCCCCACAGTGCTCTCCCCCGGCGACTTTGACGGGGACGGCAGCAATGACGTCCTGGGCAGGGACTCAGCCGGCGACCTTTACCTTTACAGCGGTGACGGCACAGGGGGATGGAACGGCCCCCGGAAAGTCGGTACCGGATGGAACATCTTCACGTCTCTGGTGGCTCCCGGGGACTTCAACAGCGATGGCACAAATGACATCCTGGCCCGCGACGCCAATGGAATTCTCTACCTCTATCCCGGGGATGGAGAGGGCGGATGGCTACCGAGGTACGTGGTGGGCCAAGGATGGAACGCCCTGAACGCGATCATCACCCCCGGCGACTTCGACGGCGATACGAACGTTGACGTCCTGGCGCGCGATGCTTCCGGCTACCTAAGGCTATACAGCGGAAACGGTACCGGCGGCTGGAACGGCATGACCGTTGTTGGCCAAGGCTGGAACGGCATGAGCAAGATCGGCAGCGCAGGCGACATCAACGCCGACGGCAGCCTCGACGTCTTCGCCGTGGACGGCTCCGGCCAGCTACGGGCCTACTACGGGAACGGCAACGCCGGCTGGGCCGGTGCTGAAGTGATCGGCTGGGGCTGGGGCGGGTTCACGGACCTGTTCTAGTTGTTGGTCGCATACTTGGAAACCCGTTCGGAGCGATCCGGACTGGGTTCCGCAATAAAAGGGCCAGTTATATGCCAGCGACCCAGCAGGCGGTAGTGTCATCCCAATTGATCTCTTCGGCCAGCTCTGTGCCGTCTTATTTCTGGGGGAAATCCTTGGGCTCCAACTCTGCCCTTCGCGTGCCTGCGCGCCGCCGCAGTCCACGCCGACTGCTTGCACTCATCACGGCCCCGGCTTTAGCCACCTGCCTCCTGATCTCGGCCGTCCCTGCTGCCGCCGCCGAAGAAGCGGTGAACACCGCGGCCTCCCTCACCATGGAGACTGTGCCCAGCAAAGAAACCACCCTTGGGTTCCCTGTCGAAGCGGCGCCGCGCTCAAGGGGTTTCGATGGCGACGGCACCTTTGACCTGTTCGCCCGCGATGCCGCCGGTCGGCTGCTGCTCTACCCCACGGACGGAAGAGGCAACTGGCGGGCACCGCAAGTGATCGGTAATGGCTGGCACATTTACAACCTCCTGGTTTCGCCGGGAGACTTCGACGGCGACGGAACTGTGGACGTCATGGGCCGCGATGGCTACGGACGGCTCTTCCTGTACCAAGGAAACGGCGCCGGGGCGTGGAAACAGGCGTTTCAGATCGGCCAAGGGTGGCAGGGGTTCATCAACCTCATCGCACCCGGCGACCTGAACGGCGATGGCACCAACGACATCCTTGCCCAGGATGCAGCGGGCAATGTATTCCTTTACCCAGGAAACGGGCGGGGCGGCTGGCTCGCACCCAGCAAGGTCTCCTCGGCCTGGCAGGGCCTGGATGCTGCCGGGGCGGGGCATTTCTATGGCACACCTGATGCCGTGGTCCTGAGTCGAAGTTCGTGGGGCGACTTGCAGGTTCGGTCCTCTCCGCGCAACGGTTTCTTCAATGAGTACGGTCATCCCAGCGGCTACGACGGAACCATAGGCAGGGGCTGGGAAATGCTCAGTCGTTTTGGGGTCGCCGGTGACTTCAATGGCGATGGCTACAACGACGTTTACGGCATCAGCCCTAACGGTCAGCTGACGATGTACCTCGCCGACCCTTCGGGCTTCAGCAGCCGGGGCATCTACGGCTTCACATGGAAGGGCCAGCCGGTTGTCGGCAGCGGCTGGAACGTCATGAACGCGGTGTTCTAGGAGACTGCTGAATAAAGGGCATGGTTGGGGCGGGCGGAACGCCACCAATGGCCGTCTAGCGGCGTGTTCTAATCAGCACCCTTGGGTGCGACAACGGGGTCATTCCGCCCGCTTGAGCCAATTATCCCTCGGATGTGGGTTGTCTTCCAGTGTTTTTTGTCGATGGCGTTTTTATCGATGGGACGCGGGTTGCGCGTGCTCGCGTCCCTGCATGCAACCAGTCTTAGCCACCAGCCTCACAAGTCCAGCTAACTAAGCGACGCTCTTGATCTTCACCACGAACACGGCGCCCAAAAGCCCAATGACTGCCGCGGCCACGTATAGCGAGACATAGCCGCCCAAGTTCTTGACAAAGAGAAAGGCGATCGCTGGCGCCAAAACCTGCGGCAGCGAGTTAGCGATATTGATGACCCCAAGGTGCCTTCCTCGATCCATGGCGGCGGGCAGGACCTCAGTGATCAGTGCGAAGTCCACAGCCAAGTAGGCTCCGAACCCGATCCCCAGCACCATTGCTCCTGCAATCGCGCCGATCCATGTAGGCGCAAACGCGAGAATCAACGAGGCCGCAGCGATGATGGCAGACGAGGCGATAACCAAGGGCTTTCGCTTGCCCATCCTGTCGCTCAGCCGCCCGCCTAGGACGCTGGTGATGATTACGGTGACGGCATACAGCCCCGTGACGACCAAGACCCCGAACTCTGGCTCAATTCCCTCCGTCTCCTTGAGACGGACTGCGTCGCCGAGGAAGTAGAGCAAGTAAATCGTCACCATGTGATTGCCCGTGCTGACCAGGAATCTGGTCAGCCATGCCCAAGCGAAATCGGGGTAGCGTTTAGGCGAAACCCAGAAGCCCTGGAGGAATTTCACCATTTTGAAAGCGGGACGCTCGCCGGGCGGCAGGGGCTGATCATCGCTCTTCAGCAGATAAAGCACGACGCCGGCCAGCAGCGCCGCCGCGCATACCCAGTAACCGGCGGCGAAGTCTCCGGCTACGACGGCAGCAATGACTGCACCAACCAGGATGCCCACGGTCTGACCCATGGCTGCCAGGCCGCCCACCGTTCCGCGCTGCGGCACGGGAACACGGTCCGGGATAGCAGCGAAGATCGCCGCGTACATGGCGTTCGCTCCCGCCTGCACCAGGCACCAAAGCACAGTCATGGCGGCGACGTTGGGAGCGCCGGCCAAGGCAACCAGGGCGACCGCGCCAAGAATGGCGCCCATCAAGACCCAAGGAACACGGCGTCCAAACCGGGAGGTTGTACGGTCGCTGAACGCCCCGAAGAGCGGGTTGGCCACCATCGAAACAGCCGCGCCGCAGCCGGTAACCAACGCAAGGATGGCTTCCTTCTGGCCCTCATCGAAGTGGGCTGCCTGCTGTCCGAGAAGAACCTGGAGGGGGCCAAAGAATGCAGCGTTGATGCCCAGGTTCACGAGCACGACGCCTGTGACCCACATCGGCCGAACACGGGTGACAGGCTCAGCCAGTGCCGTTGCCGTACCTCCGCGGACTACGGCTGGATCCGGCACCGGGCCCGGTAGATCGGACAAGCTCATAGCAGGTTCCCCCTCATTCAATGTTTGAATTCAGCCTAGCGCGGTGGAGCGACACTGAACCGCCGTCGCACTTTTTATCCACATAGGCCGAAATATCTCCTGCGGCAGCCCCGACTCAAGCGTTAGTGTGGCCTCAAACCGATAGAGGAGCAGCACTATGAGCGAGCAAATAAATACCGCCGATCTCTACGACGAACGCGGCGAGGAACTGGAGTCCATCGCCGTCCAGTTTCAAAATTTGGGTGGACGCACACACTTCAGTGGGCCGGTCCGCACTATTCGATGCTTCGAAGACAACGCCCTGGTGAAGACCGTCCTGAGCACCCCCGGGGATGGGGCGGTTCTGGTCATTGATGGCCAAGGGTCGCTGAGGACTGCACTCATGGGGGACATGATCGCGGAGAGTGCAGTAGCAAACGGCTGGGCCGGAGTAGTTATCAACGGAGCCATTCGCGACCGTGAGGCCATCTCCCGCCTGCCTCTGGGCGTCAAAGCACTGGGCAGCAACCCTAAGAAGAGCGCCAAGACAGGCGTGGGCGAGGTGGACGTTCAGCTCGTGATCGACCGCGTGCGGATTCAGCCCGGCGTCATGATTTTCTGCGACACGGACGGCATTTTGGTGGAGCGCTAACACTCCTGAAGGCGTCGACTTAGAAGAAAAGTGGAAGAAATATTTCCTCGATGGGAATCGATCGGGTCGTAAGATAGTTACTGAAAGCAACTATCCTGCTTAACCACTTTTCTGCCACCTCTGGAGAAGATATGTCCAAAACCGCGCCCGTACGGGCCGCCGGCGAGGTCCTGACGCATCGTCAGACACTCACCGTCATGGTGGGGCTCATGCTCGGCATGTTCCTGTCCTCGCTGGATCAAACCATCGTGTCGACGTCCATCTACACCATTGCCAACGATCTCGATGGCCTGTCTCTCCAAGCGTGGGCCACCACGGCGTACCTCATCACATCAACCGTAAGCACCCCGCTCTACGGGAAGCTCAGCGATATTTTCGGCCGCCGCCCGCTCTATCTCGTGGCCATCGTGATCTTCCTGGTTGGTTCCCTCTACGCGGGATCGGTCCACTCCATGACCGAGCTCGCTATTGCCCGCGGCATCCAGGGCCTCGGCGCCGGTGGCTTGCTGGCGTTGGCACTGACCATCATTGGTGACATCGTGGCACTGAAGGACAGGGCGAAGTACCAGGGCTACTTCATGTCGGTCTTCGGCATTTCTTCCGTCCTGGGCCCGGTGATTGGTGGTGCATTCGCGGGCTCGGCCAACATCCTGGGCTTCGAGGGCTGGCGCTGGGTCTTCTTCATCAACCTCCCCATAGGGCTCGCCGCCCTTGTGGTTGTCTTCATGTACCTTCACCTGCCGACACGGCACGTGAAGCAAAAGATCGACTACTGGGGCGCCGCCGCCATCACGCTGGCGATTGTGCCCTTGCTGCTGGTTGCAGAACAGGGCCGCATTTGGGGTTGGGCCTCAGGCGCGTCCTGGCTCTGCTACGGACTTGGCGTGATCGGCATTGTGGCGTTCCTGCTCGCTGAGAAGCGCGCTGGGGACTACGCCTTGATCCCGCTGCGTCTCTTCAAGAACACCACTTTCGGTTTGTCCTCGCTGCTGAACTTCATCATCGGCATCGGAATGTTCGGTGCCATCGCCATGCTGCCTATGTATCTGCAGCTCGTGAAGGGGCTGACTCCTACCGAGGCTGGCCTGATGATGATCACGTTTACTGTGGGTATCCTCTTCGGATCCATCACCGCCGGCCGAACCATCTCCTCTTCAGGTGTGTACCGGATCTTCCCGATCATGGGTACGGCCGTGCTGGCCGCTGCAGCCACCGTCATGGGCTTGGCCCTCGGCGTCGATACCGGCCTGTGGGTTCCCGGACTGATAGCAGTGTTCTTCGGCGTCGGTCTGGGCTTCTGCATGCAGCCGCTCACGCTCGCCATGCAGGTGTCGGTCCCGCCCAAGGACATGGGCGTCGGCACCTCCACTGCAGCCTTCTTCCGTTCCATGGGCGGGGCCGTGGGAACAGCGGTGTTCATCTCCATGCTTTTCAGCACGGCAGCCGACAAAATCGCCGACGGCATGAAGACCGCCGCTTCCAGCCCGGACTACCAAGCGGTAATGACGGACCCGGCTGTGGCATCGGACCCGGCAAACGCCAAGCTCTTCGACTTCTTCAAGAATGGCGCCAACAACGAGTCCCTGAATGACACCAGCTGGCTCCACACGGCCAACAGCACGCTGACACGGCCCATCACCGAGGGATTTGCCCAAGCGATCGATATCGTCATGCTCACGGCTGCGGGGCTCATGCTGATTGCCTTCCTGATCAGCTTCGCATTGCCCAATAAGAAGCTGACGGACCCCAAGGCGGCAGCCAAAGAATCCGTTCCGGCGCACTGATCCCTGGACGTCATTCGGTCGAAAGCTCCCAGTCCTAACCCTTTACGAGCTCGATGGCCATCTCCAGATCACCGCGAAGGTCACGATCCCCCACGTCGGACGGCAGTATGAAACCTGCCTGCATCATGGTGCGCAGCCGTGCGCTGGCAAACTCTTCGGGTCGTCGCCCCTGCAGCCGCAGGGCCCGTGAAGCACAAATAAGCTCGACGGCGGCGACGGTGGCCAGTGCCTCCGCGGTCGATTCCAACTGAGCGGTGGCCACGCTTGCGAAGCTGGCATCCTCCTCAGCTCCGAGCGACAGCACCACAGTCTGAAGGCTTGCCGGCACGGCGTTGGCCCGAATCCGGCCAACGGCGGCAGCAGCCACATATTCGAGCATCATCACCCCTGACTGACCTGAACCGTCCTCCGCCAGGAAGGGGTGCAGGCCCGTGTACTTCGGGTCGCACAGGAGGTCGATCCTCCGCAGGTGAGTGGCGCACGCCGCACCGATGGCCAGCTGCAACGTATCCACGCGGCGAGCAAGGTTTGTCATCTGGAAGAGCCCGTGGTGGGCGACGTCGTTCGTGCCGTCGGATGGTGAACCGAGAACGAGCGGATTCTCATTGCCCGCTGTAACAAGACGGCTCAGCAGAGCATGCAAGCGCGCGAGTTCCTCGGCTTGGGAACCAAAAATCTGCGGCAAGGTCCGCAAGCAGTACGGATCCTGGATGCGGGCAGGCTCGCCGCTGCCTTGAACCATGCCATGGAACATTGTTGCGGCGGAGGCCACCTCTTGAGTATCTGCAACTGCCGCCACTGCAGGGCTCAGGGCCTCGGAGTTGCCGGACATCGCAATGAAGGAAAGTGCAGCCGCTGACGTTGCATTGTCCAAGAGCCTCGACAGTTTTTGCTGTGCCAAGATCGCTTGGCCAATAGTCAGTGCACTGGAGCTGATGAACGGAAGGGCATCGGCAGTGGCCCACTCCGTCAGGCGCACCGGAAGCTTGCCGCCGCCCAATGGCGGACGTTCGCCCAGTAAAGTGAGCGCCGTACCGGCCAATGCCTGCAGGTCCGCAGTTCCTATGCCACCGAACTCCCGAATTTCCGGAACGACGTCGCTATTGATGAGTTCCACCAATTTTTCGGCGATCGAGGGGTTGATTCCAGATCGCCCAGCCGCCAATTGGCTAAGCCTGACAACCAACATCGCGCGAACGGTCCGGCGATCCAGTGCTCTGCCCGCATCCACAGCGTGGCTGCGCAGAAGCTTCAGCCCGTGAGTGTCCCCTCCTTCGTCGGCTTCCGACAGAGAAACCGTGCGGTTAGCGCCGACCCCTGTCGATCGGCCATAAACGGGGCGTCGTAACGCCGTGGCCTCCGCAGACTTCCGCGATTCGACCATTCGAACCACGGCTTCCGGGGCCAACGTGACATGTTCGCCGTCGGCTACTGCGACGACATCGGACAAGTCCAGCGTCAGGCCATCGATAACGACCATAAACCGGTCCTTTCTAGTCAGTTTCGTCCCTAATCCGTTTCCGGTGCAGTGCAGTAGAAGCAGTCCTCCGGACAGGGCAACTGGTTTTGTTCGACGCCTTCACTATCTCGAGTGTCAGGCTCGAACTCCAGCGGTGAGAGTTGCGCCGTCATCGTCCACCAGGGGTCAACTGAAACCCGTCCTCAATGTGAAAGAGCTTGCGAATCCCAGTATTGGAGAGGATCCAGAGTATTGTCCCCTCCGCCGTTCTGTCATCCACAGTCCCCCGAAACGGATTGTGGCCGCCCTTTGTCATTGTCACCCGTGTTCCGATAGCGACTGATGCCCACGTTCCCGGATTACCTCTGTCCATGGCGCGTTTCCTCGCTCTCCGATGGGTGTGCTGATCGTTTGTTATTCGAACTGATGCCTAGGTTTTCCCTGGGACGGCTAGGCAAGAGTGCATTGCATAGCCGTCCCGGGATTTCCTTCGAGATGCGGTTACCGCGTGCTGCCTACTTCTCGTTCATGGGGATGCGGACGCCGCGTTCGTTGGCTACCTCGACCGCGCGGTCGTAGCCGGCGTCGACGTGGCGGATGACGCCCATGCCCGGGTCGTTGGTCAGGAGCCGTTCGAGTTTCTGGGCTGCCAGGTCAGTACCGTCAGCGACCGAAACCTGCCCGGTGTGGATGG
>NZ_JAPSHI010000042.1:0-20153 GCF_031180005.1 Paenarthrobacter sp. | reverse complement strand
AAGCTAAGACCCACAGCGCCGATGGTACTGCACCCGGGAGGGTGTGGGAGAGTAGGACACCGCCGGACAACCATTAAACCGGGGAGCCCCGACCACGAAGGTCGGGGCTCCCCGCATTTAACAACCCAACCCACGTGGCACACTGACGACGGGAAAGCATCGAACTACGGAGTGGGGCTACCACCGTTGACGTTCAGCGTTTCCCCGATCACATAGCTGGACTCCGGTGAGGCAAGGAACACATATGCAGGAGCCAGTTCTGCGGGCTGACCGGCTCGGCCCAGGGGAGTGGACTGCCCGAACTCCGGTAGTGCTTCCTTGGGCTGGCCGCTGCTGACTTGCAGGGGAGTCCAAATGGGGCCGGGCGCCACGGCATTTACCCGAATGCCCTTGGGGGCGAGCTGCTGTGCGAGTCCCTTGGTGAAGTTGTTGATGCTGGCCTTGGTGGTGGCGTAGTCCACGAGCGTGGGCGAGGGGTTGTACGCCTGAATGGATGTGGTGTTGATGATGGTCGAGCCAGCGGGCAGGTGCGGAAGGGCAGCCTTGGTCATCCAGAACATTGCGTACACGTTGGTCTTCTGCGTGTGGTCGAATTGTTCGTCGGTGATCTCGGCCAGGTCTTCCTGAGCCACCTGCTTGCCCGCGTTGTTGACCAGGATGTCCACTCCGCCGAGGACGGCCACGGCGGTATCCACCACTTCCTGGCATGTGGCGGAGTCCTTGAGGTCTCCGGGCACTTTTACGGCCTTGCGTCCCGTGGCCTCGATGATGCCGGCAATTCGTGCCGCGTCTTCTTCCTCTTCGGGAAGGTAGGAGAGAACAATGTCTGCCCCCTCCCGGGCGAAGGCGATGGCCGTGGCCGCTCCGATTCCCGAGTCCGCCCCGGTGACGATCGCCTTTCTGCCTTCCAGTCGTCCCGTCCCCCGGTAGCTCTCTTCACCTAAGTCCGCTTTGGGCGTCAGCTCGGCATCGAGGCCGGGTTCGGGCTGGTGTTGTTTGGGCGGTGAGATCTGCTCGTAGGCGGTGACCGGGTTTCGGAACGTGTACTGATCAGTCATGGTGGTCCTCCTGTTGCCGAGGTCTGGAACACGAAAGGGTGCTGCCGGAAAGTTGAACCATCTACAGCACCCGCCCCTCAAAAGGTAAGGGGACTTATGATTTATAGCCTAAAGGGGTCATCAACAATCTGCAAAGACGCCTTCCTTGGGCGCCAATACAGCTTCGGCTAGCTATGCTGCCCGGGGCTAGCCCGAGTAGAACTCTGACAACTCCGAGATGAGCTTGTCCGGCGCCTTGTTCGGCCCGTCATGCCCGAACCCGGGGAGGATGGTGTAGCTGGATCCGGACAGGACGTCGTGGATTTGGCCGCATGCGACACCAAAGTATGCGGGGCTCTTTTCGCCCACTACGATCAGGGTCTCCAAGGGCAGTTCAAGGAACGGCTCGGCCGGCATGTCCGCAGCGATGACTGCCTTGATTTCGCGGACCCCGCAGGTCATCAGCTCGCGCATCTGCTTACCCAGTGGTGTCCCGGCTGCCAGCTTGTTGGCCAAGGTCAGCATGGACAGGGGCATTCGCGCGAAGGCGCCGCCGGTCTCTACTCCCTTGATGAGGACGGCGAGGGCGCGATCATAGTCTCCCGCCGCCGTCGCGCGTTCATAGTCCGGCGTCCAATCGGCCTTGACGCTGTGGTTGACCGACACGGCGGGGTCATACACGGCGAGGCGTTCGACAGGGAGCGTCCGGGCCGCGTGCAGCGCAACGGCACCACCGAAACTGTGCCCGAACACGTCTGTGCTGGACGTGTGCTTCATGACAGCTTCGAGGTCCCGAATGTCGGCTTCGAGCGTGTAGTCCTCGGACTGCGGAGACGAATCACCGCGCCCACGCCGGTTGAAGGTGTGCACGGGGCGGCCAAGGGCCTCGCTGAGTTTCTGGGCGAAACGCGTGTAATCGGTGGCCGTCACCATGGAGGCAGGCACGACGACGACGCCGGAGCCCGCCGCTGCCAGTTCACCGCCCGTGGTGAGTACTTCGAGGTGTCCGCCGTCGTGGGTCATGATGATGTCGCGCGTCATGACTCGAGCCTAACCGAGCCACCTGAATGCGGGCAGCATGCCGACCCTTATGTGGACAAGTCAGCCATGTGGACAAGTCAGCGCTTGAAGTAGGCCGTGATGTCGGAGACGAGTTCGTTGACCGCCGCCGGGACGGAGCCGTGGAAGCCCTAGGGTGAGACTTCCAAAGTGCTGCCCGGGACTGCCTTGTTCAGGCGTGCGGCCGTGACCTTATAGAACTGCGGGCTCTTCTTGCCTACCATGAAGTGCGTGTTGGGAGGCAGGGCTGAGAAGTCCCGCGGCGTATCTGCGGCGTCGAAGGCTGCCTTGAGTTCACCGACACCCGACGGCATGAGCTCCCGGAAGAGCCTGTTGACCTTAGTCCCCGACACCACTGCCATGAGCCCGGCCAATACCGGCTCCGGAACCCGGGCGAGGGCGGTTCCGGGATGCATGCCACGCTTCATCCGGGCCATCGCCCGTCCAATATCCCCCTTGTTGACGGATTCGGTGAATCCGTCCAGCCAGCCCGTGTCCATGCTGCCGTCAATGTTCAATGCCGCGTCGTACACCGCCAGCTTGTCCGGTTGGTGGTGCGTACCTGCGAAGGTTTGGGCTGCGTTGAGGGCGACGGCGCCACCCAGGCTGTGGCCCATAATGTTCCGGGCCCCCGTGGCGTCCATGATGGTGCGGACGTCGGCGATTTCCGTGGCCATGGAGTAGTTATGGGGTTGCTCGCTGGATTTTCCCCGGCCGCGGCGGTCGTACACGTCCACTGCCCAGCCTTCACCCAAGCCTTTGGACAAGGCGAGGGAGAAAGGGCGGTAGATCAACGCGGTGAGGAATGCGCCCCCAATAAGCACCACGCGGCGTTCGCCGGGCGCGTCTTCCGTGCCGTAGCTGTACAAGGCGAGCTTGCCGCCGTCGTGCGTTCCAATGTCCCGTTCCTTCACCGAAACATCCTAGGTGGCACTGGCGGGTTCTTCCTCCAGATGGTTCCCGGAGAGGAACCGCGCGATGCGCGACGCGAGGCGCTTCCCGGGCCGGAGGGGACCTTCATGGAACTGCAGCGGCACAATAGCGAAGTCGATCGCGGGCACGGCGCCGGCCAGCATCCGTCCGGTCTCCGCGAAGTAGGACGGACTCCAGCCGCCGCTGAGCATTAGCGTTGGGGTGGAGAGTTTCATGAAGTCGTGAAGGTGGGCGTCGGCATCGAGGACGGCCCGCATTTCCGTGACGGCAGTGGGTAGGAGGGAGCGCATCTCCAGTCCCAGCCGGGTTCGGGCGGAGAGAACGCTGAGCGTGCGCAGGGCGCCCATGGGCAGGTAGGAAATGGGGCCCGCCGTCCCCAGCCCCTGCACAAGGTGGGCCCAGGCGTGGTCCAGCTGGCCTGCAGTCACTGCTTCCTCGAGCTCGGGCCGCCACCTGCCGCTGAGGTTGCCGGAGAGGGACACTGCGGCGTCATAGGTGACCAAGCGGTTGACTCCGTCGTGGCGGGCAGCCTGCAACGCCACAAATCCGCCATAGCTGTGTGCCACAACATCCGTGGAGCCGCTCTTTTCCATGACCGCATGAAGGTCCGCGATCTCTGTTTCGACGGAATAGCCGGGCGGTTGCGGTGCGGATTGCCCGCGACCACGGCGGTTGTAGCTGTGAACAGGGCGCCCCAGCATGACGCTCAACGTCCGGGCGAACGGCCAATACAAGGAGTCGGTCACCAAGGTGCCATGAACAAGCACGACGCCGGGTGGTTCAGTGCGTGCCTTCGAACCCGGGAACGAAGCACCCGACGCTGGCCGGAAGGTGTGCACCTCAAGCTGCCCGCCGCCGTCGTTCGTTTCAACAGTCCACGTTTCCACAGCCCGAGTCTATGCGTTTCCCTGATCGTGATGCCCGGACGTAAAGGCCCGCAATCACCGGTAAACTTAAGGACTGTGACTTCCGCAAACACCCCCGCCCTGAACACCTCCGCAGAGCCCATCGATGCCAGCGAGCAAATGCGCATCCGTATGGAGAAGCGCGCAAAGCTGATCGAGCGCGGCACCGAGGCCTATCCTGTGGGTGTTGAACGGACCCATTCGCTGAGCGAAATCCGCGAAAAGTACGCCCACCTGGAAGCCGATGAGACTACCGGCGATACTGTGGGCGTCACCGGCCGCGTCGTATTCGTCCGCAACACCGGCAAGCTGTGCTTCGCGACCCTCCAAGAGGGCGGGGTGGACGGCAAGGGCGTACGCCTCCAGGCAATGCTGAGCCTTGCGAACGTCGGTGAGGAAGCGCTCGCCGAGTGGAAGGCCCTGGTTGACCTGGGCGACCACGTTTTCATCAAGGGCGAAGTTATTTCTTCCCGCCGCGGCGAGCTGTCCGTCATGGCTGACTCCTGGTCCATGGCGTCCAAGGCCCTGCGCCCACTCCCGGTTCTGCACGCCGAGCTGAACGAAGAGACCCGCGTTCGCCAGCGCTATGTGGACCTTATGGTCCGCGACGAAGCCCGCGAAATGGTTTACAAGCGGGCCGCCATCACCCGCTCGGTCCGCGACACCCTTGACCGCCACGGCTATGTGGAAGTGGAAACCCCTATCCTGCAGCTGGTCCACGGCGGTGCTACAGCCCGCCCGTTCGAGACGCACATGAACGCGTTCGACCAGAAGATGACCTTGCGCATCGCCACTGAGCTGTTCCTCAAGCGCGCCGTTGTTGGCGGCATTGACCGTGTTTACGACATGGGCCGCGTCTTCCGCAACGAAGGTGTGGACTCCACGCACAGCCCCGAATTCACCACACTTGAGTGCTACGAGGCATGGGCGGACCAGTTCGTCATGGCCGAACGCATGAAGGAAATCATCCTGAATGTGGCCGACGTCGTAGGTACCCGCACGATTCAGACGGATGCCGGTGAAATAAACCTCGACGGCGAATGGGCTTGGGTTTCGGTATACCCGGGTATTTCCGAGGCGGTGGGAATTGAAATTACTCCCGACACCACGGTGGATGAGTTGCTGGCAATTGCTGCCAAGCACGAGGTCAAGGTGGACCCCAAGTGGGACGCCGAAAAGATCGTGGTTGAACTGTTCGGCGAGATTGTGGAACCCACCTTGGTGAATCCTACCTTTGTCTACGACTACCCGCCCTCCGCGCAGCCGCTGGCACGCCCGCACCGCGAAGATGGCCGGCTCATCGAGGCCTGGGACCTGATCATCGGGGGCATGGAGCGCGGTACAGCGTTCTCCGAGCTCATCGACCCCGTAATCCAGCGTGAGCGCCTTACAGAGCAGTCCCGCCGCTCCGCTGCCGGCGATGAGGAAGCCATGCAATTGGACGAGGACTTCCTCCGTGCCCTTGAATACGGCGCCCCGCCCATGGGGGGCATCGGGCTGGGCATTGACCGTCTGGTGATGCTGTTCACCGGGGCCGGTATCCGCGAAACCATCCTTTTCCCGTTGCTGAAGCCTGAAGGTCACTGATCATGGAGTACATCGCAGTCCTGGCACCGTCCATTGTGGTCGGACTGATCTTCTGGTTTGCCATGAAGTCGATCTTCAATGCGGACAAATCAGAACGGCAAGCCGAAGCCAAGGCGCAGGCCGAAGCGAATTTGAAAAATTCAGGACCTGCATCCGAGGGCCCCGCAGCTAAATAGCCTTCCAATTGGGTTCCGCTTACTGAAGAGAATCCAATTACACTTTGACGTGGGTGCTTGCCGTGAACGATAATCATCAAAGGAATCCGGGGAATTTCTGATTATCCAACCCTCCAAATGAGAGGCAACTCATGGCACAGAAAGTAAAAATCATCCTCGTCGATGACCTGGATGAAGGGGCTGCGGACGAAACTGTCCGCTTTGGCCTCGATGGCGTGAGCTACGAGATGGACCTGTCCACTGCTAATGCAGCCTCGCTGCGCAAGGCACTGGAGCCCTACGTCGCTAAAGCCAGGAAGACTTCTTCCGGCCGTGCAACCCGGGGCCGTGCTACAGCCGCACGTAACCAGGATTCCGCGCAAATCCGCCAGTGGGCCCGTGACAACGGTTACACGGTCAACAGCCGCGGACGTATTCAGGCTGAAATTCAGGAAGCGTACCAAAAGGCCAATTCCTGATTCACCGTTTCAATGCCCCGGCAGTCACTGCCGGGGCATTGGTGTTTAACCCGGCAGTTTGTGGGCGCCCTACAGCGGGCTTGGAATATTCTGTGAATCGTCTGGGTAGGGAAGCTCCGAAAACAGGCACTAAAGCCCCTCGGGAAAGCGGCGGACCGGCACGCCACAAAATAGTCACGGGCGGCCCGTGCTCAGTGCGTCCTGGCAAGGCGGGAGGGTCCCACCACGGGGTAGCAGCGGTCAAGGGCTGGAACCGGATTTATTCCACAACCTCGTCATGTTTCCCCTGTGGCGAACACGCTCCAAAAGTGTTGCTCCGGCACGTAGCATCAAAGTACGTCGTAGCTAGGAGTGTGGCGAAATGTTTGAGAGATTTACGGACCGTGCCCGTCGCGTGGTCGTCCTTGCCCAAGAAGAGGCACGGATGCTTAACCACAATTACATCGGTACCGAGCACATCCTCTTGGGTCTGATCCACGAGGGTGAAGGCGTTGCTGCCAAGGCGCTCGAGTCCCTGAGCATTTCGCTCGATGGCGTTCGCGAACAGGTGCAGGAGATCATCGGCCAGGGCCAGCAAGCCCCGTCCGGTCACATCCCCTTCACCCCGCGCGCCAAGAAGGTGCTTGAGCTTTCCCTTCGAGAAGCACTGCAGCTCGGCCACAACTACATCGGTACTGAGCACATCCTGCTCGGCCTCATTCGCGAAGGCGAAGGCGTAGCCGCACAGGTGCTGGTCAAGCTTGGTGCGGACCTTAACCGGGTCCGCCAGCAGGTCATCCAGCTGCTCTCCGGCTACCAGGGCAAGGAGACCGCAGGCAGCGGCTCGGGCCAAGGTCAGCCGGAAGGTACCCCTGCCGGTTCGGTGGTGCTTGATCAGTTCGGACGCAACCTGACCCAGGCTGCGCGCGAAAACAAGCTCGATCCTGTGATCGGCCGCGAGCAGGAGATGGAACGCGTCATGCAGGTCCTCTCCCGCCGTACCAAGAACAACCCGGTCCTGATCGGTGAGCCCGGCGTCGGTAAGACTGCCGTCGTCGAGGGTCTCGCCCAAGCGATCGTCCGTGGAGACGTCCCCGAGACCATCAAGGACAAGCAGCTGTACACGCTTGACCTCGGTTCCCTGGTTGCCGGTTCCCGCTACCGCGGTGACTTCGAAGAGCGCCTGAAGAAGGTCCTCAAGGAGATCCGCACCCGCGGCGACATCATCCTCTTCATCGACGAGATCCACACCCTCGTTGGTGCAGGTGCTGCCGAAGGCGCCATCGATGCTGCATCCATCCTGAAGCCAATGCTGGCCCGTGGTGAACTCCAGACCATCGGCGCCACCACGCTGGATGAATACCGCAAGCACATTGAGAAGGACGCTGCTCTTGAGCGCCGCTTCCAGCCGATCCAGGTCAAGGAACCTTCTGTCGCTCACGCGATCGAGATCCTCAAGGGCCTGCGTGACCGTTACGAGGCCCACCACCGCGTGACGATTACCGACGGCGCCCTCGCCTCAGCTGCGCAGCTGGCCGAACGCTACATTTCGGACCGCTTCCTGCCGGACAAGGCGATCGACCTCATCGATGAAGCCGGCGCGCGCCTGCGCATCCGTCGCATGACCGCTCCGCCGGAGCTCAAGGCCATGGATGAGCGCATCGCGGACGTGAAGATGGAGAAGGAATCCGCCATCGACGCCCAGGACTTTGAAGGTGCCGCCTCGCTGCGCGACAAGGAGCAGAAGCTCATTGCCGAACGCGCAGAGAAGGAACGCACGTGGAAGTCCGGCGGCATGGACGATATCTCCGAGGTTGATGAGGACCTGATCGCTGAAGTTCTCGCGAACTCCACGGGCATCCCGGTCTTCAAGCTCACCGAGGAAGAGTCTTCGCGCCTCCTCAAGATGGAAGACGAGCTGCACAAGCGCGTCGTCGGCCAGAACGAGGCCATCAAGGCCCTGTCTCAGGCCATCCGCCGTACCCGTGCAGGCCTGAAGGACCCCAAGCGTCCCGGTGGCTCGTTCATCTTCGCCGGCCCCACCGGCGTCGGCAAGACCGAGCTCGCCAAGGCACTTGCAGAGTTCCTGTTCGGTGAAGAGGACGCCCTCATCACGCTGGACATGTCCGAGTACTCCGAGAAGCACACAGTTTCGCGTCTCTTCGGTGCACCTCCGGGCTATGTTGGCTACGAAGAAGGCGGCCAGCTGACCGAGAAGGTCCGCCGACGTCCGTTCTCCGTGGTCCTGTTCGATGAAGTGGAAAAGGCCCACGCGGACCTGTTCAACTCCCTGCTGCAGATTCTGGAAGACGGTCGACTGACCGACTCCCAGGGCCGGGTAGTGGACTTCAAGAACACCGTGATCATCATGACCACCAACCTTGGTACCCGCGATATCTCCAAGAGCGTGGCAACGGGCTTCCAGTCCGGCACGGACACCCAGACGGGCTACAACCGGATGCGTGCCCGGGTCACGGAAGAACTCAAGCAGCACTTCCGCCCCGAGTTCCTCAACCGTGTTGATGACGTCGTGGTGTTCCCGCAGCTGACGCAGGACGAGATCATCGAGATCGTGGACCTGTTCGTGACCCGCCTTGAGCGTCGCCTCAAGGACAAGGACATGGGGATCGAGCTCACGCCCGCTGCCAAGGTTCTCCTGGCTACGCGTGGTTACGATCCCGCCATGGGTGCCCGGCCGTTGCGTCGCACCATCCAGCGCGAGATCGAGGACCAGCTGTCCGAGAAGATCCTGTTCGGCGAACTCCACTCCGGCGACATCATTGTGGTGGATGTTGACGGCGAAGGTGACGACGCCAAGTTCACGTTCGAAGGGAACGCCAAGCCGCGTATACCGGAGATCGCCCCGACCGCGTAAAGCGCTACAGCACTAAGCCCCGCCCGCTCCAAGATAAGGAGCGGGCGGGGCTTTTGCGTTGGCAGTGGCCATTCAGCGCGTGAATCATGGGCGGCAGCGGCCAGCTGTACTAAGCGGGAATGCCTGCGCCCGCCAAATAATTCGAGATTGCGCTGGTGAATTGTTGGTCGGCGTTGCCTGCATCAGAGTGTCCCGCCATTGCTGCGGCCAGGTGTGGATATTCTCCAGTCTGGAGGGCGTCGATGATGTACCGGCCGCGGCTGATTGAGGTACTTTCGTCCGGATTCGATGGTGGCAAGGAAGCCAACTCGTTCTGCACGAATGCGGATGTGATGGCTGACATCATGGCCACGACTTGTAGCTTTGCCGGTCCCGGAAGGTCTACCGGTGCCAAGGCGGCCAGTGCCGCTTCCAGGAATCGCAAGGAGCTGGGGCCCATGGACGGGCGGGTAAGCAGCAACGGGGCCAGCCAAGGGTGCCGGTGCATGATGGCACGTCCTTGATGGGCAAGGTTTAGGAGTCGCCCCCGCGGGTGCTCTCCATTTGCCTCAAGTTGGTATTCTCCGGCCACTGTATCCATCATCAGCTCAACAAGTTCGTCATGTGATTTCACGTACCGGTAGAGGGAGGCGGCGCCTGCACCTACGCTCGCGGCAACCCTCCGCATAGACACTGCTGCCAAGCCTTCCTGGTCGGCAATCCGGAGTGCGGCCGTGGCAATTCTGTTCCTGGAGTGCTCCGGCTTGGGCCCAACGGCTGAGCGTTCAGGGCGCCCCCAGACGTCGGTGGCATCGTGAGTTGGCAATCCGGGCCTCCTTTCATGCGGTTTAGGTGGTTTGGTCTTGTTCCCATTTCACTATATTCTTAATTGCGAACGGTGATCGCAATTCGAAGAAAAGAGTGGTGGCATGCGGGTACTCATGGTGGCTCCGGGGACGCGGGGAGACGTCGCACCCATGGCTGGGCTGGGGAGCAGCCTGCAGGGCTTGGGCTACGAGGTGGCTATTGCGGCCAACCCAGCCTACGCTCCTCTAGTCGTTGAGTCGGGCTGCGAGTTCAGGCCGCTTCCCGGGGATCTGACCAAGTTGATCACGCAGCCAGCACCCGGCACCAAGGCTTCATCCGGGAGTGTGCTCACCTTTTGGCGGAAGCTCACCGACTATATGGACAACGCCGCAACGGGGACCCTGGCAGCGGCCGAGGCCGGCGCCGACGTGATCCTGGCCAATTCAGTGGCGCCCTATGCATACGACATCGCGGAAGCCATGGGCATTCCGGTCCTCGGCGCGCATTTGCAGCCCACGGAACCCAGCGCAGCGTATCCGCCTGTGATCATGAATTCGGCCCGCAGCCTTGGTGCGTGGGGTAACAAGATCATTGGTGAGCGCGCAGCCGCGGGTCCGGCTCCCTATGATGCCCCCAGCGCACGCCTTCGCAAGGAGCTGGGGTTGGGGAAGCTGAGCCGCGCGGTCGGTGAGCGCCGCCGTCGTAAAGCCGAAGCCACTATTCTTCATGGCATCAGTCCCTCGGTCCTGCCAAGGCCTGCCGATTGGCACACGGGCCTGGTTATGGCCGGATATTGGTGGCCGGTGATGAAGCCGGACTGGCAGCCGCCAACGGACCTCGTGGACTTCCTCGCAGACGGTACGCCGCCCGTATTTGTTGGCTTTGGAAGCAGCGCCCACATTGATCCGGCATTGGTCCTTGGAGCGACGCGCCAGGCCGGAGTGCGGGCTGTTGTGCAGGGGGCGGAGGGTGCGCTGGGCACCGATGCTATCGGCGTCGGTAGCGTTCCTCACGAGTGGCTGTTCCCGCAAATGGCAGCAGTGGTTCACCATGCCGGAGCCGGAACGACGGCGGCCGGCTTCCGGGCCGGCGTGCCGGCCGTTGGGGTTCCGGTGTATCCGGACCAGCCGCTATGGGCCTCCCGGATCGCGTCAATCGGGGCGGGTCCTCAGCCGATTCCCTACAAGAAGCTGACTCCGGAGCGCCTTGGTGACGCCATTACGGAAGCTGTCAGCACGCCGTCGTACGCCCGGAGGGCAGCGGAAGTGGCGGCGGCCATGGCGGCCGAAGACGGAACCGTTCCGGTGGTCGAGGCCCTGCGAAACCTCCCATCCAAGTAGCAGTTGAGGTCGTTCTGGACGCTCAGAACGACCTCAACTGCGACCTAGTTGGGTGAACATGTGAAAGTACTGTTTCACTGTGAGTGAACCACCCTGTGATCGGCAGCACAATCCGTGTTGAATCGGAACATGGACTCTGCTGACACCCAGGGCGAGCAGCCCGACACCCCATTCCACGATCTCGACCATTACCTCGCCATCCCAAGGATTAGCGGCCTCACCCTCAGCCCGGATGGCACGCGCTTGGTCACCACTGTCACGACGCTGAACAACAAGGCTACGGAGTTCGCCACCGCACTCTGGGAACTCGACCCCAGCGGCCGGAAACATGCCCGCCGCATTACCCGCAGCTCCAAAGGCGAGGCAGGCGCCGTTTTCGCTGCCAACGGCGACCTGTACTTCACCTCGACACGTCCTGATCCCGAAAGCCCTGACGCCGACCCCGTCAATGCACTGTGGCTGCTGCCCGCCGATGGCGGCGAGGCCCGCGTGGTGCTCTCACGTGCAGGCGGCATCGCTTCAGTGATGGCTGCCAGGGATGCGGACGTCACCTTCGTCAACGCCGAGGTCCTGGCCGGATCCGCCGACGAAGAGAACGACGAAGAACGCCGCAAGGCACGCAAGGACAACAAGGTCTCGGCCATCCTGCACAGCGGCTATCCGGTCCGCTACTGGGATGCCGACCTGGGCCCGGCAGAGCCGCGTATCTTTGCAGTGGAACAAGGTGCCGAAGACGAGCCCGGCAAGCCATCCACAGTGGATGCATCAGCGCCGCTCCAACTCCGGAACCTGACGGCCGGCGTCGGGGGCTCGCTGCGGGAAGCCAAAACAGTGGTTAGCCCGGACGGCAAGACCGTCTACACCAGCATGACCAAGGCGCTCGCGAAGGCTGACAGCCGCGAGGTGCTTGCCGCCGTCGACGTCGCTACCGGGGCCGTCAAGGTGCTACTGGACCACGAAGGCATGAGCTACTTCCCCGGTCCGGTCAGCCCTGACAATCGGACCCTTGTGGTCCAGAGTGAGAGCGACACGACGCCCACGCAGGCTCCCCACGTGAAGCTGCACCTTTTGAACGTCAGCGGCGGCGAGACCACGGATCTTGAGCCACTCGCGCACCAGTGGGACCGCTGGGCTACGCCCCTCGCCTGGCTTCCGGACGGCGCTGCGGTCCTGGTAACAGCGGACGACGACGGCGCGGGGCCGGTATTTCGGATCGACGTCGTTGACGGTGCGGTCATCCGCTTGACGCAGGATGCTGCCGCCTATTCCGACGTCGTGGTTTCCACGGACGGGACCACGGCCTACGCGCTCCGAAGCTCGTACGAGTTCCCCGCCGAAGCCGTGCGGATAGACCTCGCTACAGGCGAAGTGGTCCGGTTGCAGGCACCGGCGGAGCGCCCCGTTTACAAGGGTTCCCTGGAGCGCGTGGAAACGACGGCGGAAGATGGCGCGCGCGTTCCGGCGTACTTGGCGCTCCCGGAAGGTGCCTCTGCGGACAATCCGGCACCCCTCCTGCTGTGGATCCACGGAGGACCGTTGAACTCCTGGAATGCCTGGACGTGGCGCTGGAACCCGTGGTTGCTCGTCGCCAAGGGCTATGCCGTTCTCCTGCCTGACCCTGCCCTCTCCACCGGGTATGGGCAGGAGTTCATCCAGCGCGGATGGGGTGAATGGGGGAAGAAGCCCTTTACTGACCTGATGGCCATCACCGACGCAGTGGTTGACCGGCCGGACATCGACGAATCACGGACCGCGGCCATGGGTGGATCCTTCGGCGGCTACATGGCCAACTGGGTCGCCGGGCAAACGGACCGCTTCAAGGCAATCGTCACGCACGCCAGCCTGTGGGCGCTGGACCAATTCGGACCGACCACCGACGCGGCGCAGTACTGGCTCAAGGAAATGACCGTGGAAATGGCGATGGAAAACTCGCCGCACCTGAACGTGGGCAACATCAAAACGCCTATGCTCGTCATCCACGGAGACAAGGACTACCGCGTGCCCATCGGCGAAGGACTGCGCCTCTGGTACGAACTCCTGTCCTCATCACAGCTGCCCGCCGACGACAACGGCCAGAGCCCGCACCGCTTCCTGTACTTCCCGGACGAGAACCACTGGGTTCTGCAGCCGCAGCACGCGAAGGTTTGGTACGGCGTGGTGGAGCACTTCCTGGCGAAGCAGGTGCTGGGCGAGGACGTTGAGTTGCCTGAGGAGTTGGGGGTTTAGTCCGTTGCTTAGTCCGGCGCTGGTCCTGGGTCATTTGCCGCGTGCTCGCTCGTCCCTCGCTTAGACGCACGCTACGCAAATAACCCAGGACCGGCGCCTCGCGGCTGGCCTCCAGTAGTGCGTGGCGGCCGGGCATACGTAATGCACGGTTCGGCAGCTGTGTGCCTCGCTAGGATGGGGGAGTGAATTCGACCTTCAGCCTTCGCCCTGCCCGCACCAGTGATGTGGCGGCCATCAAGAGGCTTGTGGCGCCCCTGGCTGAGGAACGGATTCTCATGGCCAAGGAGACGGTGGCGTACTACGAGAGCCTCCAGGAATTCCGGATCGCCGAGTCTGATGATGGTGAAGTCATCGGCTGTGGGGCCCTCCATGTGATGTGGGAGGACCTGGCGGAGATCCGCACGCTTGCCGCGGCTGACTCCTGGCGTGGGCGGGGTGTGGGTCACGTGCTGGTGGAGAACCTGCTGGAGGAAGCCCGGGCACTTGGTGTGAGCCGCGTATTTTGCCTGACTTTCGAGGTGGACTTCTTCAAGCGCCACGGGTTCGAAGTCATGGCGGACCAGTCGGCCGTGGATCCGCAGGTGTATTCGGAGCTGCTGCGCTCGCACGACGAAGGCGTTGCCGAGTTCCTGGATCTTGCCCGCGTGAAGCCCAATACCTTGGGCAACACCCGCATGATCAAGCAGCTCTAGCGCCCCGCAAGGAGCACCCTCTCTCTGGTCCCGCGCCTAGAGAAGCGTGTGGATCAACCCTGCCCGATTATGAGTGATTTATTACCCCTTCTCTTATATCCAGTTGATGGATAAACTGGTCAAGGCTTGCTGGGGAAGCTTCCACCACATCGGTCAATTGAGAGAAGATCATGCAGTCCCACGCGTCCTTTTCAGATGTTTCAGAACTCCAACTCAGCGTGCGCGGTCCAGTGTTCACGCCTGCCGATCCGGGATTCGCTCCCGAAGTAGCGGCCTTCAACCTCTCTACACAGCACCAACCTGATCTGGCCTTCGGCGCCCTCGACGCAGAGGATGTTTCCGCGGCTATTCGCTGGGCGGCAGAGCGGGGAATGCCCGTCTCCGTCCAATCCACCGGACACGGTGCCACCAACGCCATCGAAGGCGGTTTGCTCATCAGCACCCGCCGGATGCTGGAACTCAGCATTGATCCCGTTGAGAAGACGGCCCGCGTCGGTGCGGGCGTCCGCTGGAAGGCCGTAGTGGATCTCGCCGCGACGTTCGGCTTGATGGGTCTATGCGGTTCCACCACTGACGTCGGAGTGGTGGGTTACACCTTGGGCGGCGGCCTGCCCATCCTCGGGCGCAAATACGGTTTCGCTTCAGACCACGTGATTGCTTTCGAGCTCGTCACCGCCGACGGCACGCAGCGCCGGGTGACCAAGGACGAGAATTCGGAGTTGTTCTACCTCCTCCGGGGCGGCAAGGGGAACCTGGGCATCGTCACAGCCATGGAATTCCACCTCTTCCCGGGATCGGACCTCTTTGCCGGCGGGCTGTACTACGACGGCGAGCATGCCGCTGCGGTTCTTGAGCAGTTCAGCGACTGGGTGACCTCGCTGCCCCAGGAGGCGTCGGCGTCGTTGGCTTTCCTGAGGTTGCCTGATATGGACATCGTTCCCGAGCCGTTGCGAGGCAGGTTCGTAGTCCATCTGCGCTACGCCTATCAGGGCGACATGACGGTGGCCTCGCAACTGCTGGAGCCGATGCGACAGAGTGCGCCCTTCATGATGGACGGGACCGGGCCGCTGGACGCCACGCAGTTCGACATGATCCACCAGGACCCGGACCAGCCAGTGCCCGTGCGCGAGCGGGGCTTCCTGTTGGACCGTTTGGACAGTGGAGCCAAGGAGGCCATCCTGCGGCACTTCGGCCCCGGCGTCGAAAGTCCCGTGTTGATGGCTGAGCTGCGGCTACTCGGCGGCGCCTTGGCCAAGAGTGCCGAAGGCGAGGACACTGTTGGGGCCCGCGACGCCGCGTTCAGCTTCTTTATGGCAGGCATGGCGGTGCCGCCGCTGGCGGAGCTGCTCCCGGTAATGTTCGACGCCGTTCGTGATGACCTGCGCGACGCCTCCAATGGCGGAACTTTCGTGAACCTGCACGGTCACTTTGTTGACGCTGAGGACCGGGAGCGGGCATGGGGCCCGACAGTCCGCGAAAGATTGAGGAACGCGAAAGCAGAGCTTGATCCGAAGAACATGTTCAGTTTCGGGCATGTTGTGGGGCTTCCGGTCATTGATCAGACCGTGCTGCTTGAGGACGTTGTTACCGCCGGCGGCGACGCCGTCCTGAACAGCTGAAGGGGATGCGGACAATGGACCATAGGGTCACGTTCCCGGACTTCTCCGCTTTCCAGATCGACATTCCGCATGGGTCATGGCCGCACGAAGCCTCATGGCAGGATGCGGGGCATTCGAACCCGGACCTCTACTCGGCCTTCTGGCCTGAATACAACGCCAAAAATGAGCCCGAGGCGGCGGCAACACTAACTGCCGAGGATTGACGATAGAGCGAAACAGCTGAAGGGACAGTCATTGGGGGCTGCCCCTTCAGCTCTTTAATCAATGGGCATCCCTCTATAAGCCCCGGCGCCGCGATTTATGCACATGCAGGGCGTAAGGCCTACCGTGGCCACAGCCGCCGGTAGTAGGGTCAGAACACCAGCCACAGCACGCCCAGGAGCATCACATGAAAAAGCTCATCAATGATCCACGCGCCGTGGTGGACGAGTCCGTTGAAGGTTTCGGCATGGCCCATGCCGACATCGTGGACGTCCATCCCGAGCCGAAGTACGTCATCCGGAAAGGTGCTCCTGTAGCGGGCAAAGTCGCCCTGGTCTCCGGCGGAGGCAGTGGACACGAGCCCCTCCATGCGGGTTTCGTGGGCCTCGGCATGCTGGATGCAGCAGTCCCCGGCGCAGTGTTCACCTCGCCCACGCCCGACCAGATCATTCCGGCGACGGTGGCGGTTGACTCAGGCGCCGGCGTCGTCCATATCGTGAAAAACTACACCGGCGATGTCCTGAACTTCGAAACCGCCGCCGAAATGGCGCAAGCCGAAGGCGTGCACGTACGTTCGGTGCTGGTGAACGACGACGTCGCGGTGGAGGACTCGCTGTACACGGCTGGCCGGCGCGGCGTTGGCGGAACTGTCCTCGTGGAAAAGATCGCAGGTGCATCCGCCCAGCGCGGCGACGACCTTGACGCGGTCACGGCAATCGCCGAGCGTGTGGTGGCAAATGTGCGAACCATGGGTGTGGCCCTGTCCGGCTGCACGGTTCCGCATGCGGGGACGCCCAGCTTTGAGCTTGCGGAAGATGAGATCGAAATCGGCATCGGCATCCACGGCGAGCCCGGCAGGCACAAGATCGCAATGGAAAGCGCTGACGCCATCACGGACCGCCTCTTGGAGCCTGTGCTGGAAGACCTTGCCCTGGCGTCCGGGGACAAGGTGCTGCTGTTCGTCAACGGCATGGGCGGCACCCCTCAAAGCGAGCTGTACATCGTGTACAGGCGCGCTGCGCAGGTCCTCGCCGAGCGTGGTGCCACCGTGGAGCGCTCCCTAGTGGGGAACTACGTGACGTCCTTGGAGATGCAGGGCTGCTCCGTCTCCGTGCTGCGCCTCGATGACGAGATGACCAGGCTCTGGGATGCTCCCGTCCACACGGCCGCCCTGCGGTGGGGAGCCTGAGCATGGGGTTGGACGTCGAATGGGCGGTTGATTGGCTGAAGCTCTCCGCAAAAGCAATGGCCGAACACCGGGTGGAACTGATTGAGTTGGATCGGGCAATTGGCGACTCGGACCACGGCGAGAACATGGACCGAGGTTTCCAAGCCGTGCTGCAGAAGCTCGATGAGGCCCCGCCTGAAACTCCCGGAGCAGCATTGAAAGCTGCGGCGATGGCACTCATGTCCAAGGTGGGTGGGGCTGCGGGGCCGCTGTACGGCACTGCCTACCTACGTGCAGCTACCTCATTGGGGGACAGCAGCGATATTGATGCAGAGGCGCTGGCTGCGGCCCTCGCAGCCGCCAGGGATGGTGTGGTGGCTAGAGGCAAAGCGGAGCTCGGCGATAAGACAATGATTGACGCTTGGACGCCCGCCGTTGAAGCGGCACAACAAGCCGCCGCTAGCGGCGCTGACCCCGTTGGTGTGTTGGAAGCCGCCGCGGAAGCTGCGGAAACCGGTGCCATAGCCACGGATCCGTTGGTGGCACGCAAGGGGCGGGCCAGCTACCTGGGGGAGCGCAGCGCAGGGCATCGCGATCCTGGCGCCGCGTCAACCGCGCTGCTATTTCGCGCGGCCGCAGCTGCCGCTGCCGGATCTGCCGCTGACGCGGGAACCGACGCAATATGACAGTGGGGATAGTGGTTGTATCGCACAGCAGCAAGATTGCTGAGGGAGCGGTGGAACTCGCCGCGCAGATGGCTCCCGACGTCGAACTGGTCGCCGCCGGGGGAACTGACGACGGGCGCATCGGAACCAGCTTGGAGAAGGTGCTGGCCGCCGTCGAGCAGTCCTTGGTGGACTCCGGAGGCGATGGCGTGGTGGTGCTGACCGATCTTGGTTCGGCCGTGATGACAGCGGAGTCGGCGGTGGAGTTCGCCAGCGATCCGGACGCTGTGCTCCTTGCTGATGCGCCGCTGGTTGAGGGGCTCGTGGCCGCGGCGGTCGCCGCACAAGGAGGCGCCGGCGTCGAGGATGTCTGCAAGGCAGCAGAGGCTGTGGTCTTCGGCAATGTGCCTGCGGGCGTGGGGGGTCCGGAGATCCCCGGCGACAAGGATGAACCAGACGCAAGCGGTGACTTCGAGCTCATCAACCCCCTCGGAATGCATGCCCGTCCTGCGGCCAAGATCGCCGGGGGCCTATCCGGGCTGGACGCGGAGGTGACTGTGAACGGCGTCGATGGCATGTCCATCATGGCGCTTTTGGCGCTCGCCGCGGGTAAGGGTTCCACCCTGCGGGTTGAAGCCCGCGGCAAGGATTCGTTGAAGGCAGTTGAGTACGTGGGGCGACTTGTGGAGGAAGGGTTTGGGGAGCTCTAGTTCCGGCCGATTTTCTCCCAAATATTGCTAAGTACACTGATTAGTGATGTTGTAGAGGTACAGGTTCACTACTAGGAAGAGGTGCGACACATGGGTGCTGACGACAAGATGGAGAACGCTGGCGAGAAGCTCGGTGGCAAGGCTAAGGAAGCTGCCGGAAAGCTCACGGATGACGAGCGACTGGAAGCCGAAGGCAAGGGCGACCAGACGAAAGCCGACCTCAAGGGTGCCGGCGAAAAGCTGAAGGATGCCTTCAAGAAGGACTAAGAATCCAGGCAGGGCCGCTGCAGTTGCAGCGGCCCTGCCTTGTATTTGAGGCGATTGTCGTGTGAGGCGCCGCCCGGCGGTGCGCTATCTGATGGAGGAACTTCGTTGAACATACTGGTGAAAATTTTCGGCCTGGCAATTGGCCTTGGCGCCGGCGCGCTCGCAAACAAGACGCTGGAGGGCCTCTGGGAGAAGAAGACCGGCAAGCCTGCCCCCAAGGACAGCACTGACCTCAACGACTCACTCCCAGGTGTGCTGGCCTTCGCGGTTGTCTCGGCTGCCGTCGCCGCAGTAGTTCACGTTCTCACCCAGCGGGGCACCAAGAGCGCCCTGGCCCGCATGAAGAAGACGGCTGACGAGGTTTAACAAATGGCTATAGCTAAATTCCCGAGTGTCGTCATCGATTGTCCCGACGCAGCTGCATTGGCCGCTTTCTACGGTGAGCTCTTCGGCTGGGAGATCGAGGACAAAGGTGACTGGTTCGATATCCGTCCCAGCGACGGCAGCAATTGCATCTCCTTCCAGCAAGTGGAGGTGTACCAAGAGCCCAAATGGCCCGGCCAGACCATCCCTCAGCAGATGCACCTGGACATGATCGTGGAGGACTTGGACAAGGGCGAGGAAGTTGCGCTCTCCCTGGGGGCGACCAAGGCCGACCATCAGCCCGGAGAAACGTTCAGGGTGTTCCTTGATCCGGCCGGGCACCCGTTCTGCCTCTGCCTGAGCTAAGGTCCCGGGCCGGCGTCCTAGCCCTGCTGCGCCGCCCACTCATCAACGCGGCGGTTGCTCTCTTCTTCTGAGAGGTCCTCGACGCGCGTCATGATGGACCAGCGAACACCGAAGGGATCACGGATGCTGGCGTAGCGATCACCTGAGGCGAACGTGGATAACGGCTCGCGGATAGTGGCCCCGGCTTGCTCCGCCTTTTTGACGAGTCCATCTGCGTCTTGGCAGTAGAGGCCGAGGGAGTAACAGTCGTCCTCCCCGCTCGGCGCCGGGACCAAATGGTATTCCGGGTTGGGCTCGCCCAGTTGGAGGTGCCCGTTACCGAAGTCGAGTTCGGCGTGAACCACGATCCCGCCCATTTCGGTTTCGCCTACAACCCGGGCGCCGAACACGTCGCGGTAGAACACGATGGCTTCCTTGGCGTTGGGCACCGCAAGGAACGGCGTGAGGCTGGTCAGGCCGTTCGGGATGCCATGGGTGGTGTATTCGCCGTGGGCTGCCGTGGTGGACTCTGTGCTTGTAGTATCTGTCATGGCTATGACGCTACGGGCTTTCTGCCAGGTAGCGCTTGGAGATTTGCGACAGCTTTGATCCGCTTGGGAAGGGTCCAATGGAGGGTTCGTTCAAGGGCATCCTGTATCCGGCAAGACTGCCCACCTTTCACCGCATCCCGGCCCCGGCGTCCGTTGCTGACCTGGTGCAATGGTTCTGGATTCCGGAGTGGGACATCGAGCCCGGCCGGTC
>NZ_JAPSHI010000059.1:0-5535 GCF_031180005.1 Paenarthrobacter sp. | reverse complement strand
GAGCGTTCGCGGAATACCGTTGGAATGTGAGAGAGCGTCCGCGGTCAGCGGGCGCGCTCCACCCGCTTCTCGTCCCAAACAGGTTCCTCGGACTCGTAGACCTTGCCATCGGAGCCGAAAATCAGGAACCGGTCAAAAGACTTCGCGAACCACCGGTCATGTGTGACTGCCAGAACGGTGCCCTCGAAGGCATCGATGGCCCGCTCCAAAGCCTCACCCGAGTGCAGGTCCAAGTTATCCGTGGGCTCGTCGAGCAGCAGCAGAGTTGCGCCGGAGAGTTGCAGCAGCAAGATCTGGAACCGTGCCTGCTGACCGCCGGACAGGGACTCGTACTTCTGCTCGGACTGTCCGGCCAAGCCGTATGAATCCAACGCACCTGCTGCAGCCTCACGGGGGAGTCCGGAGCGGTGTTCGTCTCCACGGTGCAGGATTTCCAGCAAAGTCCGGCCCAGTAGATCAGGGCGGACATGCGTCTGGGCAAAGAAACCGGGCCGGATGCGCGCTCCCAGCTTCACGGTGCCCTCGTGCGGCACTTCAGCGATCACGACGTCGGACACCGGCAGGTGCTCGCGCTCGGGGTCGGTGCCACCCGTGGCAAGGAGGCGCAAGAAGTGGCTCTTGCCCGAACCGTTGGAACCGAGCACGCCGACGCGGTCGCCGAACCAGATCTCCGTGGAGAACGGCTTCATGAGGCCGGTTAGTTCGAGCTTCTCGGCCACCACAGCACGCTTGGCCGTCCGCCCACCCTTAAGGCGCATTTTGACGTTTTGCTCAATCGGCAACGCCTCGGGCGGCCCGGCTTCCAGGAACTTGGCAAGGCGGGTTTGCGCAGCTTGGTACCGGTTGGCCATGTCCGAGCGGAAAGCGGCCTTGTTCTTGTACATGTTGACGAGTCCCTTGAGCTTCACGTGCTCCTCGTCCCAGCGCTTGCGCAGTTCCTCGAAGCGGGCGTTACGGTCCGCGCGTGCCTCAACGTAGGATCCGAAGCCACCGCCATGAATCCACGCCCCGGCACCGTTAATGCCGGGTTCGAGCGTCACGATGCAGCCGGCGGCGTTGTTGAGCAGCTCGCGGTCGTGGCTGATGAACAGCACGGTTTTCTTGGACTCGTTGAGCTTCCCCTCCAGCCATCGCTTGCCGGGGACGTCAAGGTAGTTGTCAGGCTCGTCGAGGAGCAGGAGTTCATCAGGACCCGCAAACAGGGCCTCCAGCACCAAGCGCTTCTGCTCACCACCGGACAACGTGGAGGCCCGGCGGAACTGTGCTTTGTCAAAGGAAATTCCGAGTGCTGCCATGCACACTTCGTCCCACACCGTCTCGACGTCGTACCCGCCGGCGTCTCCCCAGTCCACGATCGCTTGCGCGTACTTCATCTGCGTGGGCTCGTCGTCGTGCTCCATCATGGCGAGCTCGGCGTCCTCCACGGCCTTCGCAGCGGCGGCGAGGCCGGCCTGCGCTGTGGAAACCAGGAGGTCGCGGACAGTGGATTCATCACGGACCTGTCCAACGAACTGCCGCATAATGCCCATGTTTCCAGAACGTCCCACCACACCTTCGTCGGGGGTGAGATCGCCGGAAATGATCTTGAACAGGGTGGTCTTGCCCGTTCCATTGGGTCCGATGAGCGCCGTCTTGGTGCCATCGGGGACCTTGAAAGTCACCCCGTTGAGCAGCTGGGTGCCGTCGGAGAGGAAGTAGTCGATGCCGGAAACGTCAATATGGGCCACGTTTCAATCCTCCCACGGCGGCGTATTGGCGCTCGACGGCGATAAGCGGCTTGGGTACGCGAGGGGACATACGTCCAGCTACGGTGCATGTGTTCCGTCTGTCCCTGGCTACCGTGAAGAGCTACCGTGAAGAGACGATCAACCCAGCGGCAGGTGATGGCATGCGAAGTGTGTCCCGGTCATCGCTAAGCCTTCTCGCTTGCCTGCTGGCCGCCACTCTTGTGGGAGGCCTTGGCCCGCCGGCAGCCGGCAACACCGCAATCCCGACAGAGAAAGCGGAGATCCCAAGATCGGCCTATGTAGCGTTGGACGCCTTCCTCCAGGATCAACTTGAGACGCTGGGAGTTCCTGGTGCCGCCGTCGTGGTTGTGCAGCACGGTGTCCAGGTGCATTCAGCTGCGTTTGGCCGCGCCGACGACTCGGGAAGGCTGATGACCGCTCAGACGCCCGTGCTCCTTGCGTCCACCACCAAGTCGCTCACAGCAATTGCCGTGATGCAGCAGGTTGAGGCGGGCAGGCTGGAGTTGGATGAGCCGGTCCAGACGTACTTGCCGTGGTTTGCTTTGGAGGATAGCCGCGCGTCCGCGATCACGGTCCGCCACCTGCTTCACCAAACCAGCGGAATGGCTTCAGCAGCCACGGCCTTT
This sequence comes from Paenarthrobacter sp., assembly GCF_031180005.1. Lineage (NCBI taxonomy): Bacteria > Bacillati > Actinomycetota > Actinomycetes > Micrococcales > Micrococcaceae > Paenarthrobacter > Paenarthrobacter sp. Next base: position 3,161 of record NZ_JAPSHI010000059.1, on the reverse strand, counting down.
GAAGGTAGCGACGCCCAAGGACCGGAAGCCCTTGAACAGGGTGTTCGTTCATTGTCCGGTTCACCCTTGGCCAGGTCACCTGGCGAAGCCTTCGGGTATGCCAACGCAAACTACAACATTCTGGGTCTCCTGGTTCAAACGGTCTCAGGCCAGACCTTCGGCGATTACGTGAGGCAGCACGTCTTTGAACCCTTGGACATGAATCACAGCCACCCGACGCAGGCGGGGGCCCGCGCAGACAATCTGGCCGCCGGGTATTCCCTGTGGTTCGGCTCGTTCTGGCGCCAGACGGATGCGCCTGCCCCTTCGACTGGCATGCCGTCCACCACCATGTACTCCTCGGCCGAGGACTTGGGTCACGAGCTAACGGCACTGCTGGGGCAGGGGCGGTACGGCGCCACCCGCATCCTCCAGCCACACAGCGTGAACACGATGTTTGAGCCAGGCGTTCAGGTGGACGGCTCCAAGTGGTACGGCATGGGCTGGTTCACTCGTCCACTTGTGGAGTCCGCAAATCCTTCCAGGCAACCACCTGACGAAGAATTACCGCTGCTGCTGGAACACCAGGGCGAGTGGGGCAACTCGCACACGTACCTGGCAATGATTCCCGCTTCAGGAATTGGTGTCGCGTTGGTTATCAACGCCAATGACACCTCTGCACCCTCACGACTGAAGGCAGTGGATACCAATATCCTGCGAATCCTGCACGGGCAGCCCCCTGCGCCCACAGTTGTGCAAGAGGACTGGCTGCAGCGCTACAGCTGGGCCGTCGCGCTGGCATTGCTGCTCGCAGAGTTGCTCAGTTTGTGGCTGGCACTTTCCATCCTGCTCAGAAACCGCACATCACCCCCAAAGTGGAAGCCACTCATCTTGGCTTTCGGCGCGCTTGTCCTGGATGCATTCGCACTATGGTTGTGCTTCGTTTATGCACCCGCCAGGTTTGACACTAACCTCACCGTCATCGTCCGCCAGTTTCCCGACGTCGGACTCTTCCTGGTGCCGGTCCTGGCTTTGGCCCTGGTCTCGCCTATCCCGCGAACGGCCCTGTTGCTTTGGAAAGCGCGGACGACTCCGCACCCAACCGGCGTCAGCCAGCCGCAGTAAGGAAGGACTTCAGCAAGGGTCCGCTGGTGGTGGCACCCAGGCCACCTTCTTCCACGAACACGGCAACTGCCAGGTCTCCGTGCGTCGCTACGATCCAAGCGTGCGTCTTGGGTGGGTTGTCATTGCCAAACTCTGCGGTACCGGTCTTTGCCCCTACTGGCGTCCCGGGGACTTCTGCGAGGAATCCGGCGTGTCCGGAGGTCACGACTGCCCGCATCATGTCGGACAGCGCAGCGGCTTCCTCCTTGGTGATCGGCTTGGTGGACCCCGGTGATACAGGGACGGCGCTTACTGCAGCTGAAGCGGACGACGGCGATGCGCCGCCACTTTCACTGGGCGTGGCACCGGCGCTGGGGTTCTGCCCGGCATCAGTGTTCTGGGCGGCATCAGGGTTCAATACGAGCTGCGGTGAAACGGGCGCGCCGTTGGCGACGGAAGCAGCCATGACCGCGGCCGAGAGTGGGGAAAAGAGCACCTTGCCCTGGCCAATCATGGATGCAGCATGCTCGGTACCCTCGGCAGCACCAGGAACCGAACCAAGGAATGCGTCAGCGCCAAGCTTGGGAGCTTCAACCGCTACGCCCAGAGCCTGCGCTGCGGATTCAAGCTGGTCCTGACTGACGGTATCGCGGGCATTGATGAAGGCAGTGTTGCAGGAGTGCGCGAAAGCGTCCCGCAGCGCGACCGAGCCAAGGGAGCCTTCGGGATAGCCTTCGGCATTTTTGAACGTGCGGCCGTCCACGGTCAGCGTTGAAGGGCATTCGACCTTCGAGTCCGGTGTGGCGCCGTTGCGGAACATCGCCAGGGAATCGACGATTTTGAACGTGGAACCTGGCGCGTACTGACCAAGTAAAGCTGTGTTGTACCCGTTGCTGCCAGGTCCTGATGCGGCAGCCAGGACAGCGCCCGTGGAAGGCTTGAGGGCAACAATCGCCGAAGCCGGTCCAACACCGGCCAGTGTTTCTTCGGCCAACTGCTGGAGTTTTAGGTCAAGGGTGGTCTTGAGCGTAGTGCCGGGGGACGGGAGGGACGAGAAGAACACCTTGGTACCGAGCGTCTCTCCTTCAGACTTCTCCTCGGGTGTGGCAAGAACTTCCACGCCGTCTTTGCCTCGCAGTAGTGAGTCGTACTTCTGCTGCAGGCCGCCGGTACCCGTGGTGTCCCCGGCACGCAGCGCACCATTCGAGTTTTCTATCTGTTCGGCACTGGCTTGGCCAACGCTGCCCAGCAAGGCACGGGCAAAAGTCCGGGTGGGAGCCAGCGCCATGGAGTCCAGAATGCTCGAACCGCCCGGAATGGCCTCAATTTTCGCTTCCGTGATTTCCGCCGTGTACGCACGCAGCACGATGCCCTCAACGAAAGCCTGTGGACCTGAGGCGGCAACTTGATTGGCATATTCTCCTGCGTCGAGCCCGAGCAGCGTCGCCAGGGCACGGGCGGAAGCGTCGGCCTGCTCTGCCGGGACCTTGGTTTTGTCGATGCCCACTCGGAAGACGGGACGGTCCTCAACGATCGGAGCATCCCCGGCACCCAGGATCTGACCGCGTTGGGCGGGAACGGTCTTGACGGACAGGGTCTCGCCCTCAGCGAGCTCCGGAGCCAGGAGGGCAGGGGTCCATTGGACCGCCCACTTGTCGCCGGACTTCTTCAGCGAGGCCTCGGAACTGTATTCCCACTTGGCCGAGCCGATGTTCCAACTGTAGTTAAGGGGGAAAGTTGCCGTGTCGCCGTCGAGCTTGACGTCTCCCGACGCGACCTCCGGCTTCGCGTCGAGTCCCTCGAACACGGTCTTGAGTTGATCGTTGGCCGCGGCAGCGTCCTTGCCCTCAACGGCGAGCTGGCCGACGTCGAGCGCCGCCAACGACGAAGCCAGCTGCTTGGCTGCTTGTTCCGCACCGGCGCGCCCGTCATCGCAGGCGGTCAATGAACCAGCCATCACCAGCGATACGAGACCAACGACAAGACGATGTTTTTTCAATTTCCCCATTTGCGACATTATGCCCGGTTCCTCTGACAGTTTCTTGTGGTGCCCGTTAGACGGACAGCCCCAAAGTCAG